>CAUJJS010000055.1 GCA_963205415.1 Pseudomonadota bacterium
GGCGTGATCGAAGCAGTGGGTGAAATCCGCGAGATTCGGATGGATTTCACCGCCACCGGCAACACCTCCGGTGCGGAAACCTTTGCCTACCGCATCGAAGGCGAGCGCGCGAACGGCCTGCTGGTCGGCCGCTTCGTGACCATCGATGCAGATACCGAGGAATTGCGCGACGGCAAGCTCACGCTGGATGACGGTCGCGTCATCGCACTTGGGAATTCTTCCACGCCGGCGAGCAACTGATGGGCAGGGACCCCTGATTCGAGGCCCCGCCAGCACACAGATGGCCTGACCGCCATCCTGCGGGAAATGCTTTTTGGGATTTGTTCCGAGCATGTTCGCATTTTTCGCCAATCGGCGTACCATCGAACGTCCACACTTTGCTTGGGCTGCCTTTTGGCAGTGCGCAAACCAATCGGGGTTCCGGATTTGCTCTGTGCTTCCGGACCGCCCCGGGAATTTTCGGGGGACATCCATGGACTACGGACTGAAACGTCGAGCGGCGCTTTCGCTGGCCACGCTGTTCCTGTTGCTGGCTTCCTTCGCAGCCTCCGCGCAAACCTACGATTACTCCATCTATGTAGACGCCGATGCGCGGTCCGACACCGGCTGCGTGGAAGGCCCGGTAGCCGGCGCTGAAGTCCGCTTGCGCGTAACCGCCAGTGGCGGCCTGAGTCCGCAAGTCCAGCAGGTGAACCGGGCGCGCTGCGAAAGTGGCGTGTTCGCTGCCGAAAGCACGATCGGCGGCAATTATCCCGTGGGCCTCGACAACGGCACCTCCAGTGGCGACGTGATCGAACTGGAAAGCGAACTGTCGGGCTTGATCACGGGACCATCGCCGTCGCTGATCTTCTCGATTGTTTCGACCAGCGCAGCAGGCCAGGACACCTTGCTCGATACGAATGGCTCACCCATCGCCTTGGGCTTGCCGGCCATACCGATTCCGCTGCTTGGCATTCCCGCCCTGATCCTGCTGGCGGCGCTGGTCGGATTGATCGGCGCACGCGTGGCACGTCGCCGCGCCCTGTGGCATGTCGCTGCACTGGTCTTCCTGTTCAGCGGTGTCGCACTGGCGGCAAATTTCATCGTGGATGGCCAGGTGAATGACTGGAATGGCGTGTCGCCCCTGGCCACGGATCCGGCGGGCGATTCCAGCAGCGGCGAAAGCGCGATTGACCTGCTCGCGTTCTTTGCTGCAATCGAGAATGATCGGGTGTTCCTCAGGCTGGATGTCGCCAACCTGCAGAACAACGCACCGATTGCCGTGGCGGGTTCGGCCACCACCCTGGAAGACCAGCCAGTCACCGTCAATCTGGCAGGCACCGATACCGAAAACGATCCGCTGACGTTTGCCATCGCTGCGGCACCCGCCAATGGCACGCTCGCTGCAATCGTTCCAACCGGACCACAGTCGGCCACCGTGCAATACACGCCCAATGCCGATGCCAACGGCAGCGACAGCTTCACCTTTACCGTGGACGACGGCCAGGTGGTTTCTGCTCCCGGCACCATCAGCCTCACGATCACGCCGGTCAACGACGCGCCAAGCTTCGTCGCTGGCCCGGATCAGAACATACTTGAGGACGCCGGAGCGCAAACAATCAGTGCCTGGGCAACCGCACTATCGGTCGGTCCTGCCAACGAGTCCAGCCAAATCCTGGATTTCATCGTCAGCAACGACAACAACGCGTTGTTCAGCAGCCAGCCCGCGGTCTCGGCAAACGGCGCCTTGAGTTACACCGTGGCAGCCGATGCCAGCGGCACGGCGACGGTCAGTGTCAGTGCGCATGACAACGGTGGCACCGCGAACGGTGGTGTGGATACCAGCGCCGTGCAGACCTTCACCATCACCGTCGCCAGTGTCAACGACGCACCGACTTTCGTTGCCGGACCCGACATCTCGGTTGCCGAGAACGCACCTGCCCAGGCCATCAATCCATGGGCAACTGCAATATCCGCAGGTGCCGCCGACGAAGGTGGCCAGATCCTTGCGTTTACGGTCAGCAACGACAACAACGCCCTGTTCAGCGCACAGCCCTCGGTTTCGCCAGCGGGCGTGCTCAGCTTCACTCCGGCGCCCACGCTCAATGGCACGGCAACGGTGACCGTGACCCTGGTCGATGACGGCGGCACCGCGAACGGCGGCGTGGATACCTCGGCCGCGCAAACGTTCACGATCAGCGTGGTCGGCGTCAACGATCCGCCGAGCTTCACCGCGGGTCCGGATCAAACCGTGGCCGAAGACGCAGGAGCGCAGACGGTCGATCCCTGGGCGACCGCGATTTCCCCAGGTCCGCCGAATGAATCCGGCCAGACCGTCAGCTTCACCATCACCGGCAACACCAATGCGGCGCTGTTCAGCGCCGGCCCCGCAGTCTCTGCAAGCGGAGCCCTCACCTACACCCCCGCCGCCAATGCATCCGGGAACGCCAGCGTGACCCTGGTTGCGGTGGACAACGGCGGCACCGCCAACGGCGGCATCGACACCTCGCCCGCACAGACCTTCCAGATCACGGTGACCACGGTCAACGATCCGCCGGCACTCGATCTCAACGGCCCGGCGGCTGGCACCGATTTCGCGGCAACCTATACCGAAGGCGATCCGGCTGTGTCCATCGTCGATGCCGCCGCGCTCACCGTAGTCGACGTCGACAATGCAAGCTTGGCCAGCGCCTCCGTGACCATCGGCAACCTGCTCGACGGCACTTTCGAAAGCCTGAGCGTGGATACCACCGGGACAGCGGTCGTCGCCAACTACGACAATCTTACCGGCGTCCTCAGCCTGGCCGGTCCAGACAGCCTGGCCAATTTCCAGACCGTACTGCGCTCGCTCAGCTACCTCAATGGCTCGACTGCACCTAGCGAAACCGCGCGGCTGATCAATGTCGTAGTGAATGACGGCGCCATCGACAGCAACATCGCCATCAGTACCGTCACGGTAATCGGGGTCAACTCGATTCCGAGCTTTGCCGGTGGCGCACCGGTTGCCATCAACGAAGACGCCGGCGCGCAGGTCATTGCCAACTGGGCCACGGCGATCAACGACAACGACGGCGGTTTGCAGACGCTCAATTTCAGCGTGACCCAGACCACCGGGTCCCTGACCTTCAGCGCCGCGCCTGCCATTTCACCAACCGGCACCCTGACCTTCACCACGGCCGCAAATGCGTCGGGCAACGCCACCTTCGATGTCGTCTTGACCGACAGCGGCAGCACCAACAACACGAGTGCCGCGCAGACCCTGAGCATTACTGCGACCGCGGTCAACGACGCACCCAGTTTTGTCGTCGGCGCAAACCAGTCCGTGCTGGAAAACGCTGGTCCGCAGACGGTCAACCCGTGGGCGACCGCGCTCAGTGCCGGCCCTGCCGACGAAGCAGCGCAAACCCTCAGTTTCAACATCACCGGCAACGACAACCCGGGCCTGTTCACCTCCGGCCCGAGCGTCTCGTCGACGGGCGTATTGACCTACACGACGGCGCCTGACGCGAGCGGCGTCGCCAACATCACGCTCAACATCATGGACAACGGCGGCACCGCCAATGGCGGTGTGGATACCTCGGCCGCGCAGAGTTTCACCATCACGGTGAACAACGTGAATTCGGCACCCGTGTTCACCGTCGGCCCGGATCAAACCGTGAACGAGGACGCCGGCCCGCAATCGGTCAACCCGTGGGCCACAGGCATCGACGACGGCGATCCGACCGTCACCCAGGTGCTGACTTTCAATGTCACCGGCAACACCAACCCGGGCCTGTTTGCCGCGGCTCCGACGATCAGTGCGGCCGGCGTTCTGAGCTTCACCCCGGCAGCCAACATCAGCGGCACGGCGACGATCACCCTGGTGCTGAGCGATGACGGCGGCACCGCGTTTGGCGGCGTCGACACCAGCGCGCCGCAGAACTTCAACATCACCGTGAATCCGGTGAACGATGCGCCGAGCTTCACGCCCGGTGCGGACCAGACCGTTAACGAAGACGCTGGCGCGCAAAGCGTGCCTGCATGGGCCAGTGCGATCAGTCCGGGTCCGGCCGACGAGGCCGGTCAGAGCCTGACTTTCAACGTCACCGGCAACTCCAATCCGGGCCTGTTCAGCAGCGCGCCGACGGTTTCGCCGACGGGTGACCTCAGCTACACCCCTGCGGCAAACGCCGCCGGCACGGCCACGATCACCCTGACCCTGACGGATAACGGCGGTACCGCAAACGGCGGCGTCGATACCAGCACGGCGCAGGCCTTCACCATCACCGTCATCGGCATCAACGACGCGCCAAGCTTTGTCGTCGGCTCGAACCAGAGCGTGAACGAGGATGCGGGTCCGCAGTCCATCAACCCCTGGATTACCGTCCTCGATGACGGTGACCCCGAGGTCGTGCAGGGCCTGACCTTCATCATCACTGCCAACGACAACCCCACGTTGTTCAGCACTGCACCGGCAGTCTCGGCAACCGGCGTGTTGAGCTTTACCCCTGCGCCCAACCTGTTCGGTGTCGCCAATCTGTCGCTGCGCCTGGTCGACAACGGCGGCACGGCCAATGGAGGTATCGACACGAGTGGCATCCAGAACTTCAGTATCACCGTGTTGCCGGTCAACGACCCGCCCACCGCAACGGTCAAATCGCATACCACGCATTCGGCGATCGAACTTCAAATCGATGCGGCCAGCGATACCGGCGAATTGCTTGAGGGGGCAGCCGATATCGACGATCCGATCGGCGACCTGAGTGCGCAAGTGGTTGCAGGCAGCGCCTTGCCCGCGGGTGCCGTGGCTACCGTGATCAACGCCAGCGATGGCAGCTTCCGCTACGACCCACCCGGCGGCTACAGCGGTGCCGGCAGCTTCCAGTTCCAGATCTGCGACGATGGCGTGCCCACCGCCCCACAACAATGCAGCGCGGCGACCACGGTCAGCTTCACGATCACCGGACCCGAGCTGTATTTCATCGACGACAGCGCGGCAGCGGGCGGTGACGGCGGCCTCAACGATCCGTTTGATTCGCTCGCCGACATTCCCGGCGGCCGCGGAAATGGCGATCGAATCTATGTGTTCAGCGGCACCTATGGCTCGGCACACACGCTCAATGCCGACGAACATCTGATCGGTCAAGGTCACAGCGGAAGTTCGTTCGCCCTGCTGGGTGTGGTGGCGGTAGTCAACGGCACGCTTGACGCGACACCGCCACCGGGCGCAGCGCCCAGCATTGGCAACACCATCACGTTCGGCGGCAACAACGGCCTGCTGCGTGGCGTGGCAATCAATTCCGGCGCCAATCCCGGCACCAGCGCAGCCGCGGTGACTGGCATCACCGTGCTGGAATCCAGCGTCAACTCGGGCGCCACGGCCGTGAATTTCAATGGCACGGGTGCCAGCGCTGCCGGCGTAACGTTCACTTCGACCTCCTCCACGGCCGGCACCAACGGCATCGTGCTCAACAACCTGACGTCGGCGGGCGGAACCTTTGATTTCGGCAACGGCGCACTGAGCGGAAACAGCGGTGTGAGTTTCCTTGGTACCGGCACGCTGGCAACGGTGAATTACGCCGGGTCGATGACCAAGAGCAGCGACGGCAATCTGGTCGAGATCAGCGGTGCGGCGACGGGTAGCGTGACACTGTCCGGCAACCTCAATTGCAGCAGCGCCTGCGACGGCATCGATGTGCTCAATCGCGGCGCTGGCACCATCACCTTCTCGGGCGCCACCAAAACCTTGAACACGAGCACCAGCACGGCGGTCAACCTCGACAACAACGACGCCGCGCAGATCCACTTCACAGGTGGCGGACTCGACATCGACACCACCAGCGGCACCGGCTTCAATGCCGTCAATGGTGCAGCCCAGGTCACCGTACAAGGTACCGGCAATATCATCGACAGTGTCAGCGCAACGGCCCTGAATGTGTCCAGCACGACCATCGGCACGCTTGGCCTGACGTT
This sequence comes from Pseudomonadota bacterium, assembly GCA_963205415.1. Lineage (GTDB taxonomy): Bacteria > Pseudomonadota > Gammaproteobacteria > Xanthomonadales > Xanthomonadaceae > Denitratimonas. The sequence continues at coordinate 5,932 of CAUJJS010000055.1, forward strand.
CCAGCGCATTTCCGCAGGCAACGCCACGGCGGCTGCCGACCCGGCCAGCGGCATCGTGCTCAATACCACCGGCACCAGCGCCGGCTTGAGCGTGACCGGCACCGGCAGCGCCGGTTCGGGCGGCACCATCCAGGCGACGACAAATGCGGGCATCGCTCTGACCGACACGCGCTCGATCAGTCTGGATCGCATGATTGTCCAGAATGGCGGTGATGATGGAATCCGCGGTGATCGCGTGAACGGCTTCGCGCTCGCGAATTCCACGGTCAGCAACAACGGCAATGCGCTGGACGAAGTCGGCCTGGATTTCGGCGATGGCGGAGGCGCCTACGCATCAGGCTTCGTCGGCGCCACCGGCAACATGAGCATCACCAGCACCGCAATCACCGGCAACTATCATCGCGGGGTGTTGATCCGCAACAAGGATACGGCGGCGCCGTTCGATCCGTTGACCGTCAGCATGAGTGGTGCTGGATGCTCGGTCACCGGCTCCACGGACAACAACAACGACGATGGCGTGCTGGTGGAATCGGGCGAGTCTTCGGTGATTGCCGTCAGCGTCAGCGGATGCAGTTTTGCAGCCAACAAGGGCGATCATTTCCAGGCAGCGGCGTTGAACAGCGGCATGCTTTCGGTCGATTTCACCGGCAACACCATGATTGGCGGCCATCCGACCGCCCTCGGCCAGGGCGTCACCCTCAATGCAGCCACCGGCGTGCCGGGATATCTCGGAGATATCGACTACGACATCGATGGCAATACCAGCAACGGTTCGATTTCCAACGCGCACGCCGTCGTGATGGGAACCTCGGCGGCATCCGCGAGCATGGTCGGCCGGGTCCGCAACAACATCATCGGTACCACCGGCGCCTTGCTCTCGTGTTCGAGCCAGGCCAACGGCATCTATGTCGATGCACGCGGCAATGCAACCCACACGGCGGCCGTGACCGACAACACCATGCGCCAATGCTTCGACCGTGGCATGTTGAGCGAAGCCGGCGACGGCGACAGCGTGCTCAACCTGACCGTGACCGGCAACATCAGCGATGAGCAATCGGCGGTCGCTGCACGTGAGTCCATCCAGACCAACCACGGCATCACCTCGACCAACGTGTTCGGCAATGTCGACAGCAACGCGGTGTGTGTGCAGCTCGGCGGTGCCGGCGCGCTCGCCAACATATTCAGCCACGGTGGCGCGGCGCCCGATGATTTCCGTTTGCGCAAGCGCCAGGAGGCCACCGTGCGATTGCCCGGTTATGCCGGCGGCACGGGCCAGGATGGCGTGTCCCTGGGCCAGGTCGTCGCCTTCATCCGTGGCCAGAACACCGGCAGCGCCGGCGAGCCGGGCAGTGCCTCGGCAAGTGGGGCCGGTGGTGGTTATACGAATGGGGCGGCTTGCCCAACGCCGCCCTGATGGGTGTCCGGTACGGTGGTGTCGACCGACGAGGCCGACGGCGCTCGTGCGAAGGCAGAGCTGGCACGGGAAGTGCTTCATGAAGTAGGGTGGCAACGGCGCAAACCGATCGCCACCCGCAGATCGACCGTTTGAACGCAGGGGGATTCCGTCATGGCAGAACCGTTTCTGTCCGAAATTCGCATCATGAGTTTCGTGTTTGCGCCACGCGGCTGGGCCTTGTGCAATGGGCAACTGTTGCCGATCAACCAGAACCAGGGGCTGTTTTCACTGCTGGGAACAACCTTCGGTGGCGATGGCCGCGTCAATTTCGCACTGCCGGATCTGCGTGGCCGCGCGCCTATTCATGTGGGAAGCGGACACACGCTCGGCGAGCGCGGCGGCGAGCCGGCGCACACCTTGTCGATCGCGGAAATGCCGACGCATGCGCATATGGCCATGGCCTCACCGAACAATGGAGACGTGCCCGCACCGGCGAATGCGGTCCTGGGCGCAGCACTGAACACCTACCGGTCGGCGGACAATCTGGTCGCGCTCAACCCGATTTCGTTGACGTCGGTTGGCGGCAGTCAGGCGCACCTCAACATGCAGCCGTTTCTGACCTTGTCGTTCAGCATCGCCCTTCAGGGCATCTTTCCGAGCCCGAACTAGGAGTCCCGACATGGCGCAACCTTACGTTGGCGAGATTCGCATGTTCGCCGGGAACTTCGCTCCGGCGGGCTGGATGTTCTGCGAAGGACAATTGCTGCCGATCTCCGAGAACGAAACCTTGTTCAATCTGATCGGGACAACCTATGGCGGCGACGGCCAATCGACCTTCGCCTTGCCGGACCTGCGCGGTCGCCTGCCCATCCATCAGGGCAACGGATTCATCCTGGCCGAAACCGGAGGCGCGGAGGAAATCACGCTCACGGTCCAGCAGATCCCTGCGCATACGCACCCGGTGCTGGCATCCACCGCACCTGCATCGTCGAATTCTCCGGTTGGCAACGTTGCTGCAGCACCGACCGCAATCAACCTGTACATCGAGGACAACGCCAATTCCAGCCTCAGCCCGCTTGCGGTGAGCGCCATCGGCGGAAGCCAGCCACACACCAACTTGCAACCCTATCTTTGCGTCAACTTCATCATTTCATTGTTCGGCATCTTCCCGTCTCCAACCTGAGGAAACTCCCATGGCCGATCCTTTTGTTGCCGAGATACGCATCTTCCCGTTCAACTTCGCACCCCAGGGTTGGGCCTGGTGCGATGGCCAGTTGCTGCCGCTGTCGCAAAACACGGCGCTTTTCTCGTTGCTGGGGACAACCTATGGCGGCAACGGCAAATCGAACTTTGCCTTGCCGAATCTGCAGGGCCGCGCGCCCATGCATCCGGGCCAAGGCCCGGGTCTGTCGCTGCACGATCTGGGCGAGACCGGCGGCGCGGAAACCGTCACCCTGCTTGAATCGGAGATTCCGTCGCACACGCACACGATGCAGGCCTCGTCGGATGACGGCGATCTGAAAGCACCGTCTTCCAACCGCTCACTGGCACGTTCGATCGGCGGCTTTGCCTACCAGTCGAACACCAGCAGCCTGCAGCCGATGTCCGCGCAGACCCTGGCTCCTGCGGGCGGCGACCAGCCGCACAACAACTTGATGCCTTACCTCACGTTCTATTTCAACATCGCCTTGCAAGGCGTATTCCCGCCGCGCGGGTGAGGAGCCACTCATGAAACGACGCGATTTTGTTGTGCACTCGGCCAGTCTGGCGCTGCTTGGCGCCATCCCCCTTGGTGCAACGGCGGCGCCAACTTCACGGCACGGAACCTTGCTGGAAAACCCGGAGGCCTGGGTTGGCACCTCGTTTCGGCTTGCGAATGGCAATCGCCTGCAACTGGTGAACGTGAAGCCGCTCGCCGACGACGGGCAAAGCACGCAGTATCGATTGCAGTTCCGTTCGCGCTCGGGTGCCATGCCTGAAGGTACGTATGCTCTGGATTGCGGTTGGTGCACGGAGCAGTTGTTCCTGCAACCGGGTATTGAGGGACCGGTCGCCTGTATCAACCGCCTGCTGCCCTTCAAGAACTGAACAAGGCACCCGCAAGCGAGGACTTTCGGCAAGGGGCGGTGAGCCCGGTCGAGCGAGGCATGATGGACGATCCCGGCACAGCGCAATACACGCTCGACCAGTTTGTGCCCTTGCTCGGCGAAATTTTCGAGATCATCGCCGAGACTTCCATCCCTGCGGTTCTCGTCGAAGCCACCGACTTGCGCGAAGTGCAAGGGCGAGGACAGCGCAGTCGACAGTTTTCGCTGGTCTGGCGCGGTCCACCCGGCGCACGCCTGGACCAGCGCATCTACACGCTAAGGCATGCGGCGCTGGGCGACCTGGAATTGTTCCTGGTCAGCATCGGACCGGACTCCGAAGGCATGCGCTACGAGGCTGTGTTCACGTGAAGGCGGTCGCGCCAGTGCGTGTGGATGACCCGCTGGAACTTCCCGTCGATCTCGCTTTGCGTGCGATGACCGAAACCGATCTGCCGTTCCTGGAACGGGTGTACGCCAGCACCCGTACCGTCGAACTGGCGCAGACCGACTGGAGCGAGGCGCAAAAGGCCGACTTCCTCGCCTTTCAGTTCCATGCCCAGCATCAGCACTACCAAACGCACTACCACGACGCGCAGTTTTACGTGGTCGAACGCGAAGCGATTCCAATCGGGCGACTGTACCTGCATTGGCGCAAGGACGAATTGCGCATCGTCGATATTGCGCTGTTGCCCGAATCGCGCGGACACGGCTTGGGGACGGCGATGCTGAGGACGCTGATGACTCGTGCCGCGAGCCTGGGGAAGTCGGTCAGCATCCACGTCGAACAGATGAACCCGGCGATGCGCTTGTACCTGCGCCTCGGCTTCCGGAGAATCGGCGAGCACGGCATCTATCATTTGATGGCGTGGGGCGACACGGGGCAATAAACGTTTCCACGCAGGACCAAGCAACGTCGCGTCATCCCGCTACCGGTTTCCGCAACGCCCAGCTCACCGTGAATCCACCCCGCCGGCCTTGTTGCCCGCAAAGACCAGGGCCATGATCAAACCAACCCCCATGTGCACGAGGATGTCGGTCACCGACAACCAGCCACTCCAGCGCGGGAACACCTCAGGAAACCTGAGCGGCAACACGATGCCGTACATCACCGCATACAGGCCCAAGCCGTACACGGCACCCGTGATGACGCTCTTGCGCAGCAGCGCAGGCCTTGTGCGGGTGATCCACACGAACACGCTGACCATCACCAGCATGATGCCGAAGTGGGTGAACAGGCCCAGTGCGGCGGACGCGAGTCCCCCGTTGTAGGCTTCCTTCCCCTGCCAGCCACTGGCCACACTCTGCAATACGGCCAACGGAGAGCGACCGCGCAGGCCGCTGGCGATGAAGGCATAGCTGATATCGAGTGTTCCTGCGCCAAGCCAGGCAATCAGCAGGCGTTTGCCGATTGCGGAGTTGAAGTGCGGAATTTTCTGTTCGGCGGCGTGGGCATTGGTGTTTTTCATTGTGTTTCTTCCTGCGCGGAATTCGACCTGCTTGCGTATCGCAGCTGGGGCAACGCTGATCTGGCAGCGCAATCGTCGCGATATCTGCCCACGTCAAGATCGAGGCGCATTGCCGCTCACAGACTGCGTGCCGTTCAAGGCCGTGTACCAGTCTCCTCCTCGACCGGCAGCGGCACCAGCGGTGGATTGCCGTTCCAGTCGGCCGCCGCATCGCGCATGCGCTGGATGCGCCGCGCATCCGCCGGATGCGTCGAGAGCAGGGTCGGCATGGAGATTTCCCGGTGCTC
>CAUJJS010000056.1 GCA_963205415.1 Pseudomonadota bacterium
CATCGGCCCGCAGCTTCGCTCCACGCTTCCTCCCCACGCTCGGTCGCCCTTGCGCAGTTGCGCTTCGCTTCACTCGCCGTGATCAGCTTGTGGGAGGACTTGCACCTCCAAGAGTGCGCCCGTGCCGGGCGCACAACAAAAAAGGGCCATGAAGGCCCTTGTTTGACGGATCACGAACGGGGTGCGTGATCGATGTTTTGGAGCGGGAAACGAGACTCGAACTCGCGACCCCGACCTTGGCAAGGTCGTGCTCTACCAACTGAGCTATTCCCGCGAAGACCGCCCATTTTAATGAGCTTGGCGTGCTTGTCAACAAAAACCTGTGGCAAAAACCTGTGGCCGATGTGGCGAGGATCCGAAAACGCCGGTATCAGCCACCCGGCCGACTTCACCCACTTCAGCGTACGACGTCGATCGCATCCTGCGTGGTCAGATCCAGCCAGACCATGTGGTGGTCCGAAGCCCGTGTCCAGTCGTATCCGGCACCTTCCTTGCGCGGCCAGAACACGCCACCCCCGAGGATGGTGAAGCCCCGCGATGGCAACACATAGTCGATGCGCAATGTGCCCGTGTGCGAACCGAAGTCACCGGTATGGGTGGCGACATCCCCCTGACGTGTGAAGCCATAGGCCTGTGCGACGTCGATCGCGCCCTCGCTGCGCGGCACGAAGCTTGAATCCACGCGTGGCGCATCCAGCAGGGCCGCGATGGCCACATGATCGCCGTCACCATCGAGCCGATCGGCATTGAGGTCGCCGGCCAGCACGAAACGTGCGTCGCTCGACAGTCCACCACACCGTCCTTGATCGTCACAAAGCCATGCGGCATCAGGTTCTGCGAGGTAGTGCGTCCAAAGCGCGATCTCATCGGCATTGCGCGCCAAGTTGCGACGCTCGGGGCCATCAAACACCGGCGGGGTGGGATGCGAAACCAGAAAATGCACCTTGCCCAACGCGGTCTCGATGGGAACGTCCCAGTGGGATTTGGACGACAGTCGCAGTTGTTGCCACACCGCGTCGGAATGGTAGGGGCTACCGTCCGGATTCATCGGTCGTCGCGCATCGGGGAGATCCTTCCACAAGAACTTCTGGAAGCTGCGCACCGCGGCGGCATCGATGGGGAAACGCGAAAGCACCAGCAAGCCATATTGACCGGGGTGCTTGCCGAAGCCCCAGGCGTCGTTTGGGCTGCCCGTCTGACCATCATTGTCCAGATCCAGACCACTGGGCTCACCGGTATTGACCGACGCGCTGTAGCGATAGTCGTAGCGGATCGGCAAGAGTCCGGAATGGCGAACCTCCAGATACTTGCGCTGGAACAATTCGGCGGCGCGCTGTTCGGGGTCGTAGTCGAACTCGTTGATGAGCAAGACATCCGGGCGCTGCAACTGGATCACCGCAGCGATCTTGCGTGCCGATTCATCGCCCTGCTCCAAGCGTGCGATCAGGCCGCCGTCGGCCTCGTCGTAGAGGGAGCTGTTGTAGGTGGCAAAGCGCACTGACATGGGCTGCGGCGCCGGCACATCAGACGTGGCCACGGTCGGTGCCTCGGCGCTCTGACCACAGGCCGCCAGCAAGGGCAGCAGGCAGGCCAACACGAAACGTTTGTGCATGGAAATTCCTCAATCCATTGACTCGGAAGCCGTGGCCGCAGCCTTGGGCAGGTCCTCCGGTGCCGCAACGATGAACTCGGCACTACCGACCACCGTGGCACCACTCAGAAACTCGATGTGCGCCCGATCACCCCGTTCAAGCACAGACTTTGGCTGGTACAGCATCAGGTGCAAGCCACCCGGCGCCAAGCTCGCGCTTTGCTGCGCAGGAATCCGCAACACCGCAACCGGTCGCATCTGCATCAAGCCGTCGCGCACGTGCATCTCATGCAGTTCAACCTTCGCAAACGTTGGCGATCGCATGGCATCGATCACCACCTCGTGCGTGGACGGGTTGTGCAGTTGTGCAAACCCCGCGCGTACGGGCGCCGATGCGGGTGCCGGATTGATGCGTGCGCTGTCGATTGTCAGTGCCAGCTCACCGGCCGATGCGGCCTGAACCGATGGCGACAGCGGGATTGCCAGCAACAACCCCAAAACCCAGAGACGTGCGTTCATCGCCCTATGATACGTTCAATCCCGACACGGTGACCCTCATGAAACTCTCCACCCTGGCCTTGGCACTTTCGATGACTCTTGCAAGCACTTCCAGCCTCGCCCTCGACAGTCGCGTCGTGATTTACTCGGGCAATTTCGACGCGGTATCGCAAAGCTACCCGTCGGCCAGCATGCCGGGCCTGGCGCAGATTAGCCAAGCGTGGAAGCACGACTTCGCCGCGGGCGCCAACAGCCTCGCACTCGATCGCCTGCCCATCGCCATCGATGTCGGCAGCGTGCAGTTGACGCTTGCCAATCCCGACATTCGCATCACCAGCCAACGCTATGACTTTGCCCTGCCCGACCAAGCGCAGCTCTTGCAACAGGCCATCGGCCAACGCGTGACGGTGGAACAGGCCAGTGGTGGCAGTTTGCGGCGTTTCAACGGCGTCTTGCTGGCGGCGGGTGATGGCCTGACGCTTCGCCAAGACGATGGCCGCCTCCAGGTGTTGTCGCGTTACGACAGCTTCGAACTCGAACGGGCGCCCGAGAACCTCAACACGCGCCCGACCTTGCGTTGGAGTCTTGAAAGCCCGCGCGCCGGCGCACAAAACCTGCACGTGGACTACGCCACGGGCGGCATGGCCTGGCAGGCCGAATACCTGATTGCACTGGACGGTGCAGCGCAGCGCGGCCACATGAGCTTGTCGGGTGCAGCCCAAGTCATCAATCGCTCCGGTTTGGACTTCCTTGGCAGCCAACTCACCCTCGTGGCCGGCAGCCCGGCACGGGCACGCGCAGCGGCGCCCGGCAACGTGGTGATGGCGGCACCGCCGCCCATGGCCAAGGCGCGCATGGCGAGCGCCAGCTACGACGCCGGCATGGAAGCGCAGGATTCGGGTGAATACCACGCCTACGCCCTGCCCAAGCCGGTCGATCTTCCCAACGGCAGCATGCAGCGGGTGAGTTTGTTGGATGCCGCGCACGATCTGCCCTTCGAGCGTCGCTATGAAGTCGGCAACGCCGATCTCGGCTACCGCCCATCGCGCCCGCAGGTCAATGCCGGCAACGATGAGCAGGTGCTGCCCGTGGGCGTGACCCTGGTCTTTCACAACGACAAGGCCTCAGGTCTGGGCCTGCCCTTGCCCAATGGCCGGGTACGCGTATTTCAGCAGGCATCTCAAGGCAACGACCTTCTGGGTGAGGCTTGGCTGGCGCATACCGCGGCTGGCGAGAAGGTCGAACTGGCTTTGGGCGAAGCCTTCGACCTCAAGGCCCGTCGCAGCTCCAGCGACATGGCACTCTCCGATGACCGCTTGAGCCTGAGTGAAACCATCGAAGTCAGCCTCTCCAACGCCAAGTCGCAGGCCGTCACCATCAACTTGCGCGAAACCTTGCCGCGCTGGCAGGACTGGGAGATCACCGAAGCCTCCCAAAAATGGAACAAGCTCAACGCCCAAGCCATCGGTTTTGATGTCCAAGTTCCGGCCCAAGGTTCGGCCACGGTGCGCTACCGCGTGAGCTACCGCTGGCCCATGAATGTGCGCCCCTGAGCCCGTCAGATCACAAACCATACCTGTCAGTACGGAAAGGCCATGAAGCTGCTAGGCTCATGGCCTTTCTCATTGTGTGATTTCTCCCATGCTCGAACGCATCGATCACGACGGCATCCTTGAGCTGCGCCTCGCGCGTCCGCCGGTCAACGCCCTCAATCAGGAACTTCTGGCCAGCTTGCGCGATGCCATCGAAGCCGCTCCCGCCCAAGGCGCGCGCGCCTTGATCATCAGCGGTCAGCCGGGCGTCTTCACCGCCGGCCTGGACTTGCCTTGGCTGATGCAACAAGGCGTGGCCGCGGTCGAGGCCACGTGGCTCGCCTTCGGGCAGGTTTGCCGTGCGCTGGCCGCATCGCCTCTGCTGTCGGTCGCAGCCATCACCGGCCACAGCCCGGCCGGTGGTGCGGTCATCAGTCTGTATTGCGACTACCGCGTGATGGCGCAAAGCCCACGTTCGGATAATCCAAACGCGCCGGCATCGCCCTATCGCATCGGCTTGAACGAAGTTCAGGTCGGGCTGTTCGTGCCCGATGCCATCCAGTTCGCGCTGCGTCGCGTGGTCGGCGCCTATCGGGCCGAGCGCTTGGTGGTGGCTGGCGCGATGCCGAGTGCCGAGGAAGCCCATGCCATCGGCATGGTGGATGAGCTACTGCCCTTGCCGGAAGTGAGCGCACGCGCTCTGACCTGGCTTCAAAGCATGCTGGCGCTGCCGCAGGAAGCACAACGCGAAACCCGACGACTGGCCCGCCGCGACCTGCTCGATGCCATCGACGATCCGGCACGCATGGATCTACCGCG
>CAUJJS010000057.1 GCA_963205415.1 Pseudomonadota bacterium
GACAACCAAATGGCCAGAATGCTTCCGACCACTGCAATCAACCAATCCATCGCACGCTGCGACATAGCCCGTACTCCCCAAGAGTTACCCGAAGTCACGCAGGCCGCACGCGCCCACGTCCAAGCCGCACCTTAGGCCACGGCTTTCGGGTGCAACATGACTTAGGTCAAGCACTCGCCAGATTTGCGGACCTCGCAGCACGATGCGTGGTCGCGATCACGCACTCAAGCCATGGATCATTTCGCGGCACTCACCAGGACGGCATTTCCGCTCAGCGGGCTTTGGTCTCCAGGACGCGCTTCCAGCGCGCACTCAGCTCATCGTGCAAGGCCATCGTGGAGAGTGGCAGGGCGAGAAACTGCAGTAGAAGCGAACGCACTTCATTTGCGTTGGTGCCCGATCCCGACAGGTGCGCTGAAAGCCGTTCGATCTGCAGTTTTCGTCGCAAGGCATGCGCGTGTTCGGGAGACTCGAGGCCCACCGCGAGCTCGGCCAGCACGACGAGCTTTTGTGCCTGTGTGTCGATGTCGGCTGCCGAACCCGGTGCTGCGCGACTTCGCGCCGCGCTTGCGGCGCGCGCATCCGCAGCTAGGTCATGTGATTCCAATTCACGGGTCAATTGCAACGCCTCGGTCGAATCGACCGCCAGAGCATCACGTCGAGCGCAGAGTTCGTTGACCGCCAGCAGTTGCTGCAACTCCTGCGCATCGGCCTGATGCTGTTGCCGTGCGCGTGCAGCCTGCAGGCGTTCGAGCGCACGGTCATACGCACGCTCGTCCAGGCCATGCGATACCGGTTTGCGCGGCGCGTGGACGCGTTCGTTCGAACGTGGCTCCGGTTTCACGGCACTGGCACGAGCCTGCTCGCTCAAGGCGCGCCAACGTGTGGCGATTTGGGCCAGGCGCGTGTCGGCTTGTGCCAGGGTGGTTTCATCAGCACTGGCGAGTTGCTCCAGCTCGGCGACAATCGCCTGCGCTTGTTGCCGTTGCTCGTGCTGGTTCGCATGCTGTTCGCGCTGCTGCGCATCGGCCTGTTTGAACCAAGGATCGATCAGGCCGCGCAGCTCCTCCCACAATGCGTCTTCGTTGCTGCGACTGGCACGCGGCAAGGCTTTCCACGCTGCCTGTGCTTGGCGTGCGATCGGCAAGGCCGCTTCCAGTTCCGCATGCATCAGATCGCGCCGCAGGTTGGCCAATAGCTTGCGCTTGGCCATCTCGGCTTCGGATTCGAGGCTGCCAATGGCGAGCTTGATTTGATTGAGCAAGTCGCGCAGCCTGCGCCCGACTTCGCGCCGCTTCGCAGGTTCCAGTTCGTCCGCCAGGCGCAGGTGATCGATGACCTGTCGGCGCAGACCCAGCAGATCGCGTACCGTGCTTGTCTGTTCAAGGGTGGCGTGGGCCTGCTGGATGAAGCCCTCGGTTTCTTCGCTGCGCTCACCACGAATGGCGTGGCGTTTTTCGAAGTAGGCGCGTGTGGGTGCCATCACGCGTCGTGCGGCCGCATGGAAGCGCGCCGCTAGCGGGTGCTCCGGCGTATCGGCCGCGCGTGCTTCGGCTTCATCCAACTGCCGCCAGTGGGTTTGCAATTCCTTGAGGCGCTCGGCCAGCGCATCCGGGTGCAGACCGCTGCCAGCAAGGCCTTCCAACTCGCCAATCAAGCGTGTGCGTGCTTTGTTGCCGGACCAATGCTGCCAACGCGTCAGTCGTTCCACTTCACTCACCGCCGCGCCGAACCGACGGGCCAAGGCGTTGGCAAAGGGCTCGCCCAGATGGCTGCGGTCGCTGTCGAGCTCGCGCTGCAAGCTTTGCGCTTGCGTCACATGCCCTGCAGCCACGGCCGCTTCCAGGGCGGCGATCTTGTCCGGCAGGGCCGCACGAATCTCGTCGCGTTGGCGTGCGCGTTCCTTGAAACCGTGATGCAGGCCTTGGGCAATGGCGTGAAAGCCCTGTTCCAGCACCGTTTCATCGGCCAGCAGGGGCGCAATCTGGCGCACCCGCGCTTGCCAGCGTTTCTCCAGGTCGACCAGTGCACGTGTATCCAGTCGCGGCGCGCGCGCCTGCAACTCATCGAGCAGGACTTTGAGTGCCGTGTCCGATTCGCGCACCGACTCCATGACGGACTCGGCTGGGGTTTCGATGCCGTCCGAAACCATCGGGGCGGCCGGCGGTGGACCCGCCAACGCGTTGTCGAGTGCCGCGAAATAACCCGCGACGCGCCGATCCATGGCCTCATCGACCTGGCCGCGCAGCCCGTTCCATTCCTTGGCCAGTGCGTCTTGCCGGCTCGACGCATCGCTGGCAACCGTGCGACGCAGGTTGTCGAGTTCTTCGCAGATGGCAAGCGCGCGGGCATTGATAGCCACAGGATCGCCTGAAGCCAACTTCAATTGCTGCGCACGCTCGCGCGCCAGGCGGGTGAGTAGTTTGTCGGTCTTGCGCGCCCGTTCGGCGATGCGTTCGAGCACGGCCACCTCGCTGATGCGCTCCAATAGCCACTGGCGCAGCGCGGGATCGGGATCCTTGACGCAACGCTCGGCTTCCAGCCCTGGGCGCGCCAGACGCTCCAGCGCCAGGCGCCGCAAGGCCGGCTCCGGCGCACGTTCGGCCACGGCGGCCAGGACGTCCGCATCGACTTCGACCTGCAGCACGCGCTCGCGCTCGGCCGGAGCCACCGACACCTCCAACAGGCGTTGCAGATAGCGTTGACGCGCGGCACTGCGCACCTCGCCTTCGCTGTCATTGCGCATGCGATCGCCCAGCAGGGCCAGGTCATCCAGACGTCGCACCGCGGCGCCACGGACCTTGGCATCGACATCGCTGCGCGCAATGTCCGGCAGGCGGGCCAAAAGATCGGGATGGTTCAAACAGGTCACGGCCGCCGCACGGCGGCTGGCATCGCGCTGTTCCCATTCGGGTTTGCGCAGCAAAGGAAGCGGACTCACGGTGATCGCCTCGGACAATGGAGTGGGTTGATGGGTGCTACAGCACCGATGCAGGCCCGGCGTTTTAGCACGAACCGGCGTCCGCGCCTATGCCGGCGCGTTACGCTATGGCTTTCTCGCCAGGACTGTGGCCATGAATGACGCCCTTCCCACGCCGGTTGGCAAACCCGCCCATCTCTACATTCGCTTGGGCACCGTGCTGCTCGCCGTGCTGATTCTGACGACGCTGGCCTTGATGTGGTGGTGGGACTTCGAGCCGCGGCCCTTTGATGTGGTGGAGGCCAGTCGCAGTGCGGCCGAGCAACACCAGCAAGTCGTGGTGGAGGGCACCACCAGCACACGGACCTTGATCGCGGTGACCGAAAGCATGCTCGACAAGCGCGGTGGTTATCTGTCCAACGACATGCTTTCGCCTGGGGTGTTCATGGACAACATGCCCAACTGGGAGTTTGGCGTGCTGGTACAGGTGCGCGATTTCGCCAAGGCCCTGCGCAACGACTTTTCCCGCTCGCAGACCCAAAGCGTTGAAGATGCGGATTTGGCGCAGGCCGAACCCTTGTTCTCTTCGCCCAATGACCGCTGGCTGCTGCCATCCAGCGAAAGCCAGTATCGCCAAGGCGTGGACTATCTGGAGGCCTACCTCACCCGCCTTTCCACCCCGACGGGCAACACGCGCTTCTATGCGCGGGCAGACAACCTCGCCGACTGGCTGGCGCTGGTGGAAAAACGCCTGGGCTCACTGTCGCAACGGCTGTCGGCCAGCGCCGGTCAAGCAGTGCTGGATACCGATCCCAACGACGGCGAGGCCGCTGCCAATGACGGCCTGGTGATGGTGCGAACCCCGTGGTTGCAGATCGACGATGTGTTTTACGAAGCTCGCGGTTCGACCTGGGCGCTGCTGCACCTGCTCAAGGCAGTCGAAGTCGATTTCGATGGCGTGCTGCGCGACAAGAACGCCTTGGTCAGCCTGCGCCAGATCATCCGCGAGCTGGAAGAAACCCAGGTGCCCCTCGGTAGCCCGATCGTGCTCAACGGCAGCCCCTTCGGCTTTTTCGCCAATCACTCCTTGGTGATGGCCAATTACATCTCACGCGCCAACGCCGCCATCATCGACCTGCGCAAATTACTGGAGCGTGGTTGAGCGGCTCGCCTGACCCGCGTCTGCCGCAGTCCGGCGGGTATTACCCGTGGTTGGATCCGCTGCGGCATGCGATACGGCATCCATCACCAGTAGAAGAATCCATCCTGCGTTGGGCCAGGCGCTGAAAGCAATCCTCAGCGCCTGCCTTGCAATGGGATCAGCGTGACGGCGGTTTGGCGTGGGCAGGCGCTGCTTGGTAACGCGCGATGGAGTCCACGATTTCGCGGCGTGCGGCCTCGGCGTTTTCCCAGCCTTCGATCTTCACCCACTTGCCCTTTTCCAGGTCTTTGTAGTGTTCGAAGAAATGCCCGATGCGCTCCAACCAGTGCGGCGATACGTGATCGATATCCTGCACGTGGGCGTAGCCGGCAAACACCTTGGCGATCGGAACCGCGATGATCTTGGCATCGGAACCGGCATCATCGGTCATCTTGAGCACGCCGACCGGGCGGCAGCGGATCACCGAGCCGGGCACCAGTGGCAAGGGCAGCACCACCATCACATCCACCGGATCGCCGTCGCCACAGAGGGTGCGCGGCACATAGCCGTAGTTGCAGGGATAGCGCATCGGCGTGGAGAGCACGCGGTCGACGAACATGGCACCGGAGATCTTGTCCACTTCGTATTTGACCGGCTCGGAATCCTTGGGGATTTCGATCACCACGTTGATTTCGTTGGGCAGCTCGCGGCCGGCGTCGACCAGATCCAGGGTCATGGCGAATTCCTTTATTGACGTGGATGACCCGCATCCAGCGCTGGGATACGGGTTGGAATCCGCAGATTAACGCACTTTGCTGCGATGCAGCATGAACCGTCAACGATAGCGCCGCAGCGCCTCGTCGTGGGCCAGATGGGCGAGCGCACGAAGCCGCGCCACGCGGGCCCAAGCCAAGGCCAGCACCGTCAACTGCGTGAGCAAAGCCGCCACGATCACCCACGACCAGCCGATCGGGGCCACGCGCACACGCACGATGGCGATGATCGCGGCCACCAGAAGGCCGACCAACAACACCGCCAGATAGACGCTCACGCTCGCCACCGGTCGGCGCACGATCAGTTTCACGGCCCGCCACCACGCACGCAGGGCACCGCCATCGTTGGGTCGCACCACGAGGAAGGCCCGTGCGCTCTCAAGGCTGAGGTGCGCCAAGAGCACGGCGATGGCGCCCACGAGGTTGGCAATCAAGGAACCGCGCTCGGCCACCGATTCCAGCACCGCATGCTCGGCGCGCTCGCCGGCCCAGTGCCCGATGCCGCCGAACACCGCAAACGCCAGCCCGTACACCACCAGCCCCCAGAGCAACAGGCGCAACTGGCGTGGATACTCGGACAGACCACCTTGCACCAGCTCGACAAAGCGCGGGGCGCTTTGCCCGCGTGCGGCGGTGATCGCCACCCCGGTCAACCAGGGTGACAACAGCGCGGTGACGATGAGGGATGCCAGAAACGCCGTCGAGATCGCGGCACCGTGCTCACTCAGGCCACTGAACAGCCCGCCCAGTTCGCGCATGTTGAAGCTTTGCGCCAGACGCGTCGCATCCGGTGTGTGGTCGAGCAGGGAAGCCAGGTTCGATTGCAGTGGCGCCACGCCGAAGAAGGCGATGATCGCCAAGGTGATGATCCACACCAACCAGACCCGCCACTGCGCCGCAAAGCCCAGCGATTCGCCGATGGCGCGACCAATTCCAAATGAAGTCATTGCGTTCATGATCGCCCTCACAGTTGCAGCAGCAGGGCCAACAGGCCATTCCACGCGGCCCGGATATCGGCACCCCAACGCCGCGAAGCGGCCGAGTCCGATTCGACCGTGCGTGCATCGTCGAGTTTGTTGAAGTCCAGATGGCGCTTGCCATCGGGGTCGATCCGGACCTCCGTCGCGCGCGCCGGCGTGCGCAGGACGATGCGCTTCCAGAGCCGGTCATCGTTCCATTCGAAATCCTGCTGACTGTCATCGGCAAACTGCAGGCGCACGGTTTCGGGCGTGGTGTCGGCGCGGCGCAACAGCACCGTGGTCAGATAGGGATAGGGGCCGGCGGCATCGCTGTCGGCGTCGGGGTTTTTCTCTTTCCAGTCCTTGCGCGCGGCTTCGACGGCTTCCTCACGGGCTTCTTCGGTGGTTTCCACGCGCTCGCCCTGGTCATTGGCGAAGTAACCCAAGCCCGGCTTGTCGGCGCTGCTGTCGAAATCCACGATCCAGGCGCCGGTTTTGCGCGCGTCGTACACGTGTCGCGCAAACAAGTCTTCCACCACGGCGCGCTCGCCGCTGCCCTCGGCCAGTGCCTCACGCAGGTCCGCGCTTGATGGATGGCGGAACTTCCAGAGCTCGTAGTAGTGCTTGAAGGCGCGCTCCAATTTCTCGCTGCCGATCCGCGCTTCCAGTTCCCGCATCATCGTCGCGGTGCGGCTGTAGATCGTGCTGTAGCTGCTGCTGGAATAGCGATCCCAGGCGCTGTGCCCGAGCGCATCCACCGGATCGGCCAGACCGGCAGCCAGCGATTCGGCGTCGAAGGTGTCGATGGCCGGATCGATGCCCAGCCGCTTCAACCAACTCGGCGTGACCCGCACGCCCTCAGGGTGACGGGCTTGCAGCATGCGCTGATCCCAGAACTCGTTCAGGCCCTCGTCCATCCAGGGTTCTTCGAACTCGTTGCTGGCCAGAATGCCGTAGAAATAGCCATGCCCGAATTCGTGCACGGTGACGAAATCCAATGCAAATCGCGCAGCCGTGTTCTCGGCCGGATCACTGAATCCCGACGCCGTAAAGAAGGTCGGGTATTCCATGCCACCGGCTTCACCAGCGTTGTACGGCGGGATGATGACGGTGACGCTGCGATAGGGATAAGCGCCCAAGGTGCGCGAGAAATACTCCAGCGAGTCCTTGGTGGCCTGCAACGCAGGCGCCGCGCTTTTTTCATACTCGGGAGGAAACAGCACGCGCAGCGCAACCGGTGGATCGTTGCCAAAGCGCCAGGTGTCGGTCAGTGGCTCGGCGTAATTGGCGTCTGCGGTCCAGGCAAAGTCATGCACGTCCTCCTGCACATAGCGGTGACGGGTGCGGCCATCAGCCGTCACGGGCTCGCCCGTCAGCACGCCGGTCGCCCCGACCGTCACCTCGGACGGCACATCCAGCGTCACGTCGAATCGACCAAAGTCGGCGTAGAACTCGCTGTGCATGTGGAACTCGTGCACGTTCCAGCGTGGTGCAGTGGCACCCCGCTCGCCCGGCAATTCCAACACGCCGATCTTGGGATACCACTGGCCGACCAGATGGAAACTGCCGAACCAGCCGGTGCGCGCGACCACCCGTGGCAGTTGATCGAAGAAGTCGATATCGAGCGTCAGCGTTGCGCCTGCCGCCACCGGCTCGGGCAGGTCCAGCCGCACCACGGTTTGATCGGTGGCCGGGCCGCCATCGGGCTGCACGAAGGTCCACGGCACATCCACGCCGGCTTGCTGCACCTTGGCCAGACGGATGAAGCCCCATTCGCCTTCTTCGGTCGGCACATCGGAGCGGAAATTGAAGTTCCACTCGCGCGCCTCAGTGAAAAAGGTGCTGCCGGTATTGGAGAAGGCATTGAGGTAGAGGTGGAGGTAGACACTGCCAACCGGCTGCGCGCTGCGATTGCGCCACGTCATGCGCTGGCGGCCTTCGATCGTGTGCTTTTCCGGATCGAGCTTGGCCTCGATGGTGTAGCCGACCACCTGATCGGAGAGCGTGGCCTGATCGGCGCGGCGCGGGCCGCCCCAAGCATCGGGTGCGCTGGGCACCGTCACGGCCGCCGAGTCAGCGCGTGCCAAGGGGATTTCGGCGACGGTGGCCTCGGGCACGGGTGCTGTGTCCAGCGCCGGCGTGGCCGCGTCTTGTGCCCGTGTGGCCACCGGCATCAGCAAAGCTGCCAGCAGCAGCCCGATCATCGTACGTGTCATGGTTTGCATCCCCCGCAGGAAGAGCCCAAGCCTGTCGCAATCCGGGCGCGTGGGCATGTGTCGTAAGTCACGCGCCATGGAGCCCTGCATCACGAAAATCCGATCGCAGGATTGGCATGGGCATCCACGGGAATCGCCGCGCGCACCGTCATGGGGCTGCAGTGCATTAGGATGCAGGCTCGATCGAGGATCCCATGGCCAAGCTCTACTTCTACTATTCGGCAATGAATGCCGGCAAGACCACGACCTTGCTGCAAAGTGCGCACAACTACCACGAGCGTGGCATGCGCACCCTGATCCTCACGCCCCGGCTCGACGACCGCTACGGCGAAGGCGTCGTGGCCTCGCGCATCGGGCTGACGGCGCGTGGACATATCTTCGAACGCAACGAAGACATCCTTGCCTTGGTGCGCGCTGATGTGGCCACGCATGGCGTCTTGCATTGCGTGTTGGTGGACGAGGCCCAGTTCCTGAGCAAGGCCCAGGCTTGGGCGCTGACCGACGTGGTGGATGAACTCGATATTCCAGTGCTGGCCTATGGCTTGCGCACGGATTTCCGTGGCGAACTGTTCGAAGGCAGCCAGTACCTTCTGGCCTGGGCGGATTCCCTCACCGAGATCAAGACCATCTGCCACACCGGTCGCAAAGCCACGATGGTCGTGCGCGTGGACGAGCACGGCCGCGCCATCACCGACGGCCCACAGATCGAAATCGGCGGCAACGAACGGTATGTGTCCGTCTCCCGCGCCGAATTCAAGAAAATCACCGCCGGCCACGGCCGCATCGAGTTGCAGCAGCCACAGTTGCCGCTCCCCAACCCAAAGCCCGTGTAGCTTTCAACCCGACAAGGTCACACCGAAAGCGTCGGGATGAATCCCGACCCATGAAAGCACCGCTCAAGCGAGCTGGGCAAACACGGCCAAACCCATCAAGGCCAGCACGCAGGCGAAGCCGCCAAACCACACCAGGCTGCGCAAGGCCTGCATCGCAGTGATGTAGAACACCCCATGCAGGATGCGGCAGACGATGAAGACCACGGCTAGCACACTGATGCGTTGCGTATCGACCTGCGCCAGTTGCGCCATCAACACGGCCGCGGCAAAGGGCGCGAAGGCTTCGAAGGCATTGAGGTGCGCGGCGTAGGCATTGCGCACGCGGTAGCTTTCCTGCTTGGCGATCCAGCCACGCGGATCCTTGTTGTTGTAGCCGGGGGCGCCGGTCTTGGCGATCAGAGCCCAGACATAGGGCAGGAGCGCAGCAGCGAGGATGCAACAGTAGGCGATGAACATGGGCGGGCTTCCACGGCGAAAGGGAGATGCAACGCAAGCATAGGCGAGCGGCCCGAGGAATGCAGCGCGCCGGTGTGATGCAGGCTGCAATCAGCCATGAGGCACTAGAATGCCGCGCCTGCAATTGCTGCGAGCCAAGCTGACGATGGAAGCCCTGTCCGATCCGCGCGTGCGTCTGCATCTGGCACGTGCCAATGCGCCCAAGCCTTTGAGCGATGCCGACAAGGATGCATGTCGCGCCGAAATCCGCGCCTTGCTCAAGGCCCGCAACGCGGTGTTGGTGGCGCATTACTACACCCACGCCGACATTCAATCTTTGGCCGATGAAACCGGCGGTTGCGTCTCCGATTCCTTGCAAATGGCGCGCTTCGGCCAACAGCATCCAGCGCAACTGCTGGTGGTGGCGGGTGTGCGCTTCATGGGCGAAACGGCCAAGATCCTCAGCCCGGAAAAGCGCGTGTTCATGCCGACGCTCGAAGCCACCTGCTCACTCGATGTGGGCTGCCCGATCGAGGACTTCGCCCCGTTCTGCGATCAACACCCGAATCGCACCGTGGTGGTGTACGCCAATACCTCGGCGGCGGTGAAAGCACGCGCCGATTGGGTGGTGACGTCCAGCATCGCGCTGGAGCTGGTGGCGCATCTGGACCGTCGTGGCGAAAAGATCCTGTTCGCGCCCGATCAACACCTCGGCCACTACATCCAGCAGCAAACCGGCGCCGACATGCTGATGTGGGACGGTGCCTGCGTGGTGCACGAGGAGTTCAAGGCCGAGGGCATTCTCGATCTCAAGAAGGTTTATCCCGAGGCCGCGGTGCTGGTGCATCCGGAATCGCCGGCATCGGTGATCGAGCGCGCCGACGTGGTGGGTTCGACCTCGCAACTCATTGCCGCCGCCCAAAGAATGTCCAATCCGCAGTTCATCGTGGCCACCGACAAGGGCATCTTTTTCAAGATGCAGCAGGCCGCACCCGACAAGCATTTCATCGAAGCGCCCACGGCCGGCAATGGCGCCACCTGCCAGAGCTGCGCGCACTGCCCGTGGATGGCGATGAACGGCCTGATCAATCTGCGCAATGTGCTGCGCGATGCCGATGGCCTTGGCCAAGAAATCCACGTCGATGCGGAACTAGCGCGACGGGCGATGCTGCCACTGACGCGCATGGTGGAGTTTCGCGCCTGAGTCGGCGCGGGCCGGGTTCGATGCGCCAGATCTATCTCGACTACGCCGCCACCACGCCGGCCGATCCACGGGTGATCGAATGCGTGCGGACGGCGCTCGATGCCGAGGGAGATTTCGCCAATCCTTCCTCCGCGCATCGTCCGGGCCGAAACGCCTTGGCGCGGGTGGATGAAGCGCGGCGTCAAGTGGCCGACCGCATCGGTGCCGATCCACGCGAGATCATCTTCACCAGTGGTGCCACCGAAGCCAACAATCTGGCGCTGAAAGGTCTGGCAGCAAGGCATCCGGCTGGCCACATCGTCACCAGCGCGATCGAACACAGCTCGGTGCTCGATGTCTGTGCGGCGTTGGAACAAAACGGCCATGCCGTGACGCGGGTGGCGCCGGATGCACACGGCGCCATCACGACGCAGGCGGTGATGGACGCGCTGCGCGCCGACACCTTCCTCGTGTCGGTGATGCACGCCAACAACGAAACCGGGGTGATCAACGACCTTGCCGCCATCGCCCAAGTTTGTCGGGAGCGCGGCATCGCCTTCCACAGTGATGCAGCCCAGAGCCTTGGCAGCCAGCCTCTGGACATGCAGTCCGTGCCGCTCGATCTGTTGTCCTTGTCGGCCCACAAGGTCTATGGTCCCAAGGGCCTTGGCGCACTCTTTGTGCGAAGGCGCGCCGGCCTCGAACTTGCGCCCTTGCTGCACGGTGGCGGGCAAGAACGCGGACTACGCCCCGGCACCTTGGCCACGCACCAGATTGCCGGCTTCGGCATGGCTTGCGCCTTGTTGGGCGACGCCGATGAAGTGCGTCGCATCACCGCGCTGCGTGATCGTTTGCAGCAGGGGATCGTGGCCTTGGGCGATGTCCAGGTGCATGGCAGCGGCGAGCGCCTGCCGGGGCATCTGAATGTGGGCTTTGGTGGCGTGCGCGGCGAAACCTTGCTTCGCGCACTCGATGGTTTGGCGGTGTCGCAAGGCTCGGCTTGTCATGCCGCATCGATGCGACCCTCACACGTGCTGGAAGCCATGGGCGTGAGCGGCGAACTGGCTCAGGCTTCGTTGCGATTCTCGCTCGGCCGCTTTACCACCGAGGCCGAGATCGAGGCAGCCATCGCCTTGCTTGCACGCGTGCTGCCGGCGCTGCGATCGCGCGGCTGACGCTCAGGGCGTGAGCACGGTAGCGCGGGCCTGGGTTTCGGTCTGCGGGTAGTCGAGGTTGTAGTGCAGGCCGCGGCTCTCGTGCCGCAGGGTCGCCGAGCGCACGATCAGATCAGCCACGGTGACGAGGTTGCGCAGTTCGAGAAAGTCCGCGCTGATGCGATAATGCCGGTAGAAGGCATCGATCTCGTTCAATAGCAGATCGACGCGGTGGCGGGCGCGCATGAGGCGCTTTTTGGTGCGCACGATGCCGACGTAGTCCCACATGAAGGTGCGCAGCTCCAGCCAGTTGTGCGCGATCACCACGTCCTCGTCTGAATTGGAAACCCGCGATGCATCCCAGGCCGGAAGCTCCGAAGCCTCGGCCAGACTGTGCCAGCGATGATCGAGATCGAGCGCCGCGGCACGCGCAAACACCAAACATTCCAAGAGCGAATTGCTGGCCATGCGATTGGCGCCGTGCAAGCCGGTGCAAGCGACTTCGCCGATGGCGTAAAGGCCATCGAGATCGGTGCGTGCATCGAGGTCGGTGCGCACCCCGCCGCAGGTGAAGTGCGCGATCGGCACCACCGGAATCGGTTGCTGGGTGATGTCGATGCCCAAGGACAGGCAGTGGGCCTGGATCGAGGGAAAGTGCGAGCCGATGAACTCGGCCCCACGATGGCGGATGTCCAGCAGCACATGGCGAATGCCGAGGCGCTTCATTTCGTGATCGATGGCGCGCGCCACGATGTCGCGCGGTGCCAGTTCCAGTCGCGCATCGAATCGCTGCATGAAGGGCGAGCCATCGGGCAGGGTCAAACGGGCACCTTCGCCGCGCAGGGCTTCGGAAATCAGGAAGGCGCGTGACTCCGGGTGATACAGCCCCGTGGGGTGGAACTGCATGAACTCCATGTTGGCCACGCGACAGCCGGCACGCCAGGCCATGGCGATGCCATCGCCCGAGGCTCCGTGCGGATTGGATGAGTACAGGTACACCTGGTTGGCGCCACCGGTGGCCAGCACCACGGCACGCGCCGGCTGGGCCTGCACCGCGCCGGTTTTCACATCGAGCAGGTAGGCGCCCACCACACGCCGCGTGCCGCCGGCCACGATCAGGTCCACGGCCATAGTGTGTTCGCGCACGTGGATGCGCGGGTGGCTGGCGGCGAGCGTGGCGAGGGTGGTTTCCACCGCCCGACCCGTCGCATCGGCGGCATGGGCGATGCGGCGATGACTGTGGCCGCCTTCGCGGGTCAAGTGCAGGCGCTGGTTGGCCGGATCGTTCTCATCGCGGGTGAACGCCACGCCGCGCTCCAGCAACCAATGCACCACCTCGGCCCCGTGCGCAACGGTGTAGCGCACGGCGGCCTCATCGCAGAGGCCGGCGCCGGCGATCAGGGTGTCCTGCACGTGCGCTTCGAGACTGTCGTCACTGCCCAGCACCGCCGAAATGCCGCCCTGCGCCCAAAGCGTGGCTCCACTCGCCAATTCTCCCTTGCACACCACGGTGACTTCGCGTCCGGCCTCGGCCAGCCGCAGCGCGCAGGACAGGCCGGCCGCGCCGCTGCCAAGAATCAGAACCGGCGCAGTTTCAGAATGCATGCGTGTCTCCTGTTGCCTGCCACAGGGCTTGGGTGTTCAAAGGGCATCAAAGCGCATCGAAAGATCGATGGCCTGGACGTGCTTGGTCAGGGCGCCGATGGAAATGAAATCGACCCCGGCTTCGGCGATCTGGCGCACACGGGCCAGATCCACGCCGCCGGACACTTCCAGTGGCACACGCCCGGCTGCGAGCGCCACCGCTTCGTGCAGCATCGCGGTGCTGAAATCATCCAGCATGACGCGATCCGCGCCGGCGGCCATGGCCTCACGCAACTGCGCAAGATCTTCGACCTCGCACAGCACGAACACGCCCGGTGCCGAGCGTCGCGCCGCCGCGATCGCAGGCGCGATCCCGCCTGCAGCCATGACGTGGTTTTCCTTGATCAACACCATGTCGAACAAGCCGAAGCGATGATTGCTGCCACCGCCGCAGCGCACCGCGTATTTTTGCGCAGCACGCAGGCCGGGAAGGGTCTTGCGGGTATCGAGGATGGTGGCGCCGGTGCCGGCCACGGCATCGACGTAGCGTCGCGACACCGTGGCGGTGCCGGATAGTGTCTGCAGGAAGTTCAAGGCGTTGCGCTCACCCGCCAGCAGCGCGCGCGCATTGCCTTGGATGCGACACAGCTCGGAACCTGCACCGATACGCTCGCCATCCTCGAAGTGCCATTGGATGCGGATGCTGGGATCGAGTTGGTGAAAACACGCCTCGGCCCAAGGCCGGCCAGCCAGCACCGCCTCTTCGCGGCACACGATGTGCGCCATGGCCTGTGCGGCCGAATCGATCAAGCCGCCAGTGACATCGCCCGTGCCGATGTCTTCGGCCAATTGACGGGCCACGTCGTATGCGACGGTGGATGGGATCTGCATGCGGGGTGCCATGGGTGCGTGACCTGCGATCGTTTGCGCGGGTCGATGAGGGTGCCCAAGTGTATTGAGTCGACGGGAAGCGTGTCGCGGGTGTCCATCGCGTTCGACGTTCCTGCGCGCAGTTTCGAATACAGGGTGGCCGCCATCGACACCTTGGCCGCGGACGGCGTCCGCATCGAAGCACCCCGAGGTCGCGCTTGACCATTCAGTCCGGGCCGCAGGCGTCCCAGCCTTGAGGGGCCGCTTGGGTGGAGCTTCCCTTGAAATTGCGCGCGGCCATGTCGATGGCCCATGCGTCTGCCGCCGCGGCCGCGTCCACACTCAAGGCCTCACGTGCGCGCGCCAGCCGCTGGTCGAGGTCGGCTTGCATGAACTCATCCGCGCCGATCCGGAAAAGTTTCAGATAGCGGTAATGCTCGATGGGGTCGTTTTTGATGACGCCCGAGATCGTTGCTCGGGGGTTGCGGTAGCCGTAGGCGTACTGGAGCATGTCGACGATGCGCCAGTCACCATCGGACAGCCCCTGCTCGATCAGCCTCGAGGCTTCGTCTCGATAGGTTGTCAGGTACTCGGGATGTTCGAGTAGCGCCTCAACATCCATCATCGGTCCGCGATAGAGGTAACAGGTCCTCGCTCGACGCACGCCATGCCGCGCGGCTTCCAACATGACCGGCACCAGTTGTTTCAGTTGCGCCTCGTCCATATCCCGGCAGAACTTCTGGATGTGCTGCGCGTAGTCAAGACGCCCTTCGAGACGACGCAATTCATCTTCGTCTGCATTCGCGGTGCTGTGTACGGCGTAGTTCACGCCGTAATTGACCCAAGCGTCCCGCCAGCGGCATTGCTTCATGTTCTCGAAAAGTCGATCCCCGGCTTCGAGATCGCCCTGTGCCATGCGGTTTCGCAGGTCCTGAAACACGTCGATCAGAGGGGTGTCCTTGTCCGGGAGTGGCGGAAAGGCGCGCTCCACCACGGGCGTGGAATGTGCAGATTTTTCGCTCATGCGTGCCGCATCGTCGTGCGAAGCCAACGGCTGCAAGGGTGCTTGGGGCAGTGCTACATCACCATTGCGTTCGGATCCTCCCTGCCGAGCGAACAGCGTGGCGCCGCTCACCACGAGGAGAAGCGTCGTTGCGAGAGCCAACCAGAAATACGCGCGCGGTTTATTTTCCATGCCCGCATTGTAAATCGCGGGCGATGCTTGGCGACCGAACATGACACGGCGGCCAACCTGCCATGTGTACGATGGCTTTGAAGCCAAAGCCCGGTGTGTGCCCGTTGAAGCGTGGGCAACGAGCCCCTTCAGTAGGCCAAGCCCGCAGCTGGACGGTGGCGTCCAAGACGCGCAACGATCACAATGTGCGTTCGGCAGGACGAGGACAGAGCATGAGCCTGAAAGAAGCACGCGTTCCCGATATCGGGAGCCACCATGATGTGCCGGTGATCGAGATCTTGGTCGCGGTGGGTGACACCGTGGCACGAGATCAGGGACTGGTCACTTTGGAATCGGACAAGGCCACGATGGAAGTGCCCGCGCCGTTTGCCGGGGTGGTGCGCGAACTCAAAGTGAAACTCGGCGACACCGTGGGTGAAGGCTCGGTGGTGGCGATGATCGAGGCCACGGACGCGGCAGCGCCGGCGCCTGCAAAGGCGGCAGAGGCGCCAGCTCCGACCCCCGCACCAGCAGCACCTGCGCCCGCTCAGGCTGCGGCACCCGCGGCGCCTGCGGTCGTGGCTGCGCCCGTGGTCGAAGCCGCCACACGCACGCCACCGGTCAGTTTCGATGCCGATGCCGTGCTGCCGTCCAAGGTGCCCTACGCCTCGCCGTCGGTGCGTTTGTTCGCGCGCGAGCTGGGTGTGGATCTGACCCAGGTCAAAGGCTCGGGCCGCGATGCGCGCATCCTGCGCGAGGATGTGCAAAATTTCGTCAAGTCGGCGCTGACGGGCGGTGTGGGGCCGGTGGCAACGAGCACGGGCGCGGGTTCCGGCTTGAATCTCTTGCCTTGGCCGAAGGTGGATTTCGCCAAATTCGGCGAGGTGGAAACCACACCGCTGAGCCGCATCAAGAAGATCTCCGGTGCGAACCTTGCCCGCAACTGGGCGATGATTCCGCACGTCACCCAGTTCGATCAGGCCGACATCACCGAGATGGAAGCCTTCCGCAAGAAGCT
>CAUJJS010000058.1 GCA_963205415.1 Pseudomonadota bacterium
CCCAATCGGGAATGGATAGCACCATCACCCGCTGCGCACGGCCATTCGCCTTGCCGATGGCAAAGTCGATCAGTCCGGCGCATTCGATTCGGTAGTTTTCCGGGTCGCGCCCGCGATACTGGTTGTTGACCCCGATCAACAGGGAAACCAGGTCGTAGCGATCACGAAGTTGCGCAGTTGGCAGCGCGCTCGCCAGCTCGTCCGTGGTCCAGCCGGTGGTGGCGATGACATCGGCCGCGTCTATGAAATGACCTTCCTCGCGCAGTCGGGCGACCAGTTGGGCCGGCCAGCGCAGTTGCGCATCGACACCCTCGCCAATGGTGTAGGAATCGCCCAGGGCAAGGAACGAGGCCGTCATGTCGGCAATGCGCTCAGGCCACCTGGCGCGCGCGTTGCTGACGCTCCGCGCTGCGGCCCAGCGCGCGTTCGATGCGTTCGAACACGTCACCGATCATGCCTGCTTCCGGCAACAAGGTGACGCGGAAGTGATTGCGGTAGTCGATGTTGAAGCTGCTGCCGGGAACGATCAGCACGCTTTCGCTTTCCAGCAACTCCAGCGCGAATTCGCCATCATCGAAGCTCTCCAGCTTGTTCTCGTCCACACCGGGGAAGGCGTAAAGCGCACCCGCCGGTGCCACGACATGCAGGAACTCGCTTTTGGCAACGGCATCGAGCACCGCGCGCCGTGACTCATGCAGACGTCCGCCTGCCGCTGTCAGCGCGCTGATGGTGTCGGGCCCCTGCAATGCGGGCTGGATGGTCCACTGCCCCGGCACGTTGCCACACAGGCGCAACGCAGCGAGCAAATCGAATGCGTGCAGCAATTCGGTGAGGCGCGATTCACGACCGGACACCGTCATCCAGCCCACCCGATAGCCACAGGCGCGGTGTACCTTGCTCAAGCCCCCAAAGGTGATGCAGGGATGCTCGCCAGCCAGCACGGCAAGCGGCTGGAAGCGGGCGTCGTCAAACAGGATGCCGTCATAGATTTCATCAGCGAGCAGGACCAGGCGATGCTGCCGCGCCAAATCGACGATGGCTTCAAGCAATGCGCGTGGATAACTGGCGCCGGTCGGGTTGTTGGGATTGATCAGCACGATGGCGCGCGTGCGTGGCGTGATCAGCGCCCGCATCTGATCCACGTCCGGCAGATGGTTGCGCGACGCCGGGCAAGGGTAATGCACGGCCTTGCCGCCATTGAGGATGGTGGCCGCCGTCCACAAGGGATAATCGGGCGCGGGAATCAGCACTTCATCACCGGCTTCCAGCAATGCACGCAAGCTCAGGTCGATCAGCTCGCTGACACCGTTGCCGATGAAGACCCGTTCGGCACTGGCACTTGCCGATCCACGCGCGCGTTGCTGGGCGGCAATGGCTTCGCGCGCCTGCGGCAAGCCTTGTTGCTGGCAATAGGCCTCGCTGCGCGGCAGGGCATCGCGCATGGCCTCGCGCAGGTGTGCAGGCGTCTCGAATCCGAATGCGCCGGGATTGCCGATGTTCAAGCGCACGATCTCGCGACCTGCGGCTTCCAGGTCACGCGCCCGATGACTGAGGGTGCCGCGGATCTCGTAGCGGACTTCGTTGAGGCGGGAGCTGGTAGGAACAGGTCGCTGGGGCATGGCGGGCTGCGCAAAAAAATTTCCGCATGGTAACCGCAGCAATGATGCAGTGCACAGGAACTTCCCGCCCCGACACGCAACCAATCGCCTGCTGCATGCATCTGAATTGACTCGAGACCTTTGGCAGGCGCAACAAACCGGCGACATCAACACAATCCCGGCCCGAAAACTTCTTGACTGTCTGCGTTTTAGTGTTATAGTTGCCTACAACACCAATCACGAGCCCAGGATCATGATTTCCCGCCTCGCTTTCCCCGCCATTTCCCTAGTCCTGTGCATCGCCCTGTCGGCCTGTTCCGGCAGCACGGCGTCCACGGAGGCGTCGGCGAAGGCCGCCAAGACCGAAGAAGGCGTGCCGGTGGAAACGGCGCGCGTTTCCCAGGGTGAAATGACCGCCCATTACGCGGCGACTGCCGCCTTGCAGGCTGAACGTGAAGCCAAGCTGGTCAGCGAGGTTGCCGGCACCGTGCTGGAACTGCTGGTCGAAGAAGGCGATCGCGTCCAGCAGGGCCAGGTGCTCGCCCGCGTCGACGCAGCGCACAGTCGCTTGCAGTTGCGCGAGGCCGAAGCAGACCTTCAGCGCCGTCGCAACGAAGTGGATCGTGGCGACAAGCTGCTCGAACGCCGCCTGATCCCGGCCACCACCCAGGATCAGGCGCAATCCGACTATGCGGTGCGTCGCGCCGAAGTCGCGCTGGCCCGGGTCAGCGTGGCCAAGGCGGAAATCCGCGCGCCGTTTGCCGGTGTCGTCACCCGTCGCTGGATCAAGCAGGGCCAGTTGCTGACGGTCAATGCGCCAGTGTTCGACATGGCCGATTTTTCCGAGCTGCGCGCGGAACTGCGCGTGCCCGAACGCGATGCAAGCGCACTGGCATCGGGCCAGCCGGTGAGTTTCACCGTCGATGCACTGAGCGGCAGCCGCTTCGATGCCCGCATCACGCGGGTTGCGCCGATCGTCGATGGCGACAGCGGTACGGTCAAGGTGACCATCGGCATCGACAACCGCGACGGCACGTTGCGCCCCGGTCTGTTCGCGCGCATGGACATCGCCTTCAAGCACATTGCCGACGCCGTGCTGCTGCCGAAGGCGGCGCTGTTCGGCAAGTCCGATGCGGCGGTTGTCTTCCGGGTCAGGGATGGCAAGGCGGTGCGCACGCCGATCCGCACCGGCTTCAGCGATGGCTCCAATATCCAGGTACTGGAAGGCATCGTCGCGGGCGACGAAGTGGTCACCATGGGCCAGGCCGGACTCAGCGATGGCGCATTGGTCCAGGTCCTTGAAACGGACGATGCCGCGCGAACCGCGCAGACCCGCACGGCTGCGGTCGGCGGCGGCGAGGGCGGCACCTGATTGATTGCCTCTGCCGGTAGAATCCGGCAATGACTGAAACCCCGGCAAGTGCGCTCTCTCGAATCGGCTGGCGTGGCGAGATTCCCGCCAGCGATACCGGATCGGATCACCGCCGCATCGCACGCGTGGTCGCACAGCATCGGGCAGGGTATGAATTGCACGACGGCGAGCACGCCTTCACCGCACAACCCGCACCCCGCTTCCTGAAACCCGGCATTGATCCGGGTGATCGACCCGCCGTTGGCGATTTCGTGTGGATCAGCAATGCAGCACCACCGATCATCGAGCAGGTCTTGCCGCGACGGAGCACCTTGTCGCGCAGCGCAGCCGGCGAACGTCACCTGCGCCAGCTGATCGCCACCAACATTGATACGGTCATGGTGGTGTGCGGGCTGGATGGCGACTTCAATCCGGCCCGCATCGAACGGTATTTCGTGCTCATCGAAGGCAGCGGGGCAAAGGCCGTGGTGGTGCTGACCAAGGCGGACCTCGCCGCGGACGCACAGGCCATGACGGAGCAGCTCAAGGCACGCATGCCTGCAGGCACGGAAATCCACGCGATCAATGCCAAGACCGGCTTCGGAGTCGATGCCCTGCTCGCCCATCTGGGCCCTGGCAGTTCCACCGTGCTGGTTGGCTCCTCGGGTGCCGGCAAATCGACCCTTACCAACACCCTGCTCGGCGAAGCGCGGCAATCAACCCAGACGGTGCGTGCCAATGACAGCCGTGGCCGTCACACGACCACGTATCGCTCGCTCATCATGTTGCCGAGCGGCGGCTGCCTGATCGACACACCCGGCATGCGCGAAGTGAAACTGACCGGGGATGAATCCTTCGAAGGCGGACAGTTCGACGATATCGAGGAATTGGCACGCGAATGCCGTTTCGGTGATTGCAGTCACCTCGCCGAGCCTTCCTGTGCGGTGCGCGCCGCCCTCGACGATGGTCGCCTCGACCCCGAGCGTTGGCACAGCTACCTCAAGCTGCGCGATGAACTGGCTGCGGCAGCCGAGAGCCTGGAAGCACAACTGCGCCGCAAGAGCGAATCCCGCGTTCTGACCAAGGCACTCGGCAAACGCCTGGATGAAAAATACGGCAGGCATTGATCCGAGTCGGCCGGGCCCAACACGCCCGGCGGAGTTCACATATTCTGCTTGAACAATGCACCTAAATAGGTACACTACGGAATGCTCATTCTCGATGTTCGTTTCTATTGCACCTTGAATGGCGTGGAGCCGGTTCGCGAATGGTTGCGCGCTTTGCCTGGAGAGGCTCGCAAGGTCATCGGAGAAGACATCAAGACCATACAGTTTGGATGGCCGGTTGGTATGCCGCTGGCCCGCAAGCTGGATTCCGGATTGTGGGAGTTGCGCAGTCATCTCCCCTCCGGAATTTCGAGAGTCCTGTTTACCGTCGTAGGACATACGATGGTCTTGCTGCACGGGTTCGTGAAGAAGTCGGCCAAGACGCCGAAGGTGGAGCTGGAGACGGCCAGACAACTCAAACGAGAGGTGCATCGTGGCTAAACGCAATGTCCACGTCGGGACGAAGTTCGACGATTTCCTGGTTGAAGAAAATCACCTTGAGCGGTCAACGGCAATCGCGCTCAAGCGGGTCATTGCCTGGCAACTTGACCAGGCTCGAAAGGCTCAAGGCATGAGCAAGAAGGCCATGGCCGAACTCATGGGCACGAGCCGATCGCATCTGGATCGCTTGCTGGATTCCGAAGATACCGGTCTGACCCTAGAAACCCTGAGCCGAGCTGCCGATGTATTGGGTTGCAGGGTGCGCGTAGAACTCGCTGCCTGAGCAGCGAACTTCCAGGGCCACTTCGCCGCACGCACGGGCGGTGCCGCGATTTCCCCGTTTGGCCAGCCCTATGTCGTCGTCGCGCGGCG
>CAUJJS010000059.1 GCA_963205415.1 Pseudomonadota bacterium
GCCGTCGGCCCGAGCTTGGCCAGGTTCATCAGAACAACAGCGCTGACATCTGGCGGCGGTAGCGACCGACCAGTTCGGCATCGGTGATGACGTTGAAGGCTTCGATCAAGGCGCGACGCGGCAGGCCGTCCTGATAGTCGCGTTGCCGCTTGAGCATTTCGAGGAACTGCTGCAAGGCCGCTTCGGCCTCGCCTTCGCCCAACAGGCGCAAGCCCAGCAGATGGCGGGCTTCGAGGTCATCCGGGTTGCTGCTCACGCGCTGTGCGAGTGCTGCGCGATCCGGCGCGTTTTTCAAATGTGCGGCATTGGCAATGAGCACATTGGCGTTGCGGGCGCGCTCGTCGGTGCCGAACTTGGCCGGCAGTGCGTCGATCAGGGTTTTGGCTTCGGCGGTGTCGCCGTGTCGTGCCAGCACCACGGCAAGATCCAGTTTGATCGAGTCGTCGTCGGGCTTGGCCGCCAGCTCCGAGCGCAGGCGTGCGATTTCTTCGGCGGGCGTGGGTGGCGCTACCTCGATCGGTTCGGCCGGCGCGGCTGCCGGTTCGATGCCGTGTTGGCTCAGGAATTGCCGCAGTTGGCCTTCCGGCAGAACGCCCGGAAAGCCATCGACCGGCTGGCCGTTCTGGAACAACACCACGGTCGGGATCGAGCGGATGCCGAAGCTTCCGGCCAACTGCTGTTGCGCATCGACATCGACCTTGGCCAGCACGAAGGCGCCGTGGTATTCGGCCGCGAGCTTTTCCAAAATCGGCCCGAGTTGCTTGCAGGGTCCGCACCAGGAGGCCCAGAAGTCGAGCAGGATCGGCGTGGTTTGCGAGGCGGTGAGAACCTCGGCTTCGAAGTTCTCCAGCGTGACTTCGATGATGTGGCTGGGCGGGTTGGCGGGAGCAGTCTGGGCAAACATGCAAAGTCCGATCAATGGGTTCAATCCTGCAACATGGTGGCGATGATGGCCGTTGCAAGGCAAGATCGCGGCCCGACACCCTGCTTGAGCGAGAAATTTCAATGACGACGACCGACCCCAGCCCTTGGGCACACAGCGGCTTGCATCTGGGTTGGCTGGCCGCCGTGATTTTCGCGCTGGCCTTGTGGTGGCTGGGTGGTGATCACGCTGGCTTTGTCTCAGCGCAACATCCGGTGGGGCATCTGGGCGCGGTTCAAGCCCTGCAAGCATGGCGCTGGAATGCACTGGGCTTCGTCTTGCCGGGCTTGCTGTTGTTCGGTTTCGCCGTAGCTCTGGAGTCGGCCATGCGCACTGCAGGCTGTGGGCGTGGCGGTCGCATCGGCACCGGATTGCTGATGATTTCGGCGCTGGCCTTCGCCGCGCAGGGCGTTTGGCATTTTGATCTGGACGACGAGTTGGCCCGCGGCACCCAAGTGCATGTCAGCGCGCTGGCGCTGGCCCTGCTGGCGCTGCTTTCGGGAGCAAGTTTTGTCGCAGCCAGCGTGCGGCGCCTGCCGCGCTGGTGGATGCTGGCGCTGTTGGGACAGGTGCTCGCAGCCTTGTTGCTGGTGACCTTGGTGTGGCCGCCACAAGAAGTGTTTGCCGTGCTGCATGGTCGTCCCGGCCATGCGCAGCGTCTGATTTTGGCCTTGTATTTCGCGTGGTGGGTGCTGGCCTCGCGCGTGGCACTGTCGGCGATCAAACCCAGCCGGTGAGGTAGTAGATTCCGATGATCACGAACACGGCCAAGGTCTTGATCACGGTGACGGCAAACACGTCCTTGTAACTTTGCCGGTGCGTGAGGCCGGTAACGGCCAGCAAAGTGATCACCGCGCCGTTGTGCGGCAAAGTGTCCATGCCGCCCGAGGCCATCGCAGCGACGCGGTGCAACACATCCATGGGAATGCCGGCGGCGTTGGCATTGGCGATGAAGGTTTCGGCCATCGCGGCCAAAGCAATGCTCATGCCGCCGGACGCCGAGCCGGTGATGCCCGCCAACGAGGTCACGGTGATGGCCTCGTTCACCAGTGGGTTGGGGATCGAACCCAGGGCATTGGCCACCACCAGAAAGCCGGGCAGGGCCGCGATCACGGCGCCAAAGCCGTATTCGGAAGCGGTGTTGCCGGCAGCCAAAAGCGCACCGCCAATGGCATCTTTCGAGCCTTGCGCAAAGCGCGCCATCACCGGCCGCCAGGCAAAGGCCAGCACCGTGAGGATGCCGACCAACAAGGCGCCCATCACCGCCCAGATGGCGGTGATCTTGGCCACGTTCTGCACTACCGGTGCGGGCGTTCCGATCACGGCAGGCACGAAGGAATGCGAGGCGCCATAAGCCTGCGGAATCCACCACGTGAAGAGGATGTTGGTCACACCGACCAGCACCAAGGGCAGCACCGCAATCAGCGGATTGGGCAGCGCGCCTCCCGTGAAAGCCGGCGGCTCATTCAACAGTGGATCGCTGCCGGCATAGCCTTCACCGGCGCGGAGCGCGGCGCGGCGGCGTGATTCCAGATACAGCATGCCCATGCACAGGATGAAGATGCCGCCGATCGTACCGAGGATCGGTGCCGCCCAAGTGTTGGTGCCGAAGAAGGTGGTCGGGATGATGTTCTGAATTTGTGGTGTGCCCGGCAGCGAATCCATGGTGAAGGTGAAGGCACCCAGCGCGATGGTGCCGGGGATCAGGCGCTTGGGGATGTCGCCCTGACGGAACAGCTCGGCGGCAAACGGATAAACCGCAAACACCACCACGAACAGTGATACGCCGCCGTAGGTGAGGAGGGCACACACCAGCACGATCGAGAGCATGGCGCGCTGCGCGCCGACGATGCGGATCGTGGCCGAGACGATGGATTTCGAGAACCCCGACAGCTCGATCACCTTGCCGAACACCGCACCGAGCACGAACACCGGGAAGTAGAGTTTCAAAAAGCCCACCATCTTGTCCATGAACAGGCCGGTGAACATCGGCGCGACCAAGGACGGATCGGTGAGCAGCACGGCACCCAGGGCTGCGATGGGTGCAAACAGGATGACGCTGTAGCCGCGATAGGCCACGAACATCAAAAAACACAATGCGGCCAAGACGATCAAGAAGGCCATGCAGGGGATCCGGTTCTTTTCCAGATTCCAGTTTGGCCAGTCGCTCAAACTTGGCCCACTGTACCAAGGTCCAAGTGTTGCAATCCCGTTAAACGCGCATGATGCCTCCACGCACAATCGCTGGCCTCACGGCCATTCAAAACCTGACAACGGGAGATTCGGAAATGAAGCATGCCCCACTGAGTGTTGCCATCGGACTGGTGCTTGGCGCCGCGATGCTGGCACCGGCATCGGCCCAAACCGCTGCGGCCAAGACCGAGGCCGGAAGCGAGGAAGCGCAGCAGTTGGACTTGGTCGTCGTCACCGCGCGTCGGCGTGAAGAAACGCTCAAGGAAGTGCCGGTTGCGGTGTCGGCCTTGAGCTCGGTGCAGCTTGAAAATACCGGCGCCAAGGACATCACCGCCTTGCAGGAGCAGACCCCGAATGCCACCGTGCAGGTGGCCCGTGGCAGCAGCTCCACCTTGATCAGCTTCATCCGTGGCGTCGGCCAGCAGGATCCGCTGTGGGGCTTCGAGCCGGGTGTGGGCCTGTATGTGGATGACGTCTACATCGCCCGTCCGCAAGGTGCTGTGCTGGATGTCTACGATGTCGAGCGCATCGAAGTCTTGCGCGGCCCGCAAGGCACCTTGTATGGCCGCAACACCATTGGTGGCGCGATCAAGTACGTCAGTAAGAAGCTGGGTTCCACGCCGCGCTTCGAGGGCAAGTTGACGGTCGGTAACTACGGTCAGCGCGACGCGCGCGGCACGTTCGCCTTGCCGGTCAGCGACATCTTCTCGATTGGTGGTTCGATCGCGAGCTACGACCGCGATGGCTTTGGCAAGAATCTGTTCACCGGCGCGGAAAACTACAACCGGGATTCGCTCGCCTACCGCCTCAGTGCCGAATTGATTCCTTCCGACAACACCTTCTTCCGCCTCGCCTTCGATCGCATGACCGATGACACCAACCAGCGCGCGGGTCGTCGTCTGTTGTCGGGCGCCACGCCGCACTCCGAGGTGTTGCCAGGCATCTACGACACTTGGGCCGGTGGTGGTGACAAGAACAAGGTTGTGACCGAGGGTTTGTCCTTGCAGGCCGAGTGGTACATCAACGATTTTTGGACCCTGCGTTCCATCACCGCGCACCGCAAGGGTGATACCGATCCGGCCGTGATCGACTTTGACTCCACCCCACAGCCATCTTTGGACATTCCCTCTTACTACAAGGACAAGCAGACCTCGCAGGAACTCCAGTTGCAGTTCACCGGCGATCGGGTTCAAGGCGTGTTCGGCGGTTATTATCTTGATGCCGATGCCGAAGGTGCGTTCGATACGGTGCTCGGTTTGGCGGGGATTTCGATTGGCACCGGCGGCAATGTCCAAACCAGAAGTAACGCTCTGTTCGGTGATTTCAGCTATGACATCAACGACAAGACCCGCGTGTCGGTGGGTGCGCGCTACAGTCAGGACAAGCGCGAGGGTACCGTCCTGCGCAAGACCTTCCTCGGCGTGGGTTCGACGCCGGTCATGCCCGGCGGCAACCCGAACATGATTGCGCTCGCGACCAATACCGACTACAGCAACAGCCGCGATGACAGCAGCTTCACCCCGCGCGTTTCCCTTTCGCGTGACTTCAATGATCAGCTCACCGGCTATGTCTCCTACAGCCAGGGCTTCAAATCCGGCGGCTTCGACATGCGTGGTGACGCCACCTTGTATCCGGGCACCGTCAACGGCTACAAGCCCGAGAAGGTCAACAGCTACGAAATCGGTTTGAAGGGCGGCAGCAGCGATGGCCGTTTCACCTTCAGCTCGGCCATGTTCTATTCCGACTACAAGGATCAGCAGGTGACGATCCAAGCCGTCGTCGTCAATGCGGCCGGTCAACCGAACGTCGCCAGCTTCGTCGACAACGCCGGCAAGTCCACGATCTGGGGTGGTGAGTTCGAAGCTGCGGCCGTATTCAGCGATCGCTTCCGCGCCTTCATGGGCTTGGGCTACATCAACGCCTCGTTCGATGAGTACATGAGCTTTGATGTGACCACCGGCGGGGTGAAGGACTTCAGCGACGCGCGTGTATTCCAGAACACGCCCGAATGGACCGCCAACGTGGGTGTGACGTGGACGCTTCCCTTGGCCTCCGGCTCGGTGAAGATCACGCCCACCGCATCGTTCCGTGACGATACCCACATGTTCGAAGTGCCCAATGCCTTGCTCGATCAGAAGGCCTACACCTTGTACAACTTGAACGCGGAGTGGACTTCCGACAGTGGACACTGGTCGGTTGGCGTGAGTGGACACAACCTGTTTGGCAAGGATTACCGCATTGGTGGCTATGTGTTCCCGGGCGCCGTATTCGATAACACCGTCACCGCCTTCTACGGCCCGCCCCGTACCTATGCTGCGACGCTCACCTATCGCTACTGACGTGGACGTGATGGCGTGAGGATGCGCTGGGTGGATGATGTCGATCCACCCAGCCCATCGAAACCCTTGGCAGCCTGAGTTACGCTCGTGCCATGCGGTGAAACGAGTTTTTGTGTAACCCCAGGGTGAGCATCGCCCAATGCAGCATGTTCGGGCCGCCTTGGCGGCCCGTTTTTTTGGAGAGAAATCGATGATCGTCGTACGTATCGCTGCCGGCCTGTCGCTGGTCTCCGCGCTCGCGGGCTGCGGCAGCCAAGCCGCCGAACATGCCTTGCCCACCCTGAAGCTCGATCCGGCACGGGTGAGCGTGGTGGGTTTGTCGTCGGGTGCGGCCATGGCGCAACAGGCGCACTTCGCGTTTTCCGACCATCTGATCGGCGCTGGCCTGATTGCAGGTCCGCCCTATGGTTGTGCCGAGGGTGATCTTGGCACGGCGCTGGGCCGATGCATGAAGGGCGCGCCCGATGCGCCGGATGTCGTGCGGCTGGCCGAACGCGCACGCGAGCTGGCCGAGGCCGGAAAGATTGCGCCGCTGTCCGGATTGGATGGCGATCACGTCTGGGTGATGCACGGGGCCGCCGATCAGAC
>CAUJJS010000060.1 GCA_963205415.1 Pseudomonadota bacterium
CCCGGCGGGGTCGAGGACGAGGCGATCTGAGAGTTCAGGCTGGCGCTCACTGCTTGAGTGAGGTTGGACAAACTACTGATGTTGCCGCCGTGGTACCAGGAGATCGCCGCCGTGGTGGCGGCTGCGGCGGCTGCCCCCACCGCGAGGGTGAACTTGTTGGTCCACGCATCTTCCACGTCCAAGGCCACGGCGTAGGGCAACAGCTTCTGATAGCGCTCGGCATCCAGTTGTGGCGGAGCATCCGGGCCACTCAAACGAGCGAGGTCATCGCGTTCGGCCACACTCAGATAGAGCTTCAAACCGGCGATTTCATCCAGCAGCTTGCGGCCTTCTGACGTGGGTGCACGCACGAGGAAACTGAAGGCCATCAGGGCGAACAACATCAGAACGCCCAGCACGACCAGCGCCGGAACACCATGACCGCCGCTAAAGAATGCCGCACCGGCCATGCTCGCCACGCCAATCAGGAAGGCCTTGCCGACGCTGCCGCTATGGCGCTTGAACATCCGGTCGGCATAGGCCGCTTCCAGTTCCTGGGTTTGGTCCTTGATGGCCATCTGCAAGAGGCTGTGGTTCTTGTTGTCGAGCTTGAGTTCGTTGCCTTCTTTGAAAAAGCCGTCGAGCAATTGTTTCTGGGAAGCGGACAAGCCATCACGGTGGCCGGCCACACGGCGCAGAATCCACGAGTCCTTGAGAAAACCCTTGTCACGTTCGATCTGGACATTGCCGTTCACAGCCAGAGAGAGCAGGTCGGCAGTCACACAGCGGGTATCGGCGCCCATGCGCCGGATGAAACGCAAGGCGGCTGGCGAGTAGTCCGACGGTGGCTCATAGCGTGCGATCACGATGCCCGCTGCCGGGTCGCGGCCCACTTCGCGCCAACGCCGCACCATGTAGGTGATGAACACCACGAAGCCCAGCAAGGCGATCAAGACGCCGAGGTTGTCCTTGAGCAGCCAGAATGCGCGCGTGAGGGCAGACGGTTCGGCGATCAGCCCCTTGGGAAAGCTGAGCACGATGGTCATGCCTTCGTAGGGCATCAAGGCTTCGGTCAGTTGCCAATGTGCCTGTCCAGGTGCGGGAATGCTGGCAGCGAGGTTTTGGGCCTTGGAGCCTTGGATGCCGGTGTAGCCTTCGGCCTTCAAGTCAGCGACCGGCACCGGTTGCGGCAACGTCACATCGACACTCCCCGATTCGATGGGAAACACCCATCCGGTGCCGATGGCGTTCCAATACAACTCATCGTGGTCCTTGAAGAAGCCGAGTTGTCGGGTGGTGCGATAGCGCAGGGTGAAGGTGAACTCGGCCGGCGTCGGCAGAAAATCATCATTGCCGGTATTGAGGCGCACGCCGTTGGCGATGTTTTCGGTGAACCACGGCTCGGCCTGGCCATCGCGCAGCACTTCCTTGACCGTGAAGTCCACCACCACGCGGTTACCGTAACGATCCGTGTAGCGCGTCGGAAAGTCGCGGTAGATGCCGCGTCGGATTTGACTTCCCTCGGCACGAACCCGGATGCGTTCTTCCACGTCCATGCTGCCATCGGCCTGAACCGCGATGCTGCTGTCGTAGGCGAGGATGCGTTCCTGGGCGTGTGCGGGCAACAGGTAACACAGGCAGAAAAAGAGTGCGGCGAACAGACGGGTCATGGTGCCAACTCCACCTTGGGTGCTTCCTGACTCGATGCTTCGGCCTGAAAGAACTCGGTTTCGCTGAAACCAAAGCTGCGTGCGATGAGCAGGTCGGGAACACGCAGGATCGCATCGTTGTTGTCGCGCACCGCACCGTTGTAGAAGCGGCGGGCGAATTGCAGGTGATCTTCCACCGTCACCAGTGCGGCCGAAAGCTGGGCGAAGTTCTCGTTGGCCTTGAGCTCAGGATAGGCCTCCTTCAGCGCCACTAGACGCGCCAGTGCCTGTTCGAGCGCGGTTTCGGCAATGCCCTGACTGGCAGCGCCGGCACTGCGTTGCGCCTTGGCGCGCAGCGCCGTGACGGCTTCGAGCGTGGCCTTTTCATGCGTGGCGTAGCCCTTCACCACGGATACCAACTGCGGGATCAAATCGTGCCGGCGCTGCAACTGCACGTCGATGTCGGCCCAGGCCGTACGCACTTGATTGCGCAGGCGCACCAGACGGTTGAAGGCCACGATCACCCAGGCTATCAG
The DNA here is from genome assembly GCA_963205415.1 of Pseudomonadota bacterium. Classification (GTDB taxonomy): domain Bacteria; phylum Pseudomonadota; class Gammaproteobacteria; order Xanthomonadales; family Xanthomonadaceae; genus Denitratimonas. Next base: position 2,165 of record CAUJJS010000060.1, read on the forward strand.
CGCGGTAATCAGCACTCCTGCGAGCAAGGCCATGCGGGTACCTCGTTTGGCTTCGACGTGATTGTATCGAGAGCAGGAGGGCGTGGTTGTGTCAAATGTGACCTCTTGCGCGTGCTCGGAATCCCGGTGTCAAGGCAGGATGCCCGCCGGCAAGTATTCAAAACTGTTGCGGTACACCAGGTTCGGGTCGTGGGTCTTGCCCAATTCGCCTACGAAGGCCAGTCCGAACAGTGCGAATACGGTACTGGCTTGTGCGGTGCCGCCAAGCATCGCCAAGGTGTCATCGGGGGTATGCAGTTTCGGAAAGAACGCGTTGCTCGCGCTGCCGGGCTCACTGGCCATGACCGCCGGAAAGCCCTGATTGGTCCACGATACGTGATCGGAACAGGCATAGCCGCAGCTCAGGTCGCGTCGCGCCAGACCGCGCGGCGCAAGATAGGTATCGAACAAACTCTTCGAAAAAGCGCGAAGTGGACCACTGCTGTTGTCGCTGATCAGATGGAAGTGATAGGGCACCCCGATGTGGAAATTGGTCATGTCCAGTTGCAGCACGGCCACCACATTGACTTGGTTGTTGAAGTACTTGAGCGCAATCGATTTGGAGCCACGCAAGCCGACTTCTTCCGCCGCATAGCCCATGAACTGAACGGTGCGGCGCGGTTTCCAGCCGCTGGCAAGTGCAATGCGGATCACCTCGGTCACCGTGGCGATACCGGAGGCATCGTCATCGGCCCCGGGTGCCAGCTGTTGCGTATTGTTGCCTGCGTCCTGCCGGATCGAATCCAGATGCGCGCCCACCACGACCACCTCGTTCGCCAGATCGGTTCCCTGTACCGTCAGAATCACCGAGGGCTGGATGCCGCAGGTCGTGCACTCGGTATGCAACGCGACACTCACGTCGCTGCGCCCGTTGCCAAGGGCAAGCCAGGTGTCACGAATCCAAGTGGCGGCGTCCTGACCGTGGGTGCTCAGGTAGAAGCGATTGGTGTAGCTGGACAAGTGGGCAATGGTGGC
>CAUJJS010000061.1 GCA_963205415.1 Pseudomonadota bacterium
TTGCGCATGCCGCCGTGGTCGAAGGTGCAGCCGCGGGATTTCACCCAGTTGTTGAAGAAAGTGCGCAAGCGCGCCGATGCAGCCCTGATCGAATCGGTGCTGCTGCGCTCGCAATCCCTGGCGGTATACGCGCCGCAGAACATCGGCCATTTCGGCTTGGCGCTGGAAGCCTATGCGCACTTCACCTCGCCCATCCGTCGTTATCCCGACGTGCTGGTGCATCGGGCGATCAAGCATGCGCTGGCCGGCGGGCACGCCAATGACTATCGCTACGGCCCACACGACATGGCGCAGCTGTGCCTGCAGTGCTCCGAGCGCGGGCGTCGTGCCGAAGAAGCCGAGCGCGAAGTCGATGAGCGTTATCGCGCAGCGTGGATGGAGCAACACGTGGGTTCGCAGTTCGATGGCATCGTCAGCAGCGTTACCTCGTTCGGCTTGTTCGTGGAAATGAACGAGTCCAAGATCACCGGCCTCGTCCATGTCACCCAGTTGCCGAAGGACTGGTACCAGTTCGATCCGGTGCGGCGTGTGCTGTCGGGTGAACGCAGCGGCCAGGCCTGGCGTCAGGGTGATGCCGTGCGCGTTCTGGTGTTGCGCGCCAGTGTCGAGGACAAGCGCATCGATCTGCGGCTGGTATCAAATGAAGCCGCGGGCAAGGCGCGGGCAACACGAACGAGGTGGGCATGAGCCGCAAACAGGACGAGCGCTGGGTCGTCGGCATCAATGCCGTGGCCTCGGTGTTGGAAAATGATGCCGTCAACGTGCGCGAACTGCGCGTCGATGCGCGCGCCCGCAATCCGCGCGTGCAGGAGTTGGCCGAACAGGCGCGCGGCCACGGCATCGCAGTGCAGCGGGTTGCGGCCGATTCGCTCGATCGGCTGTCCGATGGCTTGCGCCATCAAGGCGTGGTGGCGGACTACGCCGCGGTCAATGCGCTGGACGAGTCGGATCTGCCGGAGTTGTTGGAACGCAGCGAAAAGCCGCTGGTGCTGGTGCTCGATGGCGTGACCGATCCGCACAATTTCGGCGCTTGCTTGCGCAGTGCGGCGGCGGCGGGTGTGACTGCGGTGCTGGTGCCGCGTGACAAATCCGCGCCGATCAACGCGACGGTGCGCAAGGCCTCGGCCGGTGCGGCCGATCGCATCCCCGTGGTGCGTGTCACCAATCTGGCGCGTGCGCTGGAGGTGCTCAAGCAGGCGGGCGTGTGGTTGGTTGGCTTGGCCGGTGAGGCCGAGCAAAGTCTGTATTCGATCGAATTGTCCGGTGCCATCGCCATCGTCATGGGTGGTGAGGGCGAAGGTTTGCGGCGGCTGACGCGTGAGCACTGTGATTATCTGGCGCGGATTCCCATGCCCGGCGATACGGAGAGCTTGAACGTCTCCGTGGCGACCGGCGTCGCCTTGTTCGAGGCGGTGCGTCAGCGGCAGGTGTAGGCTGAGGGGGCGTCCGCGTCGGCACGCGGGATGATCACCGGCAGGTTCCTCATGAAACTTCGCGTTCCCCACTTCGATACCTTGGCGCGCACGCTGGCGCCGTCCGGCAGCAGCCTTGCGCGCGAGCACTGGATCATCGTGGGCGTGGGATTTGTTTCGGGCCTGCTGCTGTGGCTGTTTGGCCTGTTGTTCATCGGTCCGCGCTGGGTTCCCGGCGCCTTTGGCATGTTCGTAATGGTGCATGCCGGCATCGTGAGCGTCGGCAGTTTGCCGGATGAATGGATCTCACGCCGCCTTGATGCCGTTCTCGATCGCTGGGTGCGTGGCAAGCGCGGCGGTGCCTGTTACGGCATCGTGGCGTTCTCGATGTTCGTCGGTTCGGAGTTGAGTGATCTGTTCGATCCGCGCGATGGCCTGTTGTCGGGTTGGAGTTTCGTCGAGGATCAGGTCTGGGAGCATGTGATCGGTTTCAGCGCCGGCTCGATCACCCACATGATTTCGGCGGCGATCTGGCCCTGGCAAATGCTGGCCCAATCGGGTGCGCTCGTGACCGCGATCTTCGCCGGCTGTTGTTGGGGCGTCTACAGCTTGGCGCGGGTGTGGTTGCCGTCACCGCGATTCGAGGCCTTGCCCAAAGCCGCCGATGTGGCCACGCCGCCCGCACCACCAAGCGAACCGGACGCGCCGTAGCCGCTCGTGCGCCGAACGGTTAACCTGCCCGTCCACTTGCAGTTTTTGGGACGCTGCCATGAGCACACTTCACGATTTCACCGTTAACGATATCGATGGCAAGCCGCGCGCCTTGTCCGAATGGCGCGATCAGGTCGTGCTGATCGTCAACGTTGCCTCCAAATGCGGTTTCACCCCGCAGTACGAAGGATTGGAAGCCCTGTATCGCGCCCATCATGCCAAGGGCTTTTCGGTGCTGGGTTTTCCCTGCGATCAGTTCGGTCATCAAGAACCGGGCAATGCGGACGAGATCAAGAACTTCTGCACCTTGAACTACGAGGTGAGCTTTCCGCTGTTCGCCAAAATCGAGGTCAATGGTGCGAAGGCCGATCCACTCTATCGCTGGTTGAAATCCGAGCGCCCCGGGCTCTTGGGGCTGGAAGCGATCAAGTGGAATTTCACCAAGTTTCTGGTCGATCGCGCGGGCCAGGTGGTCAGCCGCCACGCACCGACCGATACGCCGGCCAGCTTGGAGAAGGACATCCTCGCGCTGCTGGCGCGCTGAGGTTTTTGGTCGTCCGGCGCGCCCGCCATGTTGACCCAAACCACCGTCGTCATCGCCAGCCTGCTTTGGCTGGGGCTGTTGTTTTTTGCCGCGGTCTGGGGCGAGCGCAGCGGTTGGAAGCTGGATCGGCGCTGGGGCTGGATCTATGCCTTGTCGCTGGCGGTGTATTGCACTTCGTGGACGTTTTACGGAACGGTCACCCAGGCCGCGCGCTCGGGCTGGCCCTTGCCGCCGACCTTCATCGGAACCATCGTGCTGTACGTGTTCGGTCTGGGCTTTCTGGTGCGCTTGGTGCGCTTGGCACGCGAGCACAACAGCAGCTCGATCGCCGATCTGATTGCCACCCGACTCGGACGCAGTTCGTGGCTGGCGGCTACGGTGACTGCGGTCGCCTTGCTGGGCCTCGTGCCTTACATCGCGTTGCAGCTCAAGGCCGTGGCTTCCAGTTTCGGTCTCTTGACCGGCGGTAGCGAATTGGTGGCCTCGGCCTGGAGCGACAGTGCGCTGTACGTGGCTCTGGCCATGGCTTTGTTTGCGATGCTGTTCGGCACGCGCAGTGCCTCGGCCGCCGAGCACAACCGCGGCCTGGTGTTGGCCATTGCTGCCGAGTCGGTGTTGAAACTGGTGGTGATGCTGGTGCTGGGTGCCTTCGTGGTGCTGGGTCCGCAATGGCCGGCGCCGCCCTTGGTGACACAGCCCGATGGCAGCGACGGATTTCCGGCCCTGATCCTGCTCGGTGTCCTGGTGATGTTCACCTTGCCGCATCAATTTCACGTGGGCGTGGTCGAATGCCGCGACGAACGCCATCTGCGCACGGCGCGCTGGTTGTTTCCGCTGTACATGGTCTTGATCGCCTTGCCCTTGTTGCCCTTGGCGCGCGCCGGTCAGGCGCAGTTGGCGCCGCTCGGCGTGCCCTCGGACTTGTTCGTGCTGGCCTTGCCCTTGTCGCAGGGCCAGGACGCGCTCGCGCTGTTGGCGTTCCTCGGTGGTTTGAGTGCCGCCACCGGCATGGTGATCGTGGCGACGCTGGCCTTGAGCCTGATGATCGGCAATCACTGGATCGCGCCCTTGCGGGTGCGCGGCGCTTGGGCGCAGCCCGGTGGGCCTTCGCGCCGTGGCGAAGTGTTGTTGCAACGGCGCGTTGCGATTTTGACGGTGGTCTTGCTGGCTTGGCTTTATAGCCGCGCCACAGCCGGCAACGATGCGCTGGCCGACATCGGCGCGGTGTCGTTTTCCGCGCTCGCGACCTTGGCGCCGGCCTTGGGATTTGCGGTGTGGCGGCCACGTACCACACCGCGTGCGGTCGTGATCGGTCTCTTGGCGGGCGTCCTGGTGTGGTGCTGGATCCTGTTGCTGCCCAACATGGGTTGGATCAGTCCGAGCGTGAATCATTGGCTGCAACACGGTCCGTTCGGGCTGCGTGCCTTGGCGCCCGACACCTTCCTGGGGCTTGGCGATTGGAGTCGAACCTTGCGCGCCGTGGTCGTGAGTCTGGTGATCGCGACCTTGGTGCCGTTTGCGATCGAGCGATTGTGGCAATCACGCCCTGGCCAAGTGGCGACGCGGCCAATCTTTTGCGGCGATCTGCGCGAACTGGCCGGACGCTTCCTGCAGCCTGCGCGGGTGACGCAGTTGTTCGTCGATTGCAGTGATGATGCCTTGGCGAGCGCGCGACTGCAGGCCGATGTCGAGCGCGAATTGGCGGCGGTGCTGGGTGCGGCTTCGGCGCGCTTGTTGATGGATACCGCCCGCAGCGAGATCGCATCGGATCTGGAAACCGTTGCAAGCCTGGTGGGGGACGCGGCGCAGGCCTCGCGCTTCAATCAACGCCTTTTGGAAGCGGCGCTGGAGAACATGAGCCAAGGCATCAGCGTGGTCGATGCCGATCTGAACCTCGTGGCCTGGAATCGGCGCTACGCGGAAGTGTTTTCCTATCCGCCCGAACTGATGCGCGTGGGCCAGCCGATCGAAGTTCTGGCGCGCTGGGCCTTGCAGCGTGGCTTTGGCAGCGGCGGTGAACTCGATGCGGCCGTGGCCCGCCGCATCGCGCATATGCAAGCCGGAACCGCGCATTTGTCGGAACGGCGTTTCCCCGATGGCAGCGTCGTGGAGATTCGCGGCAATCCCATGCCGGGCGGTGGCTTTGTCGCCACCTTCACCGATGTCACAGCCTTCCGTCAGGCCGAGGAAGAACTGACGCAGGCCAAACAGACGCTGGAACAGCGCGTGATCGAACGCACCGCCGAACTCGATCAGGCGCGGCGGGTGGCCGAACGGGCCAATCAGGCCAAGAGTCGCTTTCTCGCGGCCATCAGCCACGACGTGTTGCAACCGCTGCACGCGGCGCAGCTCTTCACCCACGCGCTGGATGAGCGCCTTGCGCACGAGGAGTACCGTGAGGCGGTCGGCAATATCCGCAGCGCCCTGGGGTCGACCGAAACCCTGCTCGATGGGCTCATGGACATTTCGCATCTGGAGTCGGGGCGTCAGCCGATCAATCGGCATGGATTCGCGCTGTCCAGCTTGCTGGAGCCGATGGTGGCCGAATTCGGTGCGCTGGCGGCTGAGCGCGGCATTGATCTTCGTCATGTGCCCAGCCGTGCGTGGATTCGTAGCGACCCGCAACTGTTGCGCCGCGTGTTGATGAACTTTCTCGCCAATGCCGTGCGTTATGCCGAGCGCGGCGCGGTGCTGGTGGGCGTGCGACGCCATCAAGGGCAGTTGCGCATCGAAGTCTGGGACACGGGGCCGGGCATCGCCGAGCACGAGCGTCGCGCCATTTTCGACGAGTTCCGTCGCGGTGATGGCGCGCGTGGGCAAGGGCTGGGGCTGGGTCTTGCCATCGCCGAGCGTGCCGCACGTTTGTTGGTGCATCCATTGGACCTGCGCACGTGGCCGGGTCGCGGCAGCGTGTTCTCGATCCTCGTGCCGCGTGCGCCAGCGCCAGCGCAGGTCGCCGAACCGCCGATGACCAAGACCGAGGCTGAGCCGGCATCAAACCCCAATCAACACGGTGTGGCGCTGGTATTGGACAACGACTCGGTGGTGTGCGAGGCGATGGCGGGCCTGCTGCGCGGATGGGGCTGGCAGGTGCATTGCCGACAGGATGTGGCTGCGGCGCAAAGCGTGCTTTTGGCGACGCCGGTGGACCTACTCCTGATCGACTACCACCTCGATGTCGATCGCACCGGTCTGGAATTGTGGGATGCCCTGCACGATGCGCCACCCACGATTGTCATCAGCGCCGATCGTAGCGAGGCCGTGCGCGAAGCGGTGGAGTCGCGAGCTTTGGTGCTGCTGTACAAGCCACTCAAACCCTTGGCTCTGCGCTCGGTGATGCGCAAGCTGGGTTGCTGAAACGTGGTGAGCATCTGAGCAAGTCAGAACGCTGTCATTGCGAGCGAAGCGAAGCAATCCATGTCTTTGACTTGTCGAACATCCATGGATTGCCACGTCGCTGCGCTCCTCTCCATGAACCCATATCGTAACCCATTGATTAATAATGCCACTCACGAAGTAGCTGCGTGTCCGTCTGGTAGTGGAACAAGTTCTCTGCCGAGTTGGTGTGCCAAGCGCAGCAGTGCTTGATGCTTGCTACGCAGAAC
>CAUJJS010000062.1 GCA_963205415.1 Pseudomonadota bacterium
GGTATCCAAGCAACTGAAAGGATGAAACGGATTGCGTTTGTGGCCGATGCGGGTTACCGCAGCGTTGAGGAAGGCCAGATCGAAATGGGCGTTGTGGCCCACGAGCACCGCACGCTGGCAGCCGGCATCGCGCACGGCGCGACGCACTTCGATGAAGATCGAGTCCAAGGCTTCGTGCTCGGACACCGCCCCACGCAGCGGATGATCCGGATCGATACCGGTGATCTCCAGCGATTTGGGATCGATCAGCGCGCCAGCAAAGGCCTTGATGTGGGCGTGGTGGGTGGGGCCGGGATGCAACAAGCCGCTCGCATCCATGTGCAAGGGGATCGCCGCGATTTCCAGCAAGGCATGGCGTTGACTATCGAAGCCGCCGGTTTCCACATCCACCACCACCGGCAGAAAGCCACGAAAGCGTGTGGCCATGCGCGAGGTGAAGGCAGCGGTGTAGTCGGGGGAATTCATCATCGTGCAAGTGTAACGCCGTGCCCGCAGTGGCCTGCGTCGCGCAAGGCGACACGGCCAGCGCCGATTCACCCGCTCGATGCGGCGCGAGGATCTCCTTCGCGCTGCGCCACGAGGCTGGTGGCGGTCACATCGCCGGTCGCGTTGCCGATGGTGGCAAAGACGTCAGGAACCGGGTCGACGGCCAGCAGCAGGCCGAGCGGCTCGACCGGCAGGCCCAATGACGTGGTGACGGGCATCACCGTGGCCATGAAGCTGACTTGGCCGGGCAGGCCGATGGCGCCCAAGCTGATGACGACCGCCAGTGCGGCCGCTGCAGCCAGTTGCACCGAGCTCAATTCGATGCCGTAGGCCCAGGCGATGAAGCTGGCGGCGGCCATGTACTGCACCGGGCTGGTGATGCGAAACAGGGTCACCGCCATCGGCAATACCAAGGCCACGACGTTGCGGCGATAGCCCAAGCGTGCCTCGGCGCTTTCGATCATCGCCGGCAAGGTGGCGAGTGAAGACTGGGTGCTGGCTGCGACCACCTGAGCCGGCAACACCGCCTTGGCAAAGCGCAAGGGCGATTCGTGGCCGGCCAGCCAGACGATGGGGTAGCAGGCCAAGGTGGCGCCCAGATACAGCACGATCAGCAGCAGGATGTAGCTGGCGAGGGCGCCGATCACACTCACACCGGCTTCGGTGCAGACCACCAGCACCAGCGCAAACACGCCGATGGGTGCGAACAGCAACATGCCGTGGACGATCACGATCATGGTGTCGGCGAGGCCTTGGCACAGGCCGAGGATCTGATTGCGGCGTTCGGCATCGATCTTCATCAAGGCAAAGCCGAAAAAAAGCGCGAACACCACCACCGGCAACATGGCGCCTTGGGCGGTGGCCATGATGGCGTTGCTGGGGATGATCTGGGTGATCCAATCCGACAGCGAGGGCAGGGCCACGTTGCTGGCCGCAGTAGCGGATTGGAGCGTATCGGCCAGCGCCTGACTGTGCGGCACCAGGCGCAACAACAGCGGTGCGCAGATGGCCGAGTAGGCCGAGAATCCGCACAACAAGATGGCGAAGGTCAGCAGTGCGCGCCGTGCCACGCGTCCTGAGGCGGCCGCATCGCTGGCACTGGCGACGCCCAGGATCACCAAGGCCAGCACCAGCGGCACCACGGTCATTTGCAGACCCGAGAGCCAGAGTTTGCCGATCGGCTTGGCGATGGCGGCGGCGCGTGCGCCGGCTTCGGGTGCGAGCTGCGCCAGCGTCAGACCAATCACCGCACCTGCGATCAGGCCGATCATCACCCGTGCGGTAGGGCCCGGGCGTTTCATTGCAAAAGCTCCAAGCGCGGCAGTCGCCAGGACGAACGCAAACGCGCGTATTCGGCTTCGGGCAGCACCAGCAACACCGGATTTCGCGCAGGATCGAGCCAAGCGAATAGGGTTTGCATGGCTTCTTCGTCCATCGCGGTGCAACCGGACGTGGCTTCACTGGCTTGGCGCCACAAGTGCATGAAAATGCAGCTGCCCTTGTTCGGAATGGCCTGCGGGTTGTGTGCCACCACGAGGCCCAAGGCATAACGAATATCGCCGTCACGATGAAGGTCCAGACGCATCGGTTCGGTGGAACCTATCACTGCCGCCTCGCCGATGTCGCGTGCGTCGACGATGCGGTTGTAGTAGGGCGATTGCGGCACATCCATGCACCAGTCGCTGGCGTCCATGGCCTCGTAGGGCATCAAGGTGTGGCCGGTCGGGCCATAACCGAAGGCGCCGGTGAGCGTGAACACGCCGGCGGGGCTGCGACCATCGCCTTCCACTTTCTGAGGTCCGGGCTGCGGCATGGCATGCAGGCCCAGGCCCCAGGCCGTGCCGCTGCGGCCGAGGCTGACGGGCGTGCCATGGCCGATTTCCTGCCAAAGCGTGCCATGACGTTCAAAGCGATGCATCTCCCCGACCGTGGCATCCCAGTTCTGGCTTGAGACCACGATGAGTTGATCGGCATTGGCAATCGGGCTTTCGGACGCCAGCGGCGGGCGTTCGGACGTCATTGCCGGCGCGGCCGGAGTTGTGGGCGGACGAACCGACCCTGCACAGGCGGCCAAGGCAAGAACGGCGAAGAGGGCGAGGCAAGGCGTCGGGCGCATCGGCATTCAGAGACTTTCGGGATGTTGGAGACGATCACGGATGCGCGAGAACTGCTCGCGGCGGCCGCGCTGACTTTGCCACAGTCGCAGCACCAGCCGATCAAGCAGGTGTTGCATGGCCGTGCGAAAGGCCATGGCTTCGATGTGGGGTTCATCGGCATGGGCCGACACCAAGAGCTCGATGTCGGCCTGATTGCGCAGGGGATTGAGGGTATGGCGGGTCACCGATATCACCCGCGCCCCC
>CAUJJS010000063.1 GCA_963205415.1 Pseudomonadota bacterium
CCGGGTGAGGCGAACTGCGCCGGGCTTTACGGCCTGAACGATGGCAGCGTGCGCTATGTCGAACGCCGTCGCTACGGCATGTTCTGCGGCAGCGATCGCGCGGTGTCCTACCGCACCATGATCAGCAAGCGCCAAGGCATCAACACCTACGCCTCGCTCAACCTGCCCTTGGCCAATGGCAGCGAATGGTTTGCCGACATCCAGCTCGGCCGCCACGAACTGTCCTTGTTTCGCGCCCCGCGGAGTTGGTCCTTGATGATGCCGGACGGCAACGAAGAGGGCTATTTCTACAACGCCGCGACCGATCAAATCGAATACTGGCAGCGCCAGTTCACCCGCGAGGAAATGGGTGGGCTTCATACCGGCATGGTCAACACCGTGCAAAACACCTTCGGCGTCACCACCGGCCTGACCGGCACCTTCGGCACCGACTGGGATTACGAAGCCGCGCTCAGTCATTCGCAATACCAAGCCCGCATCAGTTGGCCGCAGATTGTGGCCGCCGCTGCCAATCGCCTGTTCCTCGGGGAACAATTGCCCGGCAGCTACGAATGGCGCGGGGTCGATTACCCCATGTTCAACGCGCCGCACGAGCGCATGTACCGCGCCCTGACGCCGGCCGAGTACGACAGCATCTTTGCCTACACCACCTATCGCCCCAAGTCCGAAAGTCAGACCTTGGCCTTCACCCTCACCCAGGCTTCGCTGTTCGAGCTTTCGGGCGGCCCCGCAGGTTTTGCCGCCACCGCCGAAGTGGGCTATCAGGCCTACAACCTGCGCCCTGATCCCAAAGCCACCGAGTACTACTACTACAGCTGGAAGGATTCCAACGGCGTCGGTCACCGTCAACGTTGGGCGCTCGCCAGCGAGTTGCGCATGCCGATTCTGGACTCGCTCAACCTGAGCGTGGCCGGACGTTACGACCAGTACGGATTTGCCAGCCGCAACGTCGGCAAATTCACCTGGAGCACGGGCCTGGAATGGCGTCCGGTGGAAAGCCTCTTGGTGCGTGGTTCCTACGGCACCGCCTTCCGCGCACCGGACCTGCACTATGTCTTCGCCGGTGATGGCAACGATGAAACCAGCGTCACCGACTACTACCGCTGCGCCACCGAAGAGCCGGACGAGGCGATCGAAGATTGCAGCTACGAAAGCGAAGGCATCATCCGCAGCCGCGCCGGCAACCGCGAGCTCGATCCGGAAACCAGCCGCTCCTGGACCGGCGGCTTGGTGTGGTCACCCACCTCGTTCTTGGATGTGTCGGTCGACTGGTTCGACATCGACATGAGCAATCAGGTGCAGGACCTGCGCACCAACGATGTGATGCTCAACGAACGCGACTGCCGCCTCGGCGCGCTCGACATCAACTCGCCGATTTGCGTCGATGCACTCGCACGCATCACCCGCCTCGGCGATGGCCAGTTGTATGGCGTGCACGTCAACCCCATCAACATCGCCCGCGAACGCACCAACGGACTCGATGCCACCACCAACCTGCGTTGGGACAGCAACCTCGGCACCTTCCGCGTGATCGGCAGCTACACCTGGGTGAACCGACACGAGATCCAGCAGTACCCGGATGAGCCAGTGGTCGACATGTTCGCCATCAACAGCGGCTACGACATCCCCAAGACCAAGGCCAGCCTGCGGGTTTCATGGTCGAACGATGTCTGGACCACCTCAATCCAAGGCACGCGCCTTGGCAAGCTGCCCAACGATGACTCCTACTACGAAATCTGGGCCGAATCGGACGGCACCAACCCGTGGGTGAAAGCGACCTACCTCTACAACGCCAACGTCCAATACCGATTCAACAACCATGCCGAACTGTCGCTGTCGGTGGTCAACCTGCTCGATGAAATGCCGCCCTACGATGAAACCTCGACGGGTTATCCCTACTACGACATTTCCTGGTTCGACACCGAAGGCCGCAGTTTCTTCCTGCAATACACCCACAAGTTCGGTGGCGGCAAGCTCTGAATCCTGCCTGCACCTTGACGAAAAATCCCGCCGCATGGCGGGATTTTTCTTGGGGCTGGATCGCGTGGCGCCGATCTTGACGATGAATCGCGACTATGGGAGCCAAAAGCTGCGCACCCATTGGCGTGACCCGAATAGGTCTTCATGCCGGTCAGCCACGTCGGCAAAGTCGCCACCCTCTCGACCAAGGCCACGCCACATTCAGCCGCACCAGAACGGGCTTGCCCGCCGCATCCACGCCATGCAGGGCAAACACGTTCTGGGCCAAGTCGATGCCATGGCTTACGATGGTGCTCATAGGACTTCTCCCTACAAATACGCGTGTGGAGATGCGAGGCTACGCTTCCCATTGTGGCATCGGGTTGCCGAAACCCGACAACGCGCGGCACACTCGGGACGGGGAAGTCCCTTTCATTTGTTAGGCGCTTACAGGAATAGCAGCATGCAACCATTGAAGCTCAATGCTCCAGACGGTTCTGCAATCGTCGGATTTCTGACGGAAGGCGGCGGAAGCTGTCCGTTCGAGTGCAGCTACGGCTACCACAATGGGCAAGGAACGTTTGCCTACAAACTTCCGGGTGACACCTTGAACGCCCTCGCATCCAGGGAAGGCGAGCGCGTTATGGTTGACGCAAATGGAAAACAGTGGCTTTCCTCAGATGTTGAGTTTGCGGCAGCCCCACCACACGCCTAACAATTCATCTATGGACTCCCCCGTCAACCCCTGACGACATGAATTTGTGAAGCAGCAGCTTCACGGCTTTTGACGCTGGTTTTTCATCCTGCTGACGCTTGGCTTCAACCCCGACATCGTTGGGCGGCACTAAGACCGGCTTGCCCGCCGCATCTACGCCATGCAGAGCAAACACATTCTTTGCCAGATCAATGCCAAGGCTTACGATGGCGCTCATGGGACTTCTCCTTCCAATCACGTGTGTGGAGATGCGAGGCTACGCTTCCCATCGTGGCATCTGGTTGCCGAAACCCACCAACGCGCGGCACACTCGGGACGGGGAAGTCCCTTTCATTCGTTAGGCGCGAGCCCATCATGGCAAGTTCTCTCTTCGCGTTCCTCGCAATCTTCGTTGCAGGCTATGCCGGCGCCAGTACTTGGAGTGGAGGCAACAGTCGTCTCGGGGGTTTCATATTCGTCGTCTGCTCCTCAGCCTTTGTCTCGCTTTGTTGGCTTCTCGGCACCCTGTTTGACATCAATCCGGCCAAGATAATGACCATATGTGGCCTCGGCATCGCGGCGCTGCTCGCGCTCGCGCTTCTATCCGGCAAGAAGCGTAAGCAACCCTGATGCACGCCCACCCGCGATCGCGCCTAACACGGATACAAGAGCTTTCCCCCCACCTGTCAAGCGCAGTTCGCCATGGCGCAGCACACGGTGTGCGCCTTGGGGATATTCGTCGTTTCATTCACGGCGTGCGGCAGCCGCGCAAGCAATTCGACCAGCGCCGAACGCGCCACATTGGGATGCACCAAAACGGGCTTGCCCGCTGCATCCACGCCATGCAGGGCAAGCCCGTTCTTGGCCAAGTCGATGCCGTTTGACACGCGTAACGTGTCGCGTAACACTGCGTTTGATGATACGCAACTTCAAGCACAAGGGATTGGCCAAGTTCTTTGCCACTGGCAGCACGGCCGGCATTCAAGCCGCGCACGCCAAGCGTCTTCGGCTCATCCTCGGCAGGCTCAATGCTGCGTCACTCGTCAAAGATATGGATCTACCCGGTCTTCGCCTTCATGAGCTTACGGGCAACCGTAATGGAACATGGTCGGTCACGGTCAGTGGCAACTGGCGTGTCACGTTTCGGTTCGAGGGCGGCGACGCTGAGGTCGTCAACTATGAGGATTTTCACTGAGGTTTCGTTATGCGCATGCACAATCCACCCCATCCTGGCGAGGTGCTGCGAGAGCTCTGCTTGGAGCCGCTTGGCATTTCGGTCACCGATGCGGCGCAGGCGCTCGGCACCAGCCGCAAGACGTTGAGTGCAATCCTCAATGGCAAGGCTGGCATCAGCCCGGAAATGGCGCTTCGCCTGTCCATCGCTTTCAACACCACGCCGGAGAGCTGGCTTACCCAGCAAACGCAGTACGAGCTGTGGCAAGCCGAGCAGCATTGTGGCGAGTTGCACGTCAAGCGGCTTGTTGCTGCATAGCAACCGCCACATAACCGTTTCGGTCAACTGGACAGTCATCCTGCTACGCGGGCTGTCAGCTGGTTACCTCAAGCTGCAAGGGCTTCCCCAGACGCGGTGAAGTGAATCGATGTGTGGTGGATCATGTCGGGAGTTTGAATGCCTCCCCGCGATGCAACACCGCCCAGCTCATGCGGGCAATTTTGGCGGCGATGGCGATGACGGTACGCCAATAACCGCGACGCTCATGGAGCGCGCGCACTCAGCGGCTGATCGCATCCTGTTTGGGATTGTCCTTGCGCATCGCGGCGGCCGTTAGGGAACATCTGAAAAAGCCGTCATTGCGAGGAGCGCAGCGACGCGGCAATCCATGGATGTTCGACAAATCAAAGACATGGATTGCTTCGCTTCGCTCGCAATGACAACGTTCCGACTTGATCAGATGTTCCTTATTGATCCGGCCCTCAAATTGTTCGAACATGGAGTAGCTGCCGAGCTTGCTCGGCAGACAATGGAGCAAGCTCCATTGCTACAAAACAAGGGCCGGCTCAATAGGCGCCGATGTTCGGGTCTACGTCCATCGTGCCGTGAAGAATTCGCACGACCAACAGATCGTCCTCGCTCAGATGCTTGTAGTAAATGACATGACTACCATGGGGGAGCTTTCGGTAGCCCTCACGGATGTCGTCGCATTCCCTGCCCATCAGCGGATTCTTCGCCAACGTACGAAATAACTGATCAATTTCCTTCAGGTAGGTATTCCGTTGGCGGATGCCCCATCGCTCCTGGGTGTACCTCGCAATCGACTTGAGATCCGCTTGGGCAGACCGGGTTAGGTCGAACCTCATCCTTTCTGCTCAGAATCCAGCTCGGAAACGAGTGACTCGTAGCTGTACTTGGCCCTGCCGCTGCGCTCACCCGCAATCAGCGCATTCCGCAGCACTTCACGCTTACTCTCGCTTGTCTCAAGCAAACGCAGGCCCGCCCGCACCACCTCACTGGCAGAGCCGTATCGGCCGCTATCAACCTGAGCGGCAATGAATTGCTCAAAGTGGTCACCCAAGCTGACACTGGTGTTTCTAGCCATTGTGCGCTCCTCACCATGTACCAATTATTGGTACATCATGAGCAAGCGGTCAAGCGACGAGCCAATTCATGCAAGGGTTCCCCTTCAAGCCCCGACGGCAGGTTCTCTTGAAGAGATCAAGGGAACATTTGATCAAGTCCAAACGCCGTCATTGCGAGCGAAGCGAAGCAATCCATGTCTTTGATTTGACAAACAGCCATGGATTGCCGCGTCGCTACGCTCCTCGCAATGACGGGTTATTCAGAGGCTCCCAAGGTCGCACGGCGAAGGGTGCGAGCGGTAAACACGTGCCGGAACCTGCGGCCAGGCCTGCAATCCATCGTCCGGTAATTGGGCCTTGGGTCATGCCGAGGTGGCCGTGGCCGGTGGCGATGAGGAGGCGTCCCTCGTCCAGCGCGTCGATGATCGGCAAGGAATCGGGGGTGACGGGGCGATCACCGAACCACGGGTCGGTCGGCTCGCCAATCAATCCCGGGCATAGTCTTCGTGCATCGGTGATTCGCCGCTCCAAATACGAATGGCGGGGCGGACGATCCGCGCGAGTGAGTTCCTTCAAACCCGCCAGGCGCATGCCCGTACGCATGGGCGAGAGCACGATGTGGCGCTCGATCCAGAGGGTTGGGCGTCGCAGCAGGCCGGCTTGCGGTGGGAACATGCGGTGATAGCCGCGTCCAGCAATGATCGGCAGCTTCACCCCGAGTGGGGCCAACAGCGGCTTGCTGTGTACGCCCGCAGCCACCAGCACGCGTTCGGCCTGAATCTCGCCGTGGTCGGTGCTCAGGACATACGCCCTGCCGGCGCGTTTCAGATCGTGGACGCGTGCCGGCAATGTCTCTGCGCCCTGCCGCTTCAGGGCATCGGCAAGGCGCTGACAGAAACCACCGGGGTCGCGCAATCCGAGCGAATCCTCTTGCAACACGCCATGGGAAAAGCCGGCACCAAGCGCCGGTTCGAGCGTGCTCAATTGACGCGCATCCAGCACGCGATGGCGAATGCCGAGGCGTTCGAACCAACGACGCTTCCACGCATCGGCGCTGAAGTTGGCGGCTTCGGAGTAAACGTGCAGGTAGCCGTTCTCGGCCAGTAGATCCAGCGCGCCGATGGCTTCGGCCAGCTCCAGCCACGCCGCACGCGATTGCAGGTTGATCGCATGCAGGGCGAGGATCGCGCGTTCCACCTGTCGTGCATCACCGGCACGCACGAAGGATCGCAACCAAGCGAGCCACTCCGGCCACACCCGCCAATCGAGCTTCAGCGGCGCGTCGGCGTCCAACAGCATGCGCAGACCTTGCCAAGCTACGCCGGGCGTGGCCTGCGGAAAGATGTTGCCAAAGGAAATCGCACCGGCATTGCCGAACGACGCGCCCTGCCCTGCACCCTTCGGATCAATCAAAAGACAGCGCGCGCCTTGGCGTTGCAAGTGGAAGGCGCAGGACAAGCCCACGATGCCGCTGCCGATGATGGCAAGGTCGGTCTGCATGTCGAAGCTCACTCGCAAGCACGCAGGCGCGTGGGGGCCAAATCCTGAAAGTCGTAGCTGAAGTCGGTTTCCGGGTCGATGGCACGCATCGCAAGTGTCACGCCATTGCCGGCAACGGTCGCAGGATCGAGCCACGCATCGGCACCGGCGACATCAGGCTCATCCCATTCCACCAGCCAACGCGCTGCCACTCGATGCAGCGTTCCGTGGAGTTTCGGCGATTTGCGCGCACGCCACACCACCGCCTCGCCTTCCGGACACAGCGCGATCTCGCCCAACCATGGATCCTTGTAGATGCCGAGAAACTCGCGCGCCTCGTCCACGGTCACGCGCTCGCGCTTGGCCGCCTGTGCGCGCACTTCGGCGGCACCCGAGGCCGCGCGTTCGGCTGCACGCTCATTGGCGAGACGCTCGAACTCCGGCGGCAAATCGCTCAGCAAGCGGCTCAAGGCCGCTTCCAGCACGATGCGCGCGTCGCCGGCTTCGCCATTGATGAGAAACACATAGCCACGACGGGAATCGGGAAACATCGCCATCGCCGAGTACATGCCATCGAGCGTGCCGGTGTGGCCAACGCGCCAGCGACCGTGGGCATCACCCAAGCGCAGGCCGTAACCATAGGCGCGGACATGGGCATCCTCCCAGCGTCGATCGCGCGTGCTGATCGGCATTGGCATCTGCACGCCGGTGATGGCCTGACGCTGGGCCTCAGACAGCCAGCCCTGCGTCAACGCAGGATCGATCCAGTTGCGCATCCACACGAGCATGTCGTCGAGACTGCAACGCACGCCGCCCGCTGCGGCCATGGTGGTGGCGTCGATGATGTCGCCATCGCGTTTGAAGGCGTGGGGTCCATCGGCCGTGAGCCGGTGCGGCTGCGCCAGATTGCCCACATCCTCGCGTACTAAACGACCGACGCGGCAGCGATTCAAACCCAGCGGCGAAAACACCTCGCGCTGCAACAAGGCTTCGTAGCTCTCTCCACCGACCGCGGCCGCCAGCTCGCCGGCGACGATGTAAAGCAGATTGTCGTAGGCATAACTGGAGCGGAAGCTCGTGGCCGGCCTGAGGTGTGCCAAGCCGGTCAAGATATCGGCGCGGGTGAAGGCATTGGGCTCAGGCCAAAGCATCAAATCCCCGGCGCCCAAGCCCAAGCCGCTGTTGTGGATCAACAAATCACGCACCTGAAAATTGCGCGTGACCCAATCCTCGCCTAGCCGAAACTGCGGCAAGTGGCGCTGCACGGGGTCATCCCAATGCAATTTTCTTTGGTCGACCAGACGCCCAAGCAGGGCCGCGGTCATGGCCTTGGTGTTGGAGGCGATTTTGAACAGGGTTTGCGCATCCACCGCCTCGCCGCTGCCTGCCACACGCTCGCCATAACCGCGCGCAAAACTCACCGTACCGTTTTCGACGATGCCGATGGCCATTCCCGGCAAGTGGTAGCGCGCCATCGCAGCACGCGCCAATTGATCGACGACGGCGCCGGTGTTGTCGGTCGCAGGATCTTTGGCAGCCGCCATGGCATCGGCGCCGGTGCCCAGTAGAAGAACAAGGCCGAGCATACGCACCCAGACACGATGGCCATCGAAACGGCTCAGATTCGCATGGTTGAGGCTCATGGCGTATTCCATTCCGTGGCGGGGCGCTCATCGGCGATCATCGCATCCGGGCTCTGGCGGCAGCGAATCACGGCATAGCGGCCATCTTCGACCAGCACTTCTGCGGCCAAGGGGCGCGAGTTGTAGGTGGACGACATCGACGCGCCATACGCACCAGCGCCCAGGATGGCCACCAGTTCGTTGGCCGCACAGCGCGGCATTCGCCGTTGCGTGGCGAAGGTGTCGCCGGTCTCGCACACCGGCCCCACGACGTCGTAGTCCAGCGCCTCGCGTGCGGCATCGGTATGCAGCGGGACAATGTCGTGCCAGGCATCGTAGAGGCTCGGCCGGGCGAGATCGTTCATCGCCGCATCGAGCACCAGAAAGCGTCGCTCGCGGCCTTGCTTTTCCAGCACCACGCGACTGAGCAGGATGCCAGCCTCGGCAACCAGCCAGCGCCCGGGCTCCACCAGGATGCGACCGCGAAAACCCTGCAAGGCCTCAGCGATGGCGACCGCGTAGTCGTGCGCATCGGGTGCGGTTTCACCCGCGCGATAACGCACGCCCAGCCCACCGCCGACATCGATGCTGGCGATGCTGTGGCCGGCGGCTTCGAGTTCGCGCCAGAACGCGGCCATACGCGCCAGCGCCGCACGCACCGGCGCCAGATCAAGCAATTGCGAACCAATATGCATGTGCAGCCCATCCAGACGTACATTCGGACGCGTGGCGGACTCCGCAAACCACGCACGCGCATCGTCGATCACCACGCCGAACTTGTTCTCGGCCTTGCCGGTGGAAATCTTGGCGTGGGTGCGTGCATCCACGTCCGGATTGATTCGCACCGAGGCGGCGGCCAAAACCCCGCGCTGCGCGGCCAAGCGCTGGATCGAGTCCAACTCCGCATGCGATTCGACATTGAAGCGCTCGATGCCGGCTTCGAGCGCCATCACGATCTCGGCATCGGTCTTGCCGACCCCCGAGAACACGATCCGGCTGGCCGCGATACCGGCCCGCAAGGCGCGTTGCAGTTCGCCGCCCGAGACGATGTCGGCACCCGCGCCTTCGCCTGCCAGCAGCCGCAGGATGGCGGCATTGCCATTGGCCTTGACGGCATAACGAATGCCCGCGTCCATGCCCGCCAAGGCTGCACGCAAGCTGCCGACCCGTTGACGAATCTGTGGCGCGCTGTAGACATACAGCGGCGTGCCTTCACGCGCTGCCAAGGCGGTCAAATCCACGCCCTCGAAACGACCTGATTCAACGCTGCTTGTGTGTGGCAAACCCGAGGCTCCAAAAAAGCGGGCGGTCTGTTGCGCAGACCGCCCGAACAAAGAGGAAGGTCACAGTCCAACCCTCCAGGGGG
Source organism: Pseudomonadota bacterium (assembly GCA_963205415.1). GTDB lineage: Bacteria > Pseudomonadota > Gammaproteobacteria > Xanthomonadales > Xanthomonadaceae > Denitratimonas. Next base: position 9,659 of record CAUJJS010000063.1, read on the forward strand.
TGCGGTGCCGCCATCGCCTTTCACGATGGCGACATCAAGGCTCAAAAATTGAGCGAGATCACCAATTGTGCCGTACGCGGCGACTGCCAGCGCGTGCCCGTGCCAAACAGCGGACGCACGGTGCCGGGTGCCGCCTCGTAACGCTGGCGCACGTTGATGACGTGCTGCTGGTCGAGCAGATTGAAGACCGAGAATCGCGCCTTCAAGTCCACCGCTTCGATCGGTGCGGTCCAGGTGATGCTCGCGCCCAGGTCGTAGATCCACGGCAAGCGTCCGGCATCGCCGCGCCCGGAGTACTCGAACACGCGATCGGCCACCGGCCCACTGCAGTTCTGCACGCAATGCCAGAACGAACCGCCGCCCGAGCCGATGCTCACATAGCTGGCTGCGCCGCGACTGTCGTCCGGCCACGACACGCCCAAGGCCGTGATCGGGCCGCCGGATTGCGCGGTGAGGGTGGCACCCAGCATCCACTGGTCATTGATGGCGTAAGCGCCCCGGAACTTGATCTGGTGGCGATGATCATTGAACAGCGGGCCATAGTCCTGATTGTTGGCCGGGTGATCCCAGTGCTGCACCATGCCCGTGTCGCCGTAGTTGGTGTCGGAGTTGACCGGGCCTTCGTGGTTGCCATCGAGTTTGGACAACAGGTAGGAGACATTCATCGACCACTTGCCGTCCCAGGCGCGATCGATCTGGAACTCCAGCGCCTTGTACTCGCGCTTGGGTGTGAAGTAACCCACGACGTTGCCACTGCCTCCCATCTCGTAGCCATCGGTGGAGGTGTCGATCGTGATCCAGCCTTCGCTCGCGCAGCCGATGTCCTCATTGCCCCAGATCGTCAACGGCTGGCCGGGATTGGCAATCGGCCAGAGGTTGTAGCCCACCGAGCCACACGAGGTGTGATTGATGCGCACATCGTCGAGCGCATTCTTCATGCGGCGATAGGTGGCATTGACACCCCAGGACCAAGCTTCATCGATGGCCGACTGGAAGCCGAGGATGGCCTCGTCCTGATACACCGCATCGAGGTCGCGGTCCACGCTCTGGCGCAGGTCATCGGCGATGATGTTGTAGGAGGTATCCACGCCACCGATTTGCGAGCCGATGATCGGCTCCATGTAGGGCGCGCC
>CAUJJS010000064.1 GCA_963205415.1 Pseudomonadota bacterium
GAACGGCTGACCGGTGCCCCGATCATGGCGACCGATTTGCGGGCTTCGGCATCGCTGGTGCTCGCGGGCCTCGTGGCTCAGGGCGATACCATCATCGATCGCATCTACCACATCGATCGCGGTTACGAAAACATCGAAGAAAAACTGGGCGGTTTGGGCGCGCATATTCGGCGCCTGTCTTGATCGCTCCGCCTGCGAGCGCGCAACAAAAAACCCGACGCAAGGTCGGGTTTTTTGTGTCCGCATCCGACTTCAGTCGACGACGAAGCTGACCCGCATATTGACGCGCCACTCCGTGACGTTGCCCTTGGCGTCGGCGACGACCTTGGTCTCGTTGATCCAAGCGCCCTGAATGTTCTTCACGGACTCTGCGGCCTTGGCCAAGCCGAGCTTGACGGCGTCTTCGATGCCCTTCGGCGACGATGCGCTGATTTCGATGACTTTTGCAACGGTCATGGGATCACTCCTTCGCTGTTGATTTTGGTTGAGCGTCTGTACGGACAAGGCGTCAATGCAGACCCTTCGAGCATACTCCAGTCGGTCAGCGCGTGATCGACACTAGCCTCAGCTCGTAGCCGCCGCTCTTGCCCACGTGCACGATGCGCGCAGGAATCCAGCCCTGGTCGATGGCGAACCAAGTGCTGGTCTTGCGCTCGTTCGAATCGTGTTGACGATCGAGCTTGAGGGTGCGGGTGGAGCCCATCGGCAGGGCCAGGGTTTCTTCGCCCAGCGTGCGATAGCGCTGGGGTTCCAGACGGTCGCGGTCGACCACCGGAATGGATAGCTCGCCGCGTTTGCCGCTCGCCAGTTTCAGCGTCAGCGCGAGGCTGACGATCTGTCGATCGGCAAGGTTCGGTTGCTCGGCAAAGCGGTACTCGCCTTTGTGGTCACGGCTCACTACGCCCGCTTTGCCCGGTCCGCAGTCGACGCTGCGCTCGCGGGTGCGCAGGCCGGTTTGCCGATAGCGATAACTCGTACACGTGATGCCCGAGGCATCGCTGCGGAATTCGGACGTTTCCCGCACCTGGATGCCGGTCAGCGCGGCCAGTCCGTGCGTGCCACGGCTGTGGGTGCTCATGCGCCAGTGCGTGGCGTCGATGCGTTCCAGTTGCACATCGACCACGCCCTCGACGCTGCCCCCGCGCAATAGCTCGTAGTGCGCCTGATAGGGCTGCAAGACCGTGGATGTGCCAGCGCCGAAGCTGGGATGCACGACTGCCAAGGCGAACAGCAACACGAGCCAGCGCAGACTCATGGGTTCACCTGAGGCTGCAAGGTGTTCTGGTGCAGTGACAGCGGGGCTGCGAGTGGCTGCCCGTCAAACTGCGGCGGCATGGTCGAAAGGCGCAATCGGCCCGTTGCAATCGCATGCACGCACGCTGGAAGCAAGCGGTGTTCCTGTGTCAGTACGCGTGCTGCAAGATCGTCCGGCGTGTCGCCCGAGCGCACCGCAATCCGCGCCTGCGCAAGCAGGGGGCCGGCATCGAGCTCGGCGGTGACCACGTGCACGCTGCTGCCATGCTCGGTATCGCCGGCCTCCAGTGCGCGTGCGTGGGTATGCAGGCCCGGGTACTTCGGCAACAAGGATGGATGGATATTGATCGTGGGCATGCTCAGGTGTGCGAGTGCTTCGGCGGAGATGATGCGCATGTATCCCGCACAGACGATGAGGTCTGGCTGAACCTGGCATACGTGGCGGAAGAACTCGGCGTCGTATTGGCTTCGATCCTGAGCTTTTTTGCGCGTTAGCGCGAGTGCCGGAATGCCCGCAGCACGCGCAATATCCAAGGCGCCGGCTTCGAGCTGGTCGCTGAACACGCCAACGATGGCGTAGCCCGAATCTTCGGCGCGACTGGCGTCGAGCAAGGCCCCGAGATTGCTGCCTCGACCCGAGGCCAGCACCGCTACACGCAACATCAGTCGATCCGCACGCGATGGTTGTCCGTGGAAGGAAGCACTTCGCCGATGACGCGGCTGGCCAAGCCATGGGCCGTGAGTGTGGCCTGCATTGCGCCCACGTCCTCGGCCTTGGCAATCACCACAAAGCCGATGCCGCAATTGAAGGTGCGCCATAGCTCCATCGATTCGATCGCGCCTTCGCGTTGCAACCAGTCGAAAACCGGTGGCAAGCGCCAACTGCGTGAATCGATGTGCAAGCCCAAGCCTTCGGGCACCACTCGGATGATGTTTTCCAAGAGGCCGCCGCCGGTGATGTGTGCGAGCGCGTGTGGGGTGTGGGCCTTGATCAGGGCCAAGATCGGCTTGACGTAGATCGTGGTCGGCGCCATCAAGGCGTCGCCCAGACTGAGCCCACCAAGGTCCAGGTCCGGCGTGGCGCCGGCGCGTTCCAATACGCGCCGAATCAGCGAGTAGCCATTGGAGTGCGGGCCGCTGGAGTCGATGCCCAGCAACACATCGCCGGCCGCGACTGCATGACCATCGAGGATCTGCGACTTTTCCACCGCCCCGACGCAGAATCCGGCCAAGTCGTATTCGCCGGGCGCATACATGTCCGGCATTTCGGCGGTTTCGCCGCCAATCAGGGCGCAGCCAGCGCGTACACAGCCTTCGACGATGCCCTCGACGACTTGCGCGGTGACCTCGACATCGAGCTTGCCGGTGGCGAAATAATCCAGAAAAAACAGTGGCTCGGCCCCTTGCACCAGGACATCGTTGACGCACATGCCGACCAGATCGATGCCGATGCTGTCGTGGCGCCCCCATTGTTGGGCCAGCTTGAGTTTGGTGCCCACTCCGTCGGTGCCCGACACCAGCACCGGTTCGCGGTACTTGCCGGAGAGGTCAAACAAGGCGCCAAAACCGCCGAGCCCACCCATCACTTCCGGACGGAAACTGCGCCGCACCTTGGACTTGATGCGGTCCACGAGGGCGTTGCCGGCGTCGATGTCGACCCCCGCATCGCGGTAGGTGAGGGGCGGTTGGGTGGCGGTCACGGCGGCGTCCTGCGCAATCTGGGGCCGCAAATTGTAGCCGTTTCGTGGCCGCGACCGCGCTTTCGCATGGACGCTGATGGCGTGCTTGCGGCACCATGCACGCCTGTTGTTCGAGGCAATCACATGGCAAAGATGAATCCGTGGCTGACGGCGTTCACACTCTGGCTGCTGTTGGGCTTGGGCTGGGCGCAGGCCCAAACCTTGGGCGCGTACGAAGGCGAAGTGGCCGTAGCCAGTCAATCCGATGCCGATCGCGTGGCGGCCTTGCCGCAGGCGCTGGCGCAAGTGCTGCAGAAATTGGGTGGATCGGCCAGTGCCGCGCAGGGCGTGGAAGCGGCGGCTTTGATGCAGCAATACCGCTATCGCCAGGACGTGGTGAACGATGCCCAAGGCGCGCGGGTGCAGCACTATCTGATCGCACGATTCGACCAAGCCGCCGTGGCGCGCTTGCTCGGGACGCAGGCCGCACCGGCGTGGTCGAGCGAGCGCCCGCAGCCGATCGTCTGGTTGGCGATCGATGATGGTTCGGGCGCACGCATCGTCTCGCAGGAAGCCGCCGCCGCGGTGGTTCCGCTCACCGCGCGTGGTCGCCAGCGTGGCTTGGAGTTGCGCCTGCCGCAATACGGCGCCGCCGAGCGCAGCACGCTCAAGGCGATGGATCTTGCGGTTGAAGAAACCTGGGCCGTGGATCAGCTCACCTCGCGTTACGGCGGGCCGGCCCTGCTCGGTTGGATGCGACGCGATGCCAATGGTTGGGTAGCCGATTGGCGTCTGCGCCAGTCCGGCACCGAGCTTGGGCGTTGGCGGAGTCAGGATGCGCAGGCTGCGGTCGTGCTTGCGGGCGGTGCCGATGGGGCTGCCGATGCCCTGTCCCAACGCGCGCAGATGGTGTTCACGGGGCCAGCCGGACGTTATCGCGTGGTGATCGAGGGTCTGCATGATGGGGCTGGCTATGCCAAGGTCATGGCCCTGATCGCGCGGCAGCCGATCGTGCGTGGGGTTCAGACCTTGCAAGCCGATCAGGGACGACTGGAACTGGACGTGGACCTGAGCGCCGGCATCGAGGGTCTGGTGCAATTGCTGCGCGGCTCGGTGCTCGAATCGATCTTCGTCGGCGATCTCGAAACCCCGAGCGAATTTGCGGTGAGCACACCGTGAGCGTGAGTCACGTCGCGGCCGGATCGGCGTCCGGGACGCGATGCGAAACCTGAGGACAAGGCCATGAGCGACACCCACAAGTGGCAACTGGCGGCCCTGATCGCCGCATTCGGACTGATTCTCTGGTTGCTCGGGCCGGTGTTGACGCCCTTCGTGATTGCGGCGCTGCTGGCCTACCTCGGCGATCCTCTGGTAGACCGACTGGAGCGTTTGCGGCTGTCGCGTACTGGCGCTGTGGCCATTGTCTTCAGCCTGATGACCTTGGCACTCGTGGGCGTGGTGCTGCTCTTGATTCCGATGTTGGAGCGGCAGATTTCCACGGTGATCAACGAGTTTCCGCGCTATCGCGATTGGTTCACCGGCACCGCACTGCCTTGGATCAGCGCGCGCATCGGTGTCGATGTCGAAGGCATCGAACTGGACAACGTGTTTGCCATGCTCAAGCAGCACTGGCAGCAAGCCGGCGGCATCGCGGCCACGCTGTGGGGTGGCATCTCCAAATCGGGCCTGGTGATCCTCAACTGGGTCATCAACTTGGCCCTGATTCCGGTAGTGGCCTTCTACCTTCTGCGTGACTGGGACGTGATGGTCGAGAAGATTCGCCTGCTGATTCCACGCCCAATCGAGCCGGTGGCGGCACGA
>CAUJJS010000065.1 GCA_963205415.1 Pseudomonadota bacterium
GAGCGCGCCTACGGCGGCATGATGGTGCGACAACTGCGCGGTTATGGTCTGGTGTTGGATGACCCGTTGCTGGATGGCTATTTGCAAAGCCTCGGTTATCGCTTGGCTTCGCATTCGGATCGTCCCCGCCAACCGTTCACCTTTTTCTTGATGCGCGATCGGCAAATCAATGCGTTCGCCACGATCGGTGGCTACGTCGGCGTCAATGCCGGGCTGATCCTGACCGCCGAGCGCGAAGACGAGCTGGCCGCGGTGCTCGCGCATGAAATCTCGCACGTCACCCAACGCCATGTGCTGCGTGCGGTCGAACAAGCACAGCGCGACCAGTTACCGATCATGCTTGGCATGTTGGGCGCCATCCTCGCCGCCTCACAATCGGGCAGCGGCGACGGTGTACAGGCCGCGATCGTGGGTGGCATGTCCTTGATGCAGCAACGGCAGATCAACTACACCCGCTCCAACGAGTACGAAGCCGATCGAATCGGCATCCAAACCTTGGCGCGAAGCGGCTACGCACCGATTGCGATGGCCGATTTCTTTGCCCGCATGGAGCGCCAGATGCGCGGCAACAAGGGTGGCGAGCAAGCGCCCGAATACCTGCGCTCCCATCCGGTGACCACGACACGCATCAGTGAGGCCAAATCACGCGCGCACCAGATCGAAGAAACCTCGTCGTGCAGCGAACAAGCCGGCACCCAAGACGCGCCCGCCAGCCGCACAAGCTGCGCAAGTTTTTCGACGACCCGCCGCGCCAGCAATCCGATGCTTCCGGACTATGTGGCCGAGGCCATCGCCGAGGCACCGATTTCGCACGAGATGTTTGCCATGGCACGCGAACGTCTGCGCGTCTTGTCCGCGTCAACGCCGGCGGAAGCGGTTCACGAGCTGGAGCGTTTGCGTGACGCCAAGCCGGCTGCCTTTTCGGCCGCACAACAGTACGGCCTCGCGTTGGCGCACAGCCTGGCAGGAAAAACCGCGCTCGCGTCCAAGGAACTTGCCAGCTTGCACCAGCAAGACCCCGGCTCGTACTGGGTCGAGTTGGCACAAGCCGAGAACGACCATCGCGCCGGCAATCGTGCAGCCTCGCACGAGCGCTACGAGGCATTGCTGCGCAAACACCCGCAGAATCGCGCCATCGTTCTGAGCTACGCCACCAGCCTGGCTGAGCTGGGCACAACCGAGGCCGCACGCACCGCGCAGGAACTTTTGCGTCCCGTGCTCGCGCGCGAGGCCGATGACCCGACCCTGCAACGCAGCTTTGCCCGCGCCTGCGAAGTGGCGGGTGATACCGTCCGCGCCGCGGAAGCCTATGCCGAAGTCGCCTGGCTCAATGGCCGTGCCGACGACGCGCTGAGCCAGTTGGAAAGCCTGCGCAAGAGCGACGATCTGGATTTTTATCAACGCTCGCGCATTGATGCACGCATCGCAGCCATCACGCCCGATGCGCTTGAACTGCGCCGCGAAAATCAGCGCGCAGGCGCCACCCAGCTCGACCGCGCTCTCGGATTCCGGATCGACACCCGCCGCTGATTGCACCGACACGGCGCGCCTGCACGGCAGCTCTGCACGCTTCCCGGACTTGCTATCCTTCGTCCATGCCCCGCCGAAAACCACGCACCGGACGACTGCCGCACGAGCCCACACACACCTGTGCGCTCGATGACCCATCCCTGTATTTGAATCGCGAGTTGTCGCAACTCGAATTCAATTTTCGAGTTCTGGCGCAGGCTCTGGATCCCGACATCCCCTTGCTGGAGCGCGTGCGTTTTCTTTGCATTTCCTGCACCAATCTGGATGAGTTCTTCGAGATTCGTGTCGCCGGTGTCCATCAGGTTCTGGATTTGGGCCTGCCCTTGCCTTCCGATGGCACAACGCCACAGGCGCTGCTCAAGCTGATCCACGAGCGCGCCAGCACCCTCGTCGACGAGCAATACCGCGTCTGGCGCGACGTGCTACGACCGGCCTTGGCCGACGCTGGGGTGCGCATCCTGTCACCGGAAAACTGGGACGAGCGCCAGCGTCATTGGCTGCGACAGCACTTCGTCGAATCCATCTTGCCCGTACTCTCGCCTCTTGGGCTCGACCCGGCGCATCCGTTCCCGCGCATCCTCAACAAAAGCCTCAACGTGGTCGTGGTACTGCAGGGCAAGGATGCCTTTGGACGTGTCGGCAAGATGGCCGTGGTGCGCGCGCCGCGCTCGCTGCCGCGCATCATCCAGCTTCCCGTCGAGGTTTCCGGTGGCTGTTGTGACTTCGTGCTGTTGTCGACCGTTCTTTCGAGTTTTGTCGACGAGCTCTTCCCTGGCATGCACGTCAAGGGCGCGTATCAGTTTCGCGTCACCCGCAATGCCGAACTTGCGGTCGACGAGGATGAGGTCGAAAACCTCGCGCACGCGGTCAAGGACGAGCTGCGCGGCCGTGGCTTTGCTCGCGCCATGCGCCTGGAGATTGCCGACAACTGCCCCAAAGCGGTCGTCGCCACCTTGCTGGAAAAGTTCGAACTGACGCCGGAGGCTGCCTATCGCATCAATGGCCCAGTCAACCTCAATCGCGTGATCGCGATACACGAACGGGTCGATCGCCCGGACCTGAAGTTCCCACCCTTGCTGCCACGCAAGCAGCCGAATGTCGAGGACGAGCGACTCTTTGAAACCCTTCGCGCGGGCGATGTGCTCCTGCATCATCCCTTCGATTCCTTCGCCGCCGTGATCGCCCTGATTCGACTGGCCGGACGTGACCCGGACGTGCTCGCCATCAAACAGACGCTCTACCGCGCAGGTCAGGATTCGGTTCTGGTCGAACACCTGATCGAGGCTGCGCGCAACGGCAAGGACGTGACCGTGGTGATCGAACTGCGCGCGCGTTTCGACGAGGAAGCCAATCTGCGGCTGGCCGATCGTCTGCAGGAAGCGGGCGTCCAGGTGACCTACGGCGTGGTCGGCTTCAAGACCCACGCCAAGATGCTGCTGATCGTGCGCCGAGAGGGCGCCCGCCTGCAGCGTTACGCCCATCTTTCGACCGGCAATTACCATGCCGGCACCGCCCGCCTCTACACCGACATCGGATTGATGACGGCCCATCCGGAGATCGGTGAAGACGTGCACCGCATGTTCCAGCAACTTTCCGGCTTGGCGCCGTCGTTCTCGCTGTCACGCGTGCTGCAATCCCCTTTCACCCTGCATGCTGGTGTCCTGGCTCGGATCGAGCGCGAAGCCGAGCACGCGCGCGCCGGTCGACCGGCACGCATCATCGCCAAGATGAATGCCTTGAACGAACGCGCCGTGATGCAGGCCCTGTATCGCGCTTCGCAGGCCGGCGTGGAGATCGACTTGATCGTACGCGGCGCCTGCTCCTTGCGCCCTGGCGTCACCGGCATTTCCGATCGCATCCGGGTGCGTTCGATCGTGGGGCGCTTGCTGGAGCACAGCCGTGTTTATTGGTTCGGCAATGATGGTCAGCCCGAACTTTACTGCTCCAGCGCCGACTGGCTGGAACGCAATCTGTTGCGACGCATCGAGGTGAGCTTTCCGATTCTCGATCCTGAGGTATCCCGGCGCGTCTTCGACGAAGTGTTGGCCAACTATCTCGCCGATACCCAGCAAGCTTGGGAACTGCATGCCGACGGCAGCTATTCACGCATCCTGCCGGAAGCGGGCCAAGCCGCGCACAATGCCCAGCAGCAACTCATCGACAGCCTATGCCGCTGACCGACACTCGCATCGACGATGGCGAGTTGCTGGCCGCCATCGACTTGGGCTCCAACAGTTTCCATATGGTCGTAGCCACCACGGTACTTGGGCAGCTGCGCGTCCTGGATCGCCTACGTGAAACCGTGCGCATCGGCGCTGGATTGCGCGCCAATGGCGATCTCGATCCGGCGGCGCGCGCGCGCGCCCTCGCCTGCCTTGCTCGCTTCGGTGAACGTGTCGCCACCCTCCCAAGCCACCGCGTGCGCGCCATCGCCACCAACACGGTACGGCAACTGCGCAGTCCTCTGGCCTTCCTCGTTCCGGCCGAAACCGCGCTCGGGCACGGCATCGAAGTGGTATCGGGCCGCGAAGAGGCACGCCTGATCTATCTGGGCGTAGCGCACGGCCTGCCGCCCGGTGAAGCGCAGCGTTTGGTGATCGATATCGGCGGTGGCTCGACCGAATTCATCATCGGCCGCGGCTTCCAAGCGCTGGAGCGCGAGAGCCTGCAAATGGGCTGCATCGCCAGCACACGACGCTTCTTTCCCGATGGCCGCCTGAGCCGCAAACGATGGGAGGCCGGTCAGCTGGAAATGGCGATCCAGTTCCAGCAGTTCACCGGCACCTTCCAGCACCTTGGCTGGCAGGAAGTGATCGGCTCATCCGGCACCGCCAAGGCGATCGCGGAAATGCAGGCCAAGGGTGCGCACGACGAGGGCATCATCAGCCGCGAAGGGATCGAGCATCTGGTCGAGCGCCTCTTGGCCTGCAGCCAAATCGACGACCTTGATTTGCCCGGTGTTTCTGCTGACCGTCGCCCGGTCATTGCCGGCGGCTTGTTGGTCATGGACACCTGTTTCAGGCAGCTCGGCCTCCGCCAGATGCGTGTCTGCGACACCGCGATGCGTGAAGGTGTGTTGCACGACATGCTCGGTCGCGTCCGCCAGAACGATCCACGCGAAGCGGCCATTGCGGCCATGGTTCTGCGTTATGGCGTGGACAAAGACCATGCGGCACGGGTAGAAGCCACGGTGCTGAACCTGTTCGATCAGGTGGCTGAAGGTTTGGAGCTCGGTTCCGACGACCGCCTCATGCTCGCTTGGGCCGCGCGCTTGCACGAACTCGGCCTGGCCATCTCGCACAGCCACCATCAGAAACACGGGGCCTACCTGCTCCAGCACTCCGACATCGACGGTTTCTCGCGCCAAGAACAAAACGTGCTCGCAACCCTGGTCCGATGCCAGCGTCGCGACCTGCAACGCCATGTGTTGAACGAATTACCCGGTCGCATGGCCCGCAACACCATTTACACGGTGGCGCTGTTGCGCTTGGCCATCCTGCTGCACCGCAGTCGCGACCACGCGCCCCTGCCCGAGGTGAAGCTCGCCTTGAACGAGGGACGTGCGCAACTCGAACTGCCGCGCACTTGGCTGCTGGCACACGCACTGGCACAAGCGGATCTCAAGGTTGAGCACGAGGCGCTCAAATCCATCGGCATCCATTTGGGCTTGCGGGTCATTCCCTGAACGCCAAGACCTTGCTGGCTCCGCCTGCGTGACAAGCCACTGGGCCTGTCACGCGGCAACAGGTTGACGACAAAGGGCTCAGTCGCCCATTTGCTTTTGACGGTGTTCCCAACGCTCTTGCGCATCGTAGGACAAGGTCGCGATCGGGCGCGCCTCGAGGCGCTCCAGACCGATTTCCTCACCCGTTTCCTCGCAATATCCGTAATCGCCGTCTTCCACGCGCTTGAGCGCCTTGTCGATCTTCGAGATCAGCTTGCGATAGCGATCGCGGGTGCGGAGCTCCAGCGAATTTTCGGTTTCGCGCGTGGCACGCTCGGCATCATCACCCACATCACGCACTTCCTCGCGCAGGTTGTCGATGGTCTGCTGCGACTCATCCACCAGATCGGCACGCCACTTCAGCAACTTCTGGCGGAAGTATTCGAGCTGCTCGGGGCTCATGTACTCCTCGCCCGGCTTGGGTTGGTAACCGATGGGCAACACCGGGCGCTCGGGCAGGATTGCAATGTTGCCTTCCGTCGAAACAGGAACCGGGGTTTTGGCACGGGTGGTACGGGTGGAGGGTGCAGCGTGACTCATCGTCGTCCTTGTTGATGACTTGGGTGTAGGGCTTGCCTTCGTGGCAGCCTTCGTATGGGTTGGTGCCGGTGCGGCCTTGGGAGTGACCTTGGCAACGGGCTTGCTTGCGCTGGGCTTGCTTGCGCTGGGCTTGCTTGCCGCAGCCTTACCGGCAGCTTTGGGTTTGACCAACTTCACCAAACGCTCGGCAACGCGCTTGAGGGCGCCTGCAGACTTGGTCGGCGCTTTGGAAACGGCTTTCTTGACGACGGCCTTGGCGACGCTCTTGGGTGCCGACTTGGCCGCCGCTTTCTTGACTGCGGACTTGGCCGCCGCAGGCTTGCTGACAGCCTTCTTGCTCACCGCCTTGCTGAGCGGTTTCTTGGCGGCGACCTTGGTCGGAGCCGCCTTCCCGACCGCTTTCTTGGCCGCAGGCTTCTTGGCCGCGACCTTGCTGCCAGCGGACTTGTTGCCAGCCGCCTTTTTGGCAACGGCCGGTTTCGACGCTGGCTTGGCCTTTGCCACAGGCTTGGGCGCCGGCTTCTTCTGGGCTTTGGATTTATCCGCAGCTTTCACTTTGCTTGCCACAATGACGGCCCTCGCGAGTCAATCGTTGAGTAGAAATCGTCCGGTGTTATAGCTTAGTCCCCACTAGGCGGCAAGCCTGAAACACCCACTTCCACGGAGTCGTGATGCAATCGCCCATCATCCTGCTGCTGCGCGGCTACAAACGCTTCGTCAGCCCACTGCTGGGTCAGCATTGCCGTTTCCACCCGACTTGCTCGATGTACGCGATCGAAGCCATCCAGACACACGGTCATCTGCGCGGCAGCTGGTTGGCGATCAAGCGCCTGACACGCTGCCAGCCGCTTTGCGAAGGCGGACTCGACCCTGTTCCACCGACACGCCCCAAGCCTACACGATGAGCGCCCCGCAAACTCAGCGACGCGACACGCAAGGATTGCCCTGGATGTAAAAGCGCAAAGGCTTCGCGGCCCATTCGCCGGCGTAATCCACACCGATGCGCGCACTGCTGGCAATGGTGAAATGCGCGTCCTCAGGTGGCTGCGCAATGAAAAGCTCCTCACCGACGAGATCCTGACCGTAGTGCGAGCGGTCGATGCCCATCGCCCGACACAGGCGTCCGGGTCCGTTGCAGGCGCCATCCAGATTCACCACCGGCTCCAGTGCCCGCAGCAGCACCGCCGTGCCACTGCCCTCCGGGCCGGTTACCACGTTCATGCAGTGGTGCATGCCATAAATCAGATAAACATAGGCATGGCCGGGAGGACCAAACATGGCACGCGTGCGCGGCGTCGGACCGCGCGCGGTGTGTGCCGCCAGATCGCCCGGCCCAAGGTAGGCCTCGGTTTCCACGATCCGCCCCACACGGCACTGCCCCTCGACGCGGTGCACCAGCCACCGACCCAGCAATGCGCGCGCGACCTGCTGGGTGTCGCGCGCATAAAACTCCCGTGGCAATGGCTGCAGGTGATCCAGCTCAGGCACGAGAACCGATCCTCACCATCCCCAAGATCAATGCCCGACGGCATTCCAGTCGGCATCGTCGAACAGGCTGGGATACTTCGTCAGGGCGGCCTGCATCGCAGCCAATTCCACCTTGGTGAACGCGCCATCACGCGCGGCCTTGGCGCCGGCCATGAACTTGGCCAGAAGTTCGTGCAAGGCAGCATCGGCTTGGGCATCGAGTTTGCAGTTGGCGAACATGTCCGCAATCGCAGCATCGATCTTGCTCACGGCAGCGTCGCGCTGGCTGTTGTCCAGATGGCCCATTTCGTAGTGCTCCAGCACCATCGTGGCCTCGCGCAGTTGGCGCATGCCCTGACGCAATGGCGCATCGGTGGCCCACAGGCTGCCCGCGGCCGGTTTGGTATCCGCTGCGGCCTGCATGTGTTCGGCGTGACTCGCGTGATCGGCATGGCCGGCATGCGGATCGGATTGCGCCAGCACGGGCGTCGTGCCCACGGCGCACAGGGCCAATGCCAGAAGAACAGTGTTGTGGCGACGCGTCATATCGATTCTCCAGTGACCGGACACCGCGCCCGGCGGAGCGCCACCATGGCACAGACTGGCTTGATCGTGCCTGACGCAGGTCAAGACCGGCAACGCGGATGGATTACGGCCATTGCCGTCCACCCTGCCGGCGTGAGCGGCTACAATTCGCGCGCTTGGCATGAGCCATCGATCTGAGCTTCACGCCAAGCCCTGCTCGCGTCTTGAGCCCCGGCTCACGAATCCGGCCCGCGCCACCCACGTCCCTCGCTGAACCGGAGACACGGATGTCCGACACCACCCGCCACGACCGCACCGCCCAGCAACTGCGATTGTTGTCGGACGCGCTCGACAGTGGTCGTTTGGGTCCGATCCGGCGCTTGGTCAACACGCTTTCGCCCGCCGAGATCGGCAACTTGCTCGAATCGCTGCCGGCATCCAAGCGATCAGTCGTGTGGGGTCTGGTCGATGCCGAGGACGATGGTGAGGTCTTGGTGCACGTCGGCGACGACGTGCGCGAAAGCCTGATCGCCGAGATGGACCCCGACGAACTGGTCGCCGCCATCGGCGAACTGGATCTGGACGACATCGCCGACTTGGCCGACGACCTGCCCGGCCAAGTGATCGAGGAAGTGCTCAAGTCGATGGACCGGGAAAACCGGGAACGACTGGAGCAGGTACTGGCTTTTCCCGAAGGGAGCGCCGGCCGCCTGATGAACCCCGACGTGGTGACGGTGCGTGCCGACACCACGGTCGATGTGGTGCTGCGCTACTTGCGTCTGCGCGGTGACCTGCCTGAGCACATGGATCACCTCTTCGTGGTCAGCCGTCGCCATCAATACCTGGGACGAGTGTCGCTGGGCATGCTGGTCACACACGATCCGGCAACCCCGATCAACGAGCTGATGGACGATGAGCAATCGCCGATTCCGGCGACGATGTCCGAGCGCGAAGTAGCCAATCAATTCTCCGACCACGACTGGGTTTCGGCACCGGTGGTGGACGAGAACAACATCCTGCTGGGCCGCATCACCATCGACGACGTGGTCGACATCATCCGCGAACACGCCGAGCACCATGCGCTGTCGGCGGCCGGTGTCGACGAGGACGAGGATTTGTTCGGCTCGGTCGGACGTGCGATGCGACGCCGACTGGTGTGGTTGTTCGTCAACCTGTGCACGGCCTTTGTTGCCTCCAGCGTGGTCGGGCGTTTCGAAGGCACGATCGACAAACTGGTGGCCCTCGCCGTATTGATGCCGATCGTTGCAGGCCTGGGTGGCAATGCCGGCACCCAGGTCATGGCCTTGATGATCCGCGGCTTGGCGCTGGGCCAGGTCGGTGCGTCCAACCTCTACACTTTGCTGTGGAAGGAACTGCGCGTAGCCCTGTTCAATGGCCTCTTGATGGGTGCGGTGCTGGGCCTGATCGTACTGGCCTGGTTCCAGAACATCGGCCTGTCGATCGTCATTTTCGCCGCACTCACCTGCAACCTGCTGCTGGCGGCGTCGGCCGGCGTGTTGATTCCGATGACAGTGAGGCGTTTCGGCTTCGAGCCTGCCTTGGCCAGCGGCATCTTCCTGACCGCGATTACCGATTCGATGGGCTTTTTCACCTTCCTGGGCTTGGCCACGCTGTTGTTGCTGAACTGAGCTGAGACCCCGCGCCTTGAGGCGGCGCAGCGACTGGCCATTGGCAGCGCCAACGTCATGCCAGTGACTGACAGTCCAGCCACGGCGCCGTCTACGCCGATACGCGTCGTTGCACCAAGAGCTGGATGCCGCGTCGTTCGCGGAAGTCGTCGGTCGCCAATTGATAGACCAGATGCAGGGCGGCCGCGGGGGCTTGTCCGTCATAACCATTGAACTGGATGGCATCGAGGATCAGGGTTGAGCCTCGCGGTCGCAGGCGCATTTTCAAGTGGTCGTTGCCCACGGTGCGCCAGTCGATGCACTCGAACTCGCCATCGAATTGTGGCCCTGGAAAACCCTGCCCCCAAGGGCCGCCATCGCGCAGCTGCTCGGCCAGTGCGCGGCTGAAGTCGCCCTCCGCGAGTACGCCATCACTCCAAACCACGGCCTGCAGCAGTTCGGATGACAGGCGGGTTTCGGCCAGGGCCACAAAGGCTGCGCGGAAGGCATCCAAGTGTTCGACTGCAAGGCTCAAGCCTGCCGCCATCGCATGACCACCAAAGCGGCCCATCAGGCCCGGATGCGTCGCAGCCAGATCGGCTAGCGCATCGCGCATGTGAAACCCTGGAATGGAACGCGCCGAACCGCGCAGCAAGCCATCCTCGCCACCTGGGGCGAAGGCGATCACGGGGCGATGCAAGCGATCCTTCAGGCGTGAGGCCACCAGCCCAATCACGCCCGGATGCCAATCCGGTTCGAATACGCACAAGGCCGATTGCGAATCGCCGGCCGCAATCGCATCCAGACAGGCGCGTGCGGCATGGTCGGCCTGTTGCAACATGTCGTCCTGCAGGGCGCGGCGTTCGTGGTTGATGGCATCCAGTTGCCGCGCCAGCGCCAGCGCCTGAGGCGGTGAATCGTTCAAGAGGCATTCGATGCCCAGGGCCATGTCTTCCAGGCGTCCGGCGGCATTGAGACGTGGTCCGATGGCAAAGCCGAGATCGGACGCCGTCATCCGTTCCGTGCTTCGCCCCGCCACCTGCATCAAGGCGCGCACACCGATTTGTGCCTTGCCCGCACGCATCCGGCGCAGGCCGGCGGTGACGAGGATGCGATTGTTGTGATCCAGCGTCACCATGTCGGCCACGGTGCCCAGCGCCACCAGATCCAGCAGCGGCGACAGATCGGGTTCGCCGCGGTCGGCAAAAGCGCCGCTTGCGCGCAGGCCAGCACGCAACGCCAGCAGCAGATAGAACATCACACCGACACCCGCCAAGGCCTTGCTGGGGAACGCGTCACCGTCAAGGTTCGGATTGACCATGGCATCGGCCTGCGGCAATTGTGCGCCGGGAAGATGGTGATCGGTGACGATCACGCGCATGCCACGGGCTTTGGCCGCCGCCACGCCCTCGATGCTCGACACGCCGTTGTCGACGGTGATCAAGAGATCCGGCAGAGGCGCTTCCAGATCATCCACCAGTGCCCGCGACAAACCATACCCATGCCGCAGGCGATGTGGCACTTTGTAGGCCACATGCCGCGCACCCAAAAGGCGCAGGCCACGCACTGCCACCGCCGTACCCGTGGCTCCGTCGGCATCAAAATCACCGACCACGCAGATGCGCCAATCCTGTGCGATCGCCTCGATCAACAATTCCACCGCCTGCGGCAAGCCCGCCAGACTCTGCGGCGACAACAGTTGCTGCAAGCGATGTTGCACCTGTTCGGGGCCGATCACCCCGCGTGCTGCATAAACGCGCTGCAGCACCGGATGCACCGCATCGGGCCAAGGCGCAAACTCGGGCACCACACGACGACGAACGATCGACCCCACGTCGGCCGCCGTCACGCCGGCAAGCGCGAGCGCCAGAAGCGCCAGCGATGCGGATTCCGCCAATGCAGTTGCACGCCATCCGCGGTATCGATCAGTAGGGCATCCAGGCGCTTGGCACCCAAGCCGTGTACGAGGTCGTTGAAACCGTGGGCATCGGCTTCGGCAAGGCTTTGCACGTGACCGAGATCGAGCAGCACGCGCGTCGAGGTTTCGATTCCGAGTCGAGCCAGCCAGTCCTGATCCCAGGCCGCTTCCATCGATGCAAGACCCGCCGTTGCGGGCAAGGGCTGTGGTGCCGCGTTCGTTCCGAACGAAATCTCGGCTTGTTTGGCCAGGGCAGCGAGCAGAGGATCCGGACTGATGACGCCATCGAGCACACTGCGCACATGATCCGGCAAGCGCCCAGCACCCCAGAACCACAAGGAATTGACCGACAATTTGCCGGTGCGCTGCCGCTGGGCATTGACCGGATGGTTGTGCAGGATCACCTGCGCCTCGTTCAACAAGGCACGCCAACGCGCTCCGATCGCGGCGTCCGGCAAGTGGGCCAAGAGATCATCGCCATACACTTGTGCCGGCTCGGAGAAGCGCGGCAATTGCGCATCGCGCGGCAAACTCAGATACCAGCGTGAAGGCGATGGCGCCGAGATCGGAAAACCGGCGTCGCCAAATACCGGCTTCAAGGGTTTCAACAAGGCTTCGGCTTCAGCGGCACTGACGTGCATTTCATCGCCACAGGCGACCAGACGTGCCGATGCCATGTCCGGCCGCACATGCGCCGGATCAGCACGCAACCAGCCTTGCCCCAAGGCATCACCGGCATCGCGTTGCCGAGTCAAGGCCGCCACAGGCAAACCACGCGGAAGAATGTCGAAGTGGCGTGCAATCCGTGCCTGCGTACCGGCTTCGGATTGGGTGAGATCGGCTTGGCATGCCAGGCGATGCAAGCCATGTTGCGGGTTCAACTGCCGGCGGATCGTCGACCACGCCGGCAACCACACGACCCAAGTGCGGGCGCGCCGGGCGGCCACCCATCAGGCCTCGTAACGCACCGCCACGATCTCGTAGCTGCGCTTGCCCGCAGGTGCCTGAATCTCCACCACGTCGCCCTCGTGACGCCCGATCAAGGCACGAGCAATCGGGGCGGTGACGGAAATCAAACCTTGCTTGATGTCGGCCTCCAACTCACCCACGATCTGATAGGTGACTTCCCCGCCATCATCCTCGTCCACCAACTCGACGGTGGCACCGAACACGATGCGACTGCCGGCCTTGAGTGCACCGACATCGATCAGTTCGGCGTTCGACAGGGACGCTTCCAATTCGTTGATGCGCCCTTCGATGAAACCCTGCTGCTCGCGCGCGGCGTGATACTCGGCGTTCTCCTTGAGATCGCCGTGCGCACGCGCTTCGGCGATGGCCGCGATCACTTCCGGACGCTTGACCGTCTTGAGGTTTTCCAGCTCCTCGCGCAAACGTTGCGCGCCGCGGGTGGTGATGGGTACGCGCATCTCAGACTCCCTTTCCGCCGGCACGCAGGATGCCGTGCAGCTCTTGCAAGGATCGAACCTCGCCATGACCGCGATGATCGAGCGAGTGCAGCAGTGCCAAGGCTCCCGACACCGTGGTCGAATAGGTTACTCGTTGCTGCAGGGCTTCGCGTCGAATCGAGAAGGAATCGGCGATGGCCTGACGACCCTCGGTGGTATTGACGATGTAGACGATCTCGCCGTTCTTGATGGCATCCACGATATGCGGACGGCCCTCAGCCACCTTGTTGATGCGCTCGCAGGCAAAACCCGCCTCGCTCAACACCTTGGCCGTGCCGCCGGTGGCGATCAGCGAATACCCATGCGCCACCAGCGACTGCGCCAAGGGCACCAGCCGCAACTTGTCGGGATCACGCACCGAAACAAAGACCTTGCCCTTGTTGGGTGAAGCAATGTTGGCCGCTTCCTGTGCGCGTGCAAAGGCCGCGCCGAAGGTCGGGCCAACGCCCATGACCTCGCCGGTGGAACGCATTTCCGGCCCCAGAATCGGATCCACGTTCTGGAACTTGGCAAACGGGAACACCGCTTCCTTGACCGAACAGTAGCTCGGCACCACTTCGTGCTCTGCGCCTTGTTCGGCAAGCGTCTGGCCCACCATGCAGCGCGCCGCGATCTTGGCCAAGGCCACACCGGTTGCCTTGGACACGAACGGCACGGTGCGCGAGGCACGCGGATTGACTTCCAACACGTAGACGGTGCCATCCTGGATCGCGAACTGGGTATTCATCAGCCCCACGACCTTGAGACCGCGGGCCATGGCCGCCGCCTGTTCGCGCATCTGGTCCTGCAAGGCCTGACTCAGCGAGTACGGCGGCAACGAACAGGACGAATCGCCCGAGTGCACGCCGGCCTCTTCGATGTGCTGCATGATGCCGCCGATCAGGATCTGGCCCTTGGCATCGGCCACGATATCGACATCGACCTCGATGGCCTTGTCGAGGAAGTGATCGAGCAACACCGGGGAATCTTCCGACACGCGCACCGCATCGCGGATATAGCGCGACAGATCGGCATCCGAATACACGACCTCCATGGCCCGCCCACCCAGCACGTAGCTTGGGCGCACCACCAAGGGATAACCGATCTCGCGCGCGGCCGTCAGGGCTTCCTCAGCGGTGCGCGCGGTGCGGTTGGCTGGCTGGCGCAGGCCAAGGCGCTCGATGAGTTGCTGGAAGCGCTCGCGATCTTCCGCCAGATCGATGGAATCCGGTGAGGTGCCGATCACGGGAACGCCCGCCGCTTCCAACGCGCGCGCCAGCTTCAGTGGCGTCTGCCCGCCGTACTGCACGATCACGCCCTTGGGCTTTTCCAGTGCCACGATTTCCAGCACATCCTCCAGCGTGACCGGCTCGAAGTAGAGTCGGTCGGAGGTGTCGTAGTCGGTGGAAACCGTTTCCGGGTTGCAGTTGACCATGATGGTTTCATAACCATCCTCGCGCAGCGCCAAGGCGGCATGCACGCAGCAGTAATCGAACTCGATGCCCTGCCCGATGCGATTGGGCCCACCGCCCAGCACCATGATCTTGTTGCGTGAGGTCGGCGCGGCTTCGCACTCGTCCTCGTAGGTGGAATACAGGTATGCGGAACTGGTGGCGAACTCGGCCGCACACGAGTCCACGCGCTTGTACACGGGGCGCACCTTGTGGGCGCGTCGCAAGGCGCGGATCGAGGCTTCGTTGGTGCCGGTCAGTTTCGCCAAGCGCGCATCGGAAAAACCATCGCGCTTGAGCTTGCGCATGCGCGCCGCGTCGAGTGCGTCGAGGCCACCAGCCTTGACCGCCTTTTCTTCGGCAATCAGGTCTTCGATTTGATCGAGGAACCACGGATCAATCGCCGACAAGGCGTGTACATCGTCCACGCTCATGCCGGTGCGGAAGGCGTCGGCGACATAGAACAGGCGTTCGGCCCCTGGAACCTGCAGCTCGCGACGCAGGCGGGTCACATCGTCCTCGTTCGACAAATCCAGACCCGTCGGATCCAGCCCACAGCGCCCCGTCTCCAAGCCCCGCAGTGCTTTCTGCAAGGACTCGCTGAAAGTGCGGCCGATGGCCATCACCTCGCCCACCGACTTCATCTGGGTGGTGAGCCGCGCATCGGCCTGCGGGAATTTCTCGAAGGCAAAACGCGGCACCTTGGTCACGACATAGTCGATGGTCGGCTCGAACGAGGCCGGGGTCAGGCCACCGGTGATTTCGTTGCGCAGTTCATCCAAGGTGTAACCCACGGCGAGCTTGGCTGCGACCTTGGCAATCGGAAAGCCCGTCGCCTTGGAGGCCAGCGCCGAAGAACGCGACACCCGCGGATTCATCTCGATGATGAGCACGCGGCCGTTCTTGGGGCTGACGGCAAACTGCACATTCGAGCCACCGGTATCCACGCCGATCTTGCGCAGCACCGCAATCGATGCCGCGCGCAGGCGCTGGTATTCCTTGTCGGTGAGGGTTTGTGCCGGTGCCACGGTGATCGAATCACCGGTGTGCACGCCCATCGGATCGAGGTTTTCGATCGAACACACGATGATGCAGTTGTCCGCGGTGTCGCGCACCACCTCCATCTCGAACTCTTTCCAGCCCAGCACCGACTCTTCCACCAGCACTTCGTGTGTGGGGGAAAGCTCCAGCCCACGCTTGACGATTTCCTCGAACTCCTCGACGTTGTAGGCGATGCCACCGCCCGTGCCGCCCAAGGTGAAAGAGGGGCGAATGATCGTGGGAAAGCCCACTTCGGCCTGTGCCGCCACCGCCTCTTCGTAGGTATGCACAGCGCGTGACTTCGGGCTTTCCAAGCCGATCTCGTCCATCGCCTTGCGGAACAGTTCGCGGTCCTCGGCGGTGCGGATGGCGTCGCGCTTGGCACCGATCAGTTCGACGCCGTACTTCTCCAGAACCCCATGATCGGCCAGATCGAGCGCGCAGTTGAGCGCGGTTTGCCCGCCCATGGTGGGCAGCAAGGCGTCCGGTTTTTCCTTGGCAATGATCTTCTCCACCGTCTGCCAATTGATCGGCTCGATGTAGACCGCATCGGCGGTGTCGGGATCGGTCATGATCGTGGCCGGGTTGGAGTTCACCAACACCACGCGAAAACCCTCCTCGCGCAAGGCTTTGCAGGCCTGTGCGCCGGAGTAGTCGAACTCGCAGGCCTGCCCGATCACGATCGGGCCGGCACCCACGATGAGGATGGTTTTCAGATCAGTGCGCTTGGGCATGGGTGTTCCTGTCAGTTCTGGGTGGCACTGCGCGGCTTCGCATCCGCGCCGATGTGGCGATCAAAGAAAGCCAGCATCTTGGTGTAGAGGTTGATGTTGTTCTTGAGGTCGCGGAAGCCATGGGCTTCCTTCTTTTCGATCACGACCAGTTCGGGCGCCTTGCCGGCCTTTTCCATGCGATCGATCAAAAGATGCAGGTTCTTGATCGGCACCCGCACGTCTTTCTCACCATGGACCAGCATCACCGGCGCGGCCAGACGCTCCACGCCATAGATTGGCGATTGGGCCTGACGCTCTTCGCGTGTGGTGGGATAGACATCCTTGAGGTAATTGCGGCCGGCCTTTTGTCCGGCGAAATCCGCGTCGTACTGGACATCGAGGTCGTACACGCCCACATAGCCCACCACACAGCGATACAAGTCGGGCTCACGCACAGCGCTCATCAGCGCCGCATAGCCACCGTAGGACGCGCCATAGATGCAAATTCGGTCTTTGTTCGCGAAACCTTCGTCCACTGCCCACTTCACCGCGTCGGTGAGGTCGTCCTGCATGCTCGTGCCCCAATGGCGATAACCCTTGCCAATAAAGGCATTGCCATATCCACCCGAACCACGGTAATTGACTTGCAGCACCGCATAGCCGCGGTTGGCCAGCAACTGTACTTCCGGGTTGAAGCCCCAATCGTCGCGAATGCCATGCGGGCCACCGTGTGGATTGACGATCATCGGCAGATTTTTGCCATCGCTGCCATTCGGGATGGTGATGTAGCCGTGCAGTACCAGGCCATCCCGCGATGTAAACGAAAATGGCTTCATCGGCGACATTTCGTCTGCCTTGATCCAGTCACGACTACCGGAGAGATAGGTGGCTTGACCGGTTTGACGATCGAACAGATAGGCCTCGGCCGGTTGCCGGTCTGAATAGACCTGCATGGCGAGAAAGCGCCCATCGTCGGATGGGCGAAGGAAGCGCACGGCCTTGCCGTCAAAGGCCTTTACCAAACCGGCATAGACCTTGGTTTCCTCGTTGTCCGGCTCAAGCCAATCCCAGTATGGCAAGCCGTCTTCGTAGAACACGCCCAGCAAGGTGGTGCGATCGGCACTCCAGACATAGCCACTCGGATCAACCGTGCCATTGTTGGACAGCACCTTCTCTTCGCGCGTGTCCATGTCCAGCAGCACCACGCTCTCGGGCTTGCCCTGTTCACCGCGCAGCATGTAAACATGGCGGTTGTCGGCGGCAAAACCGAGTGGCTGGAAAGTCGCACCATTGCGTTCGCTGGTGTGTACCAGCGTCCAGCCGTCACCATCGCGGCGATAAGTCACGTTGCGGCCATCATCCATGGCGCCGAAGGCAAAGCGCGGGTTGCCTGCGTGGTCGACCAGAAAGCCGCCCTGCTGTACCGGTGCCGATGCCACGTTGCTCGTGCGGCCGGTATAAACATCCATCTTGAACAAGAAGGCCGACTCTACCGAGCGTTGGACCAAGATCGTACGAGGCTCTTCCGGCGTCAGGCTGACCACCTGATAGTAGGCACCGTTGGGAATATCGATGCGCTTGCTGCCATCGATGTTGGAGGCGAAGAGATTACCGCTTGGCACTTCAAAATCGAAACGACCGGTCTTCTTCGACACACCAAACATCAACCGCTCGTTATTGGCCCAGAACACGTTGCGAATATGGCGGTCTGCACCGTAATCCCACTTGCCGACGATACCCTTGTCAGCCACGCGCAGCACCGCCAGTTGAGTGCGATCGACTTGCGGCACGGTAATCGCGATGTGTTGGCCGTCCGGTGACAGGCTTATGCTGGTGAACTCAGCTTCCTTGAAAAAGTCCTGGATCGGCACTTCACGTGCCAGCCCCACATGGCTTGCCGTCAGCGCCAGCATCACAAGCGCACAGGTCATGAGTCTCATGGATCGTTCCTTGGTCTATGAATCAAAGGGGGTGCGCGACGGCAGCGCGTGCCGTCGCCATCAGGTCGGTGAAACGCGAAAACAGCGGCGCCACGTCTTGTGGACCGGGGCTGGCTTCGGGGTGGCCTTGGAAGCTGAAAGCCGGGGCATCGATCAGCTCGATGCCCTGATTGGTGCCATCGAACAAGGAGCGATGCGTGACCCGTACGCCGGCCGGCAATGAGGATTCATCGAGGCAAAAGCCGTGGTTCTGGGAAGTGATCAGCACCCGGCCACTGGCCAGCTCCTGCACCGGATGATTGGCGCCGTGATGGCCATGCCGCATCTTGAGGGTGCGCGCACCCAGCGCCAGCCCAAGCAACTGGTGCCCAAGGCAAATACCGAACAAGGGCAATTTCACGCGCAGGAACTCGCGAATGGCATCGATGGCGTAATCGCACGGCGCCGGATCGCCAGGGCCATTGGAGAGGAATACACCGTCCGGCTTCATGGCCAGCACCTCGGCCGCCGTGGTCCGGGCAGGCACGACCGTGACCTCACAACCGGCATCCACGAGCAAGCGCAGGATGTTGGCTTTCACGCCGAAGTCGTAAGCCACGACCTTGAAGCGCGATGGGTCCGCAGCCTTCGGGGCCGGCCGAAGTTGCGACTCGCGATGGTCGCCATCACCGCCAAAGCAATTGCGATCCAGATCGAACGAACCCTCACGCCAGGCGTAGGCGCGTTCGGTGCTGACCACCTGTGCCAAGTCCATGCCATTCAGGCCTGGGAACTGACGCGCGGCATCCAAGGCCTGCTGCACATCGATCACTCCGGCCATGAGTGCGCCATTCTGGGCGCCGCCCTCACGCAGGATGCGCGTGAGCTTGCGGGTATCGATCCCGGCAATGGCGACGATGCCACGGGTGTGCAGCCACTTGGGCAGTGACTCCTCGCTGCGCCAACTACTGGGGCGACGCGGAACATCGCGCACGATCAGGCCGGTGGCCCAGGCGCGATCGGCTTCGTCGTCCTGTGGCGTGCAGCCGGTATTGCCGATATGCGGATAGGTCAGGGTGACCAACTGGCGGGCGTAGGAAGGATCGGTGAGGATTTCCTGATAGCCCGTCATGGCGGTGTTGAAAACGACTTCTCCGGCGCGCAGGCCGGTAGCGCCGATGGAGGTTCCGTGAAACACGGTTCCGTCGGCCAAAACAAGAATGGCAGCTTGTGACACGCGACTCGCCTCTAGGTGGGAAGACCCCTGCACGTGATCCGGTTTTGGCACACGCCTGCGCGTGAACCGACCACAAAAGGCGTGGTCCGGGTGCGGGGATTGGGGCGAGCGCGAATGATACCGGCAGCGATGGGGTGAGTCCACCCGCCTGACCGAACGAGTGACCTTCCGCGTCGGGATCGCCGACGCGTCGATCACTTCGATCCGGCGCACTCACGCTCAGTGCGTGTAAGCACTTTCGCCGTGAGAGGTGATATCCAGGCCTTGACGCTCGTGCTCTTCGCTGACCCGCAAGCCGACCGTCCAATCGGCCAGTTTGTACGCAACAAAGGCAACGATCGCCGACCAAGCCAAGGTCAGGAGCACGCTCTTGGTCTGCACCCAGAGCTGATGACCCATGGCAAAGCTATCCGGTGACAAGCCACCCGTTCCGCCCAGCACGGGCGCGGCGAAAATCGCCGTCAGAATCGCGCCGACGATGCCGCCCAAGCCATGAATGCCGAACACGTCGAAGGCATCATCGACGCCGGTCAGACGCTTGAAACCTCCCACGCCCCACAGACAGATCGGCGCGGCAATGACGCCCATCACGATGGCACCCATCGGCCCGACAAAACCGGCGGCCGGCGTTACCGCCACCAGCCCCGCCACGGCACCGGAAACGCCGCCCAATAGGGAGGCGCGGCGCTTATGGAGCGCCTCGAAACACAACCAACTGAGCACTGCACCGGCCGTGGCCAGCAGGGTGTTGACGAAGGCCAGGCCGGCCACGCCGTTGGCCGCACCGGCCGAGCCGGCATTGAAGCCAAACCAGCCGACCCAGAGCAGACAGGCACCCACCATGGTCAAGGTCAAACTGTGTGGCATCAGGGCTTCGCGGCCGTGCCCGACGCGCTTGCCGATCATCGCCGCACCCACCAGCGCGGCAATGCCGGCATTGATGTGTACGACCGTGCCACCGGCAAAATCCAGCGCCCCTTCCTTGGCGAGAATCCCACCGCCCCAGACCATGTGCGCCAAGGGAACATAGCTCAAGGTGAACCAAACCACGGAAAACACCATCACCGCCGCAAACCGCATGCGCTCGGCGAAGGACCCCACCGTCAAAGCCACGGTGATCGCGGCAAACGTCGCTTGAAACGATACGAACACGAACTCCGGAATCGAAGGCAGCATGCCCGACATGGTTTCCGGCGTGATGCCGCTCAGGAAAGCCCGATCCAGCCCACCGAAGAACCAACCCTCTCCCGAAAACGTCAGGCTGTAACCGTAGACACTCCACAACAGGCACACCAGACAGAACACCACCAGCACCTGCACCAGTACCGACAACATGTTCTTGGCCCGCGCCATGCCGCCGTAGAACAGCGCCAACCCGGGCAGCGCCATCAGGATCACCAGAAGGGTCGAGGTCAGCAACCAGGCGGTATCACCGGCGTCGAGCTGCGTTGCGGCATGGGCTGAGCCACTCATGCCCAACGAGCCGAGCGCCGCGAACTGGATCAAACGTTTGAACATCGGTGTCCCCTCCCATCGAAATCTCGGCCTGCCGCACCCGCCCCAGCCTGGCAATGGCTTGGCGGAGCGACCATTTGCTATTCATCGGACGCATGCCATTGTCCATTCCGACATTTCGCTGGCGCGGTGGCTGTTGCAGGCCATCCTGCCGCAACCCAGCGACATCTTCATGGGCCAAATGTTGCATCGCAGCACCGATTATGCACACTCGATAAATGCGTGCAACTGCAACGCAATTCGGCCTGAAAAAGGCAGATCCAGAGCCTCGCCGCTTGTTGCGCCCTGTCTCCAAACCCAAGGTCCACGGGCAACTTGGCGCACGGCACAACGATCAAGTCTCGGCACAGCCCGTTCAGACTTGGCTCTCGTTGAAAGCCGCTCACAGATGCAGCACTCCGACGCTTCGGCGATAATGGCCTGCTTTCGCGCCTTGTCGTGCCTGTCATCTGTCGGGCGATTCGCTTTGCGCCTTTCTGGGTAGAAAACCATGTCTTCGCAATACATTTACACCATGAGTCGGGTGTCCAAGGTGGTGCCGCCCAAGCGGCAGATCATCAAGGACATTTCGCTGTCGTTCTTCCCCGGCGCCAAGATCGGCCTCCTGGGCCTCAATGGCGCGGGCAAGTCCACCGTGCTGCGCATCATGGCCGGGGTGGACAAGGATTTCGAAGGCGAGGCGCGTCCACAGCCGGGCATCAAGGTGGGTTATCTCCAGCAGGAACCGCAGCTCGACCCCGAACAGACCGTGCGCGAAGCGGTGGAAGAAGGCGTTGGCGAGGTTCTCCAAGCCCAAGCCGCGCTCGATGCGGTGTACGCCGCCTATGCCGAGGAAGGCGCGGATTTCGATGCCTTGGCCAAAGAACAAGAGCGCCTCGAAGCCATCCTCGCGGCAGGTGATGCGCACACTTTGGAAAATCAATTGGAAGTGGCCGCCGATGCCCTGCGCCTACCACCGTGGGAGGCAAAGATCGGCAAGCTCTCGGGCGGTGAGAAGCGCCGCGTGGCCCTGTGCCGGCTGTTGCTGCAAAAGCCCGACATGCTGCTTCTGGACGAGCCCACCAACCACTTGGATGCCGAATCGGTCGAATGGCTGGAGCAGTTCCTGCACCGCTATCCCGGCACCGTGGTGGCGGTCACCCACGACCGCTACTTCCTCGACAACGCCGCCGAGTGGATTCTGGAACTGGACCGCGGTCGTGGCATTCCGTGGAAGGGCAACTACACCGACTGGCTGATGCAGAAAGACGAGCGCCTGAAGCAGGAAGAAAATCAGGAAAAAGCCCGCCAGAAGGCCATCCAGAAAGAACTGGAATGGGCCCGCCAGAACGCCAAGGGCGGTCGCTCCAAGGGTAAGGCGCGTCTGGCGCGAATCGAGGAACTGCAATCGATCGATTACCAGCGCCGCAACGAGACCAATGAAATCTTCATCCCGCCGGGCGAGCGTCTGGGCAACAAGGTGATCGAGTTCAACAAGGTTTCCAAACGCTTTGGCGATCGCCTGCTGATTGATGACCTCTCCTTCCAGGTGCCGCCCGGTGCCATCGTCGGCATCATCGGCCCCAATGGCGCGGGCAAGTCCACCTTGTTCAAGATGATCATCGGCAAGGAAAAGCCCGATTCCGGCACGATCGACACCGGCCCAACCGTGCAACTGGCCTACGTCGACCAGAGCCGCGATGCGCTGGAAGGCAATCACAACGTGTTTCAGGAAGTCTCCGGCGGCGCCGACATCCTCAACATCAACGGCATCGAGATCCAGTCGCGCGCCTACATCGGCCGCTTCAACTTCAAGGGCCAGGACCAACAGAAGATCGTCAGCACCCTGTCCGGCGGTGAACGCGGCCGCCTGCATCTGGCCAAGACCTTGCTGCAGGGCGGCAACGTGTTGCTGCTGGACGAACCCTCCAACGACCTCGACGTGGAAACCCTGCGCGCGTTGGAAGATGCGCTACTGGAGTTCCCCGGCAACGTCTTCGTGATCAGCCACGATCGGTGGTTCCTTGACCGCATTGCCACCCACATCCTCGCTTTCGAAGGCGACTCGCACGTCGAATTCTTCCAAGGCAACTACCGCGAGTACGAGGAAGACAAGAAGCGCCGCCTTGGTGATGACGCCGGACCCAAGCGCCTGCGCTTCAAGGCGTTGAAGTAGTCGGAGCCGGGATTCGGGATTCGGGATTCGATAAAACCATCTCCGCCATGAACTTCATCGACCAACTTCGCACCCGCTGGCACACGGCCAACACCTTGCTATGCGTTGGCCTCGATCCCGAGCCTTTGCGCTTTCCGGCGCACCTGCAATCTCGCCCCGATGCGGTATTCGAATTCTGCCGTGCCATCGTCGATGCCACGGCTGAGTTTGCCTGTGCCTTCAAACCGCAGATCGCGCACTTTGCCGCGATCAATGCCGAGGACGCACTGCGTCGATTGATCGAGCATGTCCACATAGCTCACCCCGGCATTCCGGTGATTCTGGATTCCAAACGCGGCGACATCGGATCCACCGCACACCATTACGCCGAGGAAGCCTTCGACCGTTTTCGCGCCGACGCAGTGACGATCAACCCGTACATGGGCAAGGATTCGGCACAGCCATTTCTGAATCGCGCCGACAAGGGCGTGATTGTCCTGTGCCGCACTTCCAATCCCGGTTCGGGTGAGTTTCAGAACCTTGTGGTCGATGGCCTGCCGCTGTACCGCCACGTCGCCCGACGTGTGGCGCGCGACTGGAACACCCATGGCAACTGTTTGCTGGTGTTGGGTGCAACTTGGCCGGACGAACTGGCGCGGGTTCGCGAAGACGTGGGCGATCTACCGTTCCTGGTGCCGGGCATCGGCGCCCAAGGCGGCGATCTGGCAGCCGTGATGCGTGCCGGAACCACGGCCGATGGCACGGGCCTTGTCATCAATTCTTCGCGCGCCATTCTCTACGCCAGTTCCGGCCCCGATTTTGCCGAAGCCGCCGCCCAAGCGGCGCGCGCGCAGCGCGATGCGATCAATGCACACCGTTGATGCGAATCCGTGGATGATCGTGCAATGCCGGGTCGGGTTGAAACCCGACCTACAAAATACCGAAACACACCTGTAGGTCGGGCTTCAGCCCGCCTCCATTTGAATGAAACACGGTCGGGCTTCAGCCCGACAGACCCCACCTTCCACCCCATGAGATTGGCCCCATGAAGGCATCCGAAGTCAAAAAAGGCAACGTCGTCGAACACAACGGCGCGGCGTATCAAGTGCGTGACATCGAGCGCAGCTCGCCCACCGCACGCGGCGGCAATGTCACCTTCCGTTTCACCCTGTACTCGGTGCCCGGCGGCACCAAGTTCGACCTGAGCCTGCGCGCCGACGACGAGCTCAAGGAAGTCGAGTTGATGCGCCGCGCCAGCACCTTTTCCTACATGGATGGCGAAGCCTACGTGTTCATGGATGACGAGGACTTCACCCAATACCTGATCGACGGTGAACTGGTGGGCGACAACGCCGGTTACATCACCGAAGAGATCAAGGGCTGCTACGTACAGTTGATCGACGACGCGCCCGTTGGCCTGCAATTGCCGCAGAGCGTGGTGCTGGAAGTCGTGGATACACCACCTGAGCTCAAGGGCGGCACCGCCACCAAGCGCCCCAAGCCAGCCAAGCTGTCCACCGGCATCGAGATCCAGGTGCCCGAATACATCGCCAATGGCGAGAAGATCATCGTCAACACCGTCACCGGCGAGTATTCCGGCCGTGCCTGACGGCCTCTTGATCCGCGCGGCGCAGCACGGGGATGTCGCTGCGCTCGCGGAACAGGTCGCGGCGCTGCACGCGCACGAACACATCGTTTCCACACCGGCTCGCTGCGCGCAGCACCTCCACACCTTGATCGACCATCCCGAATTGGGCTGCACCCTGGTGCTGATCGAATCCGGTGCGCTGGTGGGTTATTGCCTCTTGAGCTGGTGCTTCAGTCTCGAATTCGATGGCCGCTTTGCCTTGCTCGACGAGCTCTACATCGCTCCCGAATTTCGCGGTGGCGGCCGCGCCCGTCACGCGATCGAGGCCGCCATCGAGCATTGCCGACGCGCGGGCGTGTCGGCCTTGCGACTCGAAGTCGCCAACGACAACCACCGCGCTGCGGAGCTGTATCGCCGCCTGGATTTTCGGGCCGAGACACGCCAACTCATGACCCGTCGCTTGGGCGCGAACCAACGAACATCTGAATAAGCCGTCATTGCGAGATCCCTTTTCCGTTCCGGAAATGCCCACGGGCCATGAACCTGGTGTAGGTTTGGCTCGGATCGTCGTGTGAGCAGCGTATCCGCCTCGTGCTCTGGTGCCTATGCCCGTTCGCGAGATTGG
>CAUJJS010000066.1 GCA_963205415.1 Pseudomonadota bacterium
CCAAGCACCGCAGGTGGTGGAAGATCAGGTCACCTATCCGCTCACCTCGGCCTTGCTCTCGGTGCCCAAGTCCAAGGTGGTGCGCGGGTTCTCGTACTTTGGATCGTCGTTCGTCTACGTCATCTTCGAAGATGGCACCGACATCTACTGGGCACGCAGCCGCGTATTGGAATACCTCAACGCCGCCGCCGAACGAATGCCAGCCGGCGTCAGCCCGCAATTGGGGCCCGATGCCAGTGGCCTGGGTTGGGTCTATCAATACGTGCTGGTGGCGAAAGATCGCAGCTTGGCCGAGCTGCGCTCGCTGCAAGATTGGTTTCTGCGCTTCCAACTGACCAAGGCCCACGGCGTGTCCGAAGTGGCTTCGCTCGGTGGCTTCGTCAAGAGCTACCAGATCACGGTCGATCCGGTGAAGCTGCGTGCCTTCGACATTCCACTCTCACGCATCGCGCAAGTGGTGCGCGAATCCAACCGCGATGTCGGCGGGCGCGTGCTGGAGATGGCCGAAACCGAGTACATGGTGCGTGGGCGCGGCTATCTGCGCGGGGTGGAGGACATCGCCAATCTGGTGCTCAAGGCACAGGCCGGCACCCCGGTGCGCATCGCCGATGTGGCACGGGTGGAACAGGTGCCGAAAGAGCGTCGCGGTCTGGCTGAGCTGGATGGGAGGGGCGAAGTCGTCTCCGGCATCGCCGTGGCGCGGCACGGCGAGAACGCGCTGGAAGTCATCGAGAACGTCAAGGCCAAGCTCGCCGAATTGGCACAAGGCTTGCCCAAGGGCGTCGAGATTCAAACCGTTTACGACCGCTCCGAACTCATCCACCGTGCCATCGATACGCTCAAACGCACCTTGCTGGAAGAAAGCCTGATCGTGGCCTTGGTGTGCTTTGTGTTCCTCTTGCACCTGCGCTCGGCACTGGTGGCCATCGTGATGTTGCCGATCGGCATCCTGATGGCCTTCATCGCCATGCACGCCCTCGGGATCGCATCCAACATCATGAGTCTGGGCGGCATTGCCATTGCCATCGGCGCGATGGTGGATGCGGCCATCGTGATGATCGAAAACGCCCACAAGCATCTGGAACGCCTACCTGCGCACGCCGATGCCAAGGCACGTCTGGAAGCCATGCTGGCAGCGTGCAAGGAGGTGGGGCCGGCGCTGTTCTTCTCGTTGTTGGTCATCACCGTGTCGTTCTTGCCGGTGTTTGCGCTGGAGGATCAGGAAGGTCGCCTGTTCACCCCGCTGGCCTATACCAAAACGTTCGCCATGGCCGGTGCCGCACTCTTGTCGGTGACCTTGGTGCCGGTGTTGATGGGCTTGTTCATTCGTGGACGGGTGCTGCCGGAGCAGAAGAACCCGATCAATCGCTTCCTGATCTGGGCCTATCGGCCGATGATCGCCTTCGTCCTGCGCTGGAAGAAACTCACCGTGGCGGTTGCCGTAGCGCTCTTGGCGATCTCGTTGTGGCCGGCACAGAAACTCGGATCCGAGTTCATGCCCACGCTCAACGAAGGTTCCCTGTTCTACATGCCGACGTCCTTGCCGGGCATGTCGGTGGGCACTGCAGCGGAACTTCTCCAAACCCAGAACCGCATCATCAAGAGTTTTCCGGAAGTGGCCTCGGTGATCGGCAAGGCCGGTCGCGCCAACACCGCCACCGATCCGGCACCGATGGAGATGTTCGAAACCGTCATCAACCTCAAGCCCGAGTCCGAATGGCGTCCGGGCATGACACACGATCGGCTGGTCGACGAACTCGATGCCGCCCTGCAACTGCCGGGTGTTTCCAATTCCTGGACGATGCCGATCAAGGCCCGCATCGACATGCTCTCCTCCGGCATTCGCACACCCATCGGAGTCAAGGTGTTCGGGCCGGATCTCAAGGGCATCGAGCAGCTTGCCCTGGAGATCGAACAGGTGGTCAAGGCCTTGCCCGACACGCGTTCGGCCTTTGCCGAACGCGTCACCGGCGGCCTCTACCTCGACATCGATCCAGACCGTGAGCAATTGGCCCGTTACGGCCTGAGCGTGGGCGAAGTGCTCGACGTGGTGGCGCTGGCCTTGGGTGGTGAAAACCTCACAACCACGGTCGAAGGGCGCGAACGCTACGACGTCAGCCTGCGCTATCCCAGCGCCTTGCGCTCGGATCCCGAACGCATCGCGCGCGATGTGCTGGTGCCCACGCCCGATGGCGCGATGCTGCCCTTGGGCCAGTTGGCCCGCATCCAAGTCAGTCGCGGTGCACCGGGCATCCGCACCGAAAACGCCCTGCTCGCCACCTTGGTCACCATCGACACCCGCGCCGAGGATCTGGGCGGTTTCGTCGCCAAGGCGCGTGATGCCGTCAACGCCCAAGTGGCCTTTCCACCCGGCTACTACGTCACTTGGAGCGGCGAGTTCGAATCCATGCAGCGCGTCGCTCAGAAGATGAAGGTGATGGTGCCGCTCACCCTGATGTTGATCTTCCTCTTGCTCTATCTCAACTTCAGACGATTGCCCGAAACCCTGATCGTGATGCTGTCGGTGCCCTTTGCCCTGATCGGTGGCGTCTGGCTGATGTGGTGGCTGGACTATCAGTTCTCCGTGGCCGTGGCCGTGGGCTTCATCGCACTGGCCGGCGTTGCCGCCGAAACCGGCGTGGTGATGCTGATCTATCTCGACCACGCTTGGGAACGCATCGCCCAGCGCTGCCACGACGAGCATCGCAAGGCCACCGCATCGGACCTCCATCAGGCCATCATGGAAGGCGCGGTCGAACGCATCCGCCCCAAGATGATGACCGTGGTGGCAATCATGGCCGGCCTCCTGCCCTTGCTGTGGAGCCACGGCACCGGCTCGGAAGTCATGAGCCGCATCGCCGCCCCGATGGTCGGCGGCATGGTGAGCTCCTCGATGCTGACCCTTTTGGTCATCCCCGCGCTCTACGCCTGGCTCAAGAATCGGAGACTCGCGCACCTGCGCCGGGAAACGCTCGACTAATTCAATGGAGCCAACGGGCAACCGAACTCCGACTAACAAATGGCGCCCTCGGCGCGCGTCTTTCATCAGGGTCAATGGGCTTCAAAGCGCCAGTGCAGTGAGCGTTCGTCGCTTTGCCGACCGCGCCTTGCCAAATGCATCAACGCCTGCCAAACATAGTGAGTGAAGCAATTGATATTCGATCCGATGCGCAAATCGCTGCGCGTTGCGAATCATTGCACCTGACAGGTGGGGAAGCCTTGGTAGCTGGAAATCAGCGGCGCGGATACCCGCGTCCGCTGCATTGACTTGTTAGCCCTGTGCGCGAAATGCCTCGTGATAGGAGACCACACCGCACGGCAGCACAGAGCCGAACAACAAGGCTTGAAAATACTCCGCTGGGACGTCTGGAAGTACCAGCGCCGATTCATGCTTGAATCCAAAACGGGCGTAGTACGTCGGATCTCCGAGAAGAACACAACCTTCTGCACCGATATTACGCAGTGCGCGAATAGCCGCATGCATGAGAAGACCACCGACACCCTGCCTTTGAAACTTTGGGCCGACCGAAATTGGACCCAAACCGTACCAGCCCCTTGAACCATCCGAAACAGACACAGGAGATGCCGCAACGTGGCCGATGATGCCGCCGGATAGTTCCGCTACCAGGGAAACCGTCAAGGCACCGGCTGAGCGTAACGCAGCGAGGATAAACTGTTCCGTATGGTCTGTGTGCGGTGCCCTCAGGAATGCAGCGACCGTCAGTGTGTGAATGGCCGTGACATCTGACGGCGTTTCAGGACGGATGACCGGATTTACCACACAACGTCCTCACGGGGCTAACAACGAGTTGAGTCGCCCGGCGTAGCGGTGACAATAGAATACGACCCAACCCTAGCACGTTGCGGCCGCGAAGCAGGGTCAGCCTGACTTGTAAGGCGCCATTGTGCATGGAACCTTCACCGTGCGCAGACGCCTGAGCAGGGACGAGGGTCGAAAAGGCTGACTATTGAGCTGCGTCATTGCACGGCATGACGCCGAACTACTGATTCGGTCCATCCGCGTTTTCAGTTGCGGTGCGTGGAACGCGAGACCGTCGCACAGATCCGAGGCACGACGCAGCGTGTACGGCATTAGCCGGCGGTGAGCCAGTGGCCGGTGCCGGATGGTCGTGACGGTCCAGCGTGGCTTTTGGCAGGTGGTGTGCCAGAAGGTCTGGGGTATGCTGCCACGTCTGCCGTTACCGTTGAGAACGCTGCATGCACGCCGAAACTCCGCTGCTCATTACCTTCGGAATCTATCTGCTGCTCATGGTGGGCATTGGCTTCGCCGCATGGCGTTCCACGCGCAGTCTCGATGACTACATCCTCGGCGGACGCTCGCTCGGCAGTTTCGTTACCGCGCTCTCGGCCGGAGCCTCGGACATGAGTGGCTGGTTGCTGATGGGTTTGCCCGGTGCGCTGTATCTCACCGGCATGTCGGAGGCATGGATCGCCATTGGCTTGTGCATCGGTGCATGGCTCAACTGGCGTCACGTGGCCGGTCCCTTGCGGCTCTACACCGAACGCACCGATAACGCCTTGACCTTGCCAGATTATTTCACCACGCGCTTTGCCAGCGATGGCCGCCTGCTGCGCATTGTCTCGGCGCTGGTGATCCTGGTGTTTTTTGCCATCTATTGCGCCTCGGGCGTGGTGGCAGGCGCGCGTCTGTTCGAGAGTGTGTTTGGCTTGCCCTATGCACAGGCGCTGTGGTGGGGCGCGGCGGCCACCATTCTCTACACCTTGATCGGGGGTTTTCTGGCGGTGAGCTGGACCGACACGGTGCAGGCCACCTTGATGATCTTCGCGTTGTTGCTGACACCGGTATTCGTGATCCTCGGCATCGGCGGACTGGGTGAAACGGTGAACCTGATCGAACAGGTCGACCTGACGCGTCTGGACTGGGTCGGCACCGGCGGCACGATCGCGGTGATTTCCTCGCTCGCCTGGGGTTTGGGCTATTTCGGTCAGCCGCACATCCTTGCGCGCTTCATGGCGGCCGATTCGGTAGCCGTCATTCCCAAGGCGCGCCGCATCGGGATGAGCTGGATGGTGTTGTGCTTGATGGGTGCCGTCACCGTGGGCCTGGCGGGCGTGGCATGGGCCGCGCAGAACCCCGAGTTGGCCAAACCTTTGAACGAGAATCCCGAACGCGTTTTCATCGTGCTCGCCGAGGCCTTGTTCAATCCATGGATCGCAGGTGTCCTGCTCTCGGCAATCCTGGCCGCGATCATGAGCACGCTGTCCTGTCAGCTGTTGGTGTGCTCCAGCGCCCTGACCGAGGATTTTTACCGTGGCTTTCTGCGTCCCCACGCAGGCCAGAAAGAGTTGGTTTGGGTTGGACGCGCGATGGTGCTGGCCGTGGCCTTGATCGCGCTGTGG
>CAUJJS010000067.1 GCA_963205415.1 Pseudomonadota bacterium
TAGTGCTCGAAGGCGCTGCGGGTGTTGTAGGGCGGGTCGATGAAGATGCATTTGACCTGCCCGGCGTAGTAGGGCAGCAGTGCTTTCAAGGCTTCCAGGTTGTCGCCCTGGATCAGCAGGTTCGGCGCATCTTCATTGCCATATGACAACGACTGCACGGGGTGCAACAGGCGGTACGGCGTCTTCGCCGCCGCCTTCAAATCTTCATCGCGTTGGTGCCATTGCAGCCACGGCATGGCCTGTCCTCAAAACCAAGGGGAATGCGCCGCCGGCCGGCAGCGCGCGTGCGGCAGTGTGCCCCGGCCGCGTCTCAGGGGATGATACCGGCCCACTGGCCGGGCTGCCGGCGTCAGGCTTCGCCAAACCGCACGCTCACGCCGAGGCCGCGGCCGCCGATGCCAGAATGAAATTCGACCTTGGCGTGGTGCGCGGCGGCGATCTTTTCGACGATGGACAGGCCCAGGCCGCTGCCGCTCGCGCTCGTGCCTTCGATGCGGAAGAAGCGGTCGTGCAGGCGGGCGAGATCGGCGGCGCTGACGCCTTCGCCATCGTCGACCACCGTCAGCACCGGGCCGGATTCATCCGGCCGGATGCGCACCTCGATGGTTCCGCCGCTGCGGCCGTACTTGAGGGCATTGTCGATGAGGTTGTCGATCAGGATGCGCAGCATCGCCGGGTCGCCGGCGATGCTGCCGGGGGTGCCGGCATCGAGCGACAGCTCCATGCCGCGCTGCACGGCCTGGTCGGCCTGCGCGGCGATGGCCTGCGCGGCCAGTTCGTCCAGTGCGATGGCCTGATGCAGGTGGCCGCTGCCGTGCTCGATGCGCGCCAGTTGCAGCAGCTGCTGAACGAGATGGGTGGCGCGATCGACGCCGGCGATGAGCTGTTGCAGTGCCTGCCGGCGCTCGGCTTCATGGGTGCTGGCCAGCGCCACTTCGGCCTGCACCTTGATCGCCGCCAGCGGCGTGCGCAGTTCATGCGCGGCGTCGGCGGTGAAGGCGCGCTCCGTCTCCAGCGACTGCCGCAGCCGGGCCAGCAGCGCATTGAGCGCGGCCACCAGTTGCGCGGCTTCTCCGGGCAGTTGCGCGGGGGCGATCGGCTCCAGTGCGCGCGCATCGCGGATGGCGATGGCCGCGGACAGGCGCTCCAGCGGCAACAAGCCGCGGTGGATGGTGAGCCAGATCAGCGCGGCCAGTATCGGCAGGGCCAGCAGCAGCACCTGGCCCATGCGCGCGGCCAGCCCGTGCACCGGATGATCGCGCACGGCGAGGGGTTCCAACACCGTCAGCAGGTAGCCATGCTTGCGATCGCGCACGCTGTAGCTGCGCCAGGCTTGGCCTTCGAGCGTGCGGGTGGCGAAACCTTCACGCGGATCGAAAGCCGCTGCGGGCGCATCGGCGTTGTCGATGAGCAGTTGCCCGTGTTCGTTCCACGCTTGGAATGCCAGCGGCGGCGCTTCGTCGGCCTGTTCGCTGTCGGGCAAGTCGTGCGCATCCGCCTCGCTGCGGACCAGGCGCCCGAGGCGCTTCAGATCCAGCACCAGCAGGGTGCGCGCCGCCTGCTGGAGGCGGGCATCGGACAGTTCGTGGATTTCCTCGCGGGCCTTCTGGTAGCCCAGCGCCAGCATGGCGACCCAGACCAGCGCGAGCCCGGCAAGCAGGGTGAGCAGCAGGCGGCGACGGATGGAAAAGGTTTTCATGCGGCCTCGCGCGGCACGAGGTAGCCCACGCCGCGGATGGTGCGGATCAGGTCGGCACCGAGTTTCCGGCGCAGGTTGTGGATGTGCACTTCGACCGCGTTGCTTTCCACTTCCTCATTCCAGCCGTACAGGTTTTCCTCCAGCCGGGCGCGCGAGATCGCCGTGCCCTGGTGTTCCAGCAAATGGATCAGAAGGCTGCACTCGCGCCGCGACAGGCCGATGGTTTCCGCGCCGCGCGTCACGCTCAGGCTGTCCGGCACCACCACCAGGTCGCGATAGCGGATCGCGTCCACGCTGCGGCCGTGCGCGCGCCGGTGCAGGGCGCGCACGCGGGCCACCAGTTCGCCCAGGTCGAAGGGCTTGATGAGGTAGTCATCGGCGCCAGCTTCCAGCCCGCCGATGCGATCGGGCACGGTGTCGCGCGCGGTCAGGATCAGCACCGGAAGATCTTCGCCACGCGCCCGCAGCCAGCGTAGAAGCTCCATGCCGGAGACGCGCGGCAGGCCCAGGTCGAGCACGACCAGTTCATAAGGTGTCGTCTCCAGCGCAAGCTGCGCGCTGCGACCGTCCCTGACCCAGTCCACCACGAAACCGGCCTGCCGAAGCCCCGCTTCCACCCCGTTGCCGAGGATGGGGTCGTCTTCAACCAGCAGCACGCGCACGGTTCGCCTCCAGGTCGTCGTTTCCTGCATTTTGCCCGAGAAGCTTAAGCGCAACTGAGCGCTGTCCTCTGCGGCGGGCGCCTTAAGAATCACTTCAGCACGTTCCCGCAAGGTGCATCCATGCCAGACGGCATACCGGCCACGGCCGGTTTCATTCACAGCCAACGAGGACACATCATGAACGCAAACATCATCCGTACGGCCCTGGTACTGGCTTGCATCGCCATACCGGTCGCCGCACTGGCATCGACCTACGATGGCGAGTGCACCGACAAACCGCAATCGGAATGGCTGAGCACGGCGGCCGTCAAGGAGCGGTTCCAGGTTCGGGGCTACACCGTGGGCAAGGTCAAGAGCCACGGCAGTTGCTACGAGGTCTACACCCGCGACGAGAGCGGCAAGAAAATCGAGTTTTTCGTCAACCCGACGGACGCGAGCGTCGTTGCCGAAGCAGGCAAGAAGTGAAACCGGGCGGCGAGGTCGGGGCCAGGGCTGGCCGTGCCGGGGTAAACGTGTGGGATCCGCTGGTGCGGATCTTCCATTGGTCACTCCTGATCGCGTTCACCGGCGCATGGTGGCTGGGTGAAGATGGCGGGCTGGCGCATCAGGCCCTCGGCTATACCGTGCTGGTACTCATCGGCCTGCGGCTGTTCTGGGGCGTGGTTGGCTCGCATCACGCGCGCTTTTCCAGCTTCGTTCCACCGCCTCGTCGCCTGTGGAATTACACCCGGGACGTGATGGCGCGCCGCGAGGCGCGTCATCTCGGGCACAACCCGCTGGGTGCAGCCATGATCGTGGCATTACTGGTGACGTTGGCAGCAATCGGCATCAGCGGCTGGCTGCAAACCACCGATGCCTTCTGGGGCAATGAAAGCATCGACACCCTGCATGTTCTTCTGGTCAACATCGCACTGGTGCTGATAGGCCTGCACGTTGCTGGCGTGATTTACAGCAGCCTGCGGCATCGTGAAAACCTCGTACGCGCCATGTTCACCGGGCGCAAGCGGTTGGAATGAACGTCGAATCCGACCGACACACCTTCATCCTCCATCACAAGGGAGCTTTCCATGAACACGACGCTCAAACCCGACCGTTATCACCCGCTGTCAATCGGCATGCACTGGTTGATGCTGGCGCTGCTGGTGGCGGTGTACGCGCTGATTGAACTGCGTGGCATCTTCCCCAAGGGCACGACAGCGTATGACGCCATGAAAACCTGGCACTTCATGCTGGGCCTGAGCGTGCTGGTGCTGGTGCTGGCGCGCATCGCACTGCGTTTCAGGTTTCCAACGCCCGCAATCACACCCGCGCCGCCGCGCTGGCAGCAGGCTCTGGCGGTATCGATGCACCTTGCGATCTACGCGTTCCTGGTCGTGATGCCACTGCTCGGCTGGCTGACGCTGAGCGCGAAGGGCCGGGTCATCCCGTTTTTTGGATTGGATCTCCCGCCCTTGATCGGAGTGGATCGTGGCCTCGCCGGAAGCCTCGAGGATCTCCATGAGCTGATCGGTGTGATCGGCTATTGGATCTTCGGCCTGCACGCTGCCGCGGCGCTGGTGCACCACTACCTCATGCGTGACGATACCCTGCGCCGGATGCTGCCTGGCTCTAGTGGGCGCTGAGGGAAAACGTGTGCAAGCGCCGCCGGCCACCCCTGCGATGCGGTCGGCATCGCAGGCGCGGGCGGTGAGGAAGTCGATGGGCACGCCCGCCAGTTCCGGGCGCTCACGCACCGCGCGGGCCAGACCGAGGCCATCGAGACGGGGCATCATCAAGTCGGTGACCCCGCCGAGGGCGAAGTGCAGCTCATCGCGCTGAGCGCTACCAACTCGACGAGGCGATCAAGGCGCAGCAGCACCTTGCCAAGATGGGCAAGGCGTGGCTGGCCGAGCACACTGCACAAATGGAAGTGTTCTACCTGCCCAGCTACAGCCCCGAGTTGAATCCGGATGAACGGCTGAACGCGAGCCTGAAGCATGCCTTGGGATCACGCGTGGCGATGCGTACCAAAGCCAAGCTCAGGCAGGCGACGGAGAACCACATGCGGGAACTCCAAACACAGCCCGACAAGGTGCGCGCCTATTTCCAGGACCCGCGAGTCAAGTACACGGCTTGATGGATAATTGCTGCCGGTTCAAT
Source organism: Pseudomonadota bacterium (assembly GCA_963205415.1). GTDB lineage: Bacteria > Pseudomonadota > Gammaproteobacteria > Xanthomonadales > Xanthomonadaceae > Denitratimonas. Next base: position 4,501 of record CAUJJS010000067.1, read on the forward strand.
AACGACCCCCATCCCATAGTTGAGGTGATAGAGGAAAAGCCAGGGTGGTTCACGACATTTTCATGGCCGTCGTCTGTCACACGGCCATAGCTCACCCTCACGACTGCGCCAAAAAAATCTTGGCACAGATCTGTCACAGATTCGTCACAGGGGAGATGGCGCGCCTGGAGGGATTCGAACCCCCGACCAATGGCTTCGGAAGGTAGACTCCGATGTATAGATAGAACGATGCTATTGGTTGTTCGTCTACATCAAACAGTGTTTTCAAATGCTTGCATCATGCGCTCGCTGGAGCCCGTTACATCAATTGATCCCATTCTTCACAAAATGATAACCTATGATCATGGGGTTTAAGAGGGAGAAAAACGGGTGTGAAGTGGGCTTCTGACGACACATTGATGCCGGCTCCAGTGGTGGAAGTGGAGGGCGTTCAGCCTGGAGCGGATGAGGTGTTGGCGACGCTCCAGCGGCTGAAGCCGGTAGCTGCCCACTGGCGGGAGAGCGACGAACTCAAGGCTTGGATCCATGATCGTACGGCGAGTGCGGAGGTCCAGTCGGTACGTTACGGCACCCCTCCCACGAGGGGATGGATTGGGGAGTGCCCGGTGTACTGCGCCATGTGGTGCCAGCCTGCCTCGCCCGAGATCGAGCCAGTTGGCCGGGCGGTCCAGGTGATGCTTCTGGCCGCGATGATTGACCTGATGAATGGTGAGACCGGCCTGACCCCGTATCTACCTGCGGTCCGATCAGCGGGTTTGGCCGTCAGGCATGTATTGCAGGGTACGGTTCCCCATGGGCGCCTGTCTTCTTTGCTGACGGTGGAGTCCATATCAGACGCTCGAGACGCGCTCGCGCGCGCCATTGAAAGTCAGTTGACCGAACCCGAACAGGCGCGCATGCGGGGGTTGCTCACATTGGTGCTGTATGCCATCGACATGCGCACGCCGCGTGCACGCAGTAGCCGTACTCATGTGGCGTCTGAGCAACAAATTGAAGGCGACGGATGGTTCAAGGGTTACACGGCGATCTCTGACGATGTGCCCGCCGTGCTGGACGAAGAGGGCGGTGCGCCAGTGCGGGAATCCCCCTCGTGCACCATCATGTTCCTCCATCCCCCATCGCCTTACTTCGAGGCCCGGAAGCCCACCCTTCGCCAAGCCCATTGGCGCGCGAAGCAACAAACCCGAGCCATTCGAACCCGAGCGCAAGGCCTCATGGTCGGCCCGGACAAGCTCCAGCTCGTTGACATTGGAGCCTTGCACACCACGATCGCCGCGTTCCTCCGAAACCGCAGTCGCGACCGGTTCCCCGTGGCGCTTGTACCCGGCTTGGTGGCGCTGACAACGGCCGTGCTTACCGGCGTCCGCATCAAGGATCTTTCCAGGATCAAGATCACAAAATCGCCGGCTGTGGCTGCGGACAAGACGCGCATCCCCCAGCCCCGTTTGAGCAGGCGAGAACTAACTCTACCGGTATTACCGCTCACACATGCCTTCATCCCCGCCCAAGTCGACCGGGACAAGTATCGTGAGCTCACCCCGAACCTGATCCTGCCATTGCAGGACTTGGTGCTCACAGAGCTTGTGCAGACGTACTTCGACGAGCTTGGCGACTACTTTGCCCGCGATGACATCGAGACCCTTGCCGACAGCACCTGTCGCTGGATCAACGAGCGCCACGGTGCGCGCCTTTCCTCTGCCCGTGTCGCAGATTTCCTGACACGGCAGGTTCTCGCAACAACCGATGACTGGGCCGATGCCGCATTCTTTGCCCATGGTCGCTCAGGCGATGCGTCTGCTCGACTGTATTACTACGCGCCTCGCCATCAGTATGTTGTCGGTCTGTATCAGAACCTCTGGCGCGATGTCTGCAGGGGACTCGACCAACCGGATTTCGCACCGACCTCCAGCGATACGGATGCATGTGTTGGCTCTGCAGCATGTCCGGCGCAGGAGCATGTGACCCAGATGGTTGCCGCGCAGGTTGCGATTTGTCGTGCCGCATGTGCGGGGCGCCCAGGGCCACTTCGCTTGCGCGCACGTCACAACGCCATCGCCCTTTACACGTGGTTGATGCTGCACTGGATCAGCGGTGCGCGCGCCGTTGACGAGTCCATCGTTCTGTCCAATTACGACGAGGATACGGGGCTTCTGGCCTTGTCGGACAAGGACACCGATGAATACTACTCGGCGCGGGTAGCTTGGCTGCCCACCGTGGCGCGCAAGCAGATCAAGGTGTACCGCGCGTCGGTCAAGGCGATGTCCGAGGCGCTGAAAAGGACGCTCCCGCACACCTTGTTCTTCATCAACCACGATGGTGAAACCGAGCCGCTGACGATCGCGCGTTGTCGCGCACGTTTGGTTCACTATCCGTATCGCCTCAATGCACAGCGCCACTACATCCGCACAAACTTGCGGGAGCTCGGCGTTCCGGCGCAGGCGGTTGACGCCCTGCTTGGCCACGGTGCGTTGGGTCAGGAGCCATACGTAACGCAAAGTGCGTATTGCGTCCGACAGATGGTCGTCGCCTTGGAGGGCCCCGTGCAGGAGCTGGTCGAGCGTTGCGGCTGGGCCGTGGTGCCGACGAAGTGAACGCCGCAACTGAACGACGGGCACAAGCCCGGGCGGCCGAACGCGTGCGATTGTGGAGTCGGATCGCGCAAGCGATCAAGGATGTTGCACCGGCGCTTGCATCGGGGGAGCCTGATGGAGGCTTGACGCGGGGGCAGCTGGCCGAGGTCATAGCGCAGTTGTGCGGAGACAAGAACGCACAGCCGATCCACGTCACCAAGCGCGTGATGCGAATGCTCCACGCACAATTGTCGATACTGCAGGAAAAAACGGGTGGGCAGGTGGCCGTGCCCGCAATCGGGGTCACCACCCAGCGCAAGTCCTCTCCTTTTCGCCACGACCGCATCACGCAGCTTGCCGCCTTGCGCACTGTGACGGACCGCTTCGTGCTGGATTTGGTGGAGCGGCCCAAGGTCGGTGTCGAAGAGGCAGCAGGGCGGCTGTTGTTTGCGGCAATCATTTTTGGTGGCTTGGTGTTCAAGCCATTACTGGTCGCTTTACCCAAGGCACTCAACAACACGCTGTTCGGTGCGCGGGGCCTGCTTTGGCTCGACCTCGAATTGGAGGAAGGTGCGGCTTGCCCCCGTCGCTGGTTCCCCGACCCGGTCACGCAGTGTCTCATTCTCAACTGGCAAAAAGCCGGTCACGCATGGCCAATTGCCACCAACAGTCCCACAACCACCGCCAGACTCGTGGCCAAGACCTTGGCGGCTTTCGGATGCAGCGGTCGAGAGACCCAGCTGTCATGGTTGATCGACGCCAACCTTGTTCGCCTACGGATTGAGATGCCTGCCCTCTTGGTGGACTTTCTTGAGTCACCGCAGCGTGGCCAGTCTCTGCCGGCGCGGGCGTGGTGGCGTTTGCTGTGCAACTACCACCTGTCGGCGTCACACGGCGATGGAGCCGAGCGCCAACGAGAGCCCGTACCGGGTGACGATTTCCCAGCACGAACGAACGTCTCGCCGGGCACTGCAGATGATCAACACGTGTTGCGCCTGCTGAGCAAAGCCCTTACCCCAACCGGATCAGCGCGGAATCTGAAACCTGCAGCGGCCGTGCGCGCACTCAACGCCCTGCGCGCCCAAGCCAATGCCGGCATTCTCGCCGGTCTCCTCATCGACTGGTCGGCCTGGATCATCTCCGGCACTGATCGCCGTCGCCTACGGCCTTCCTCGGTGCGGCGGTACCTGAGTGCCCTTGCCGCGCCCTTACTTGCATCAGCGGGGGAACTGGATCCGAGGGATGAGTCGGTTGATGAGCTGGGGTCGCGCTACGAGCAGACGCTGGCTAGCATCCGCAACCCACTCCAGCGCCAAATGGCCTCCATCGCGCTGCAACACTTTCACCAATTCCTGACCCTTGGTTACGACGTACCGCCGGTCGTGATCGACGGCGTCGTCACCGGGATACAGCAGGTCAATGCAAACACACTATCGGATTCCGAGTATGCCCGTATCCGGACCTTGATCGACCAGTCGAACCTTCGAGGTCGATCCAAGCGGATGTTGCGGGTCATGTGCACGTTCCTTTATCGGTTGGGGTTGCGCCGAAATGAACTCGCCTGGCTCAGGCTCGCTGACATCCAGTCCGATCCTGGCGATAAAAGGCCACTGCTGTGGGTACACACCCACCCCAAGTCATCCCTCAAGACCCAATCGTCCTTGCGTCGCCTTGCTCTGGGTCACCTGATGCCAGCCGACGAGCGCCGAGAGTTGTGGGCGTGGAAGGCGATCCGGTTGCGCGAGCTCGGTGCGCACCCTCCCCACGATGCCTTGCTGTTCTGCGAACAAGGTGCTGATACGCAGCGCGTAAGTGACCATGAAATCGATATCTTGGTCACCCTCGCGCGAGCCGTGACGGGCGATTCGGGAGTTGTGCTGCACACCTTCCGGCATGCCTTTGCCAGCCATCTGTTCGTGCAAGTCCAGCACGCAGAATGGGCGCGCCTGCAGGATCCGGCGCACCGCGACCACATGACTTATCAATTGCCTTGGCAGAGGCCAGAATCCTCGGCCGATCCCACCAAAGTCTTGCGTCGGCACTTCGTCATGCCAGAGTTGCCCCGAGGCGCCGCGTATCAACTGGCCATCCACGCGGGCCATCTTGATCCCACCGAGACACTGCACACCTACGTGCACCATCAGGATTATTTGGCGCATTTGTATCTGCGGGAGTTGACCGCGACCCTTCCGAACAAACTATGGGCTACGCTCGCGGGGATCTCCCCGCAGGCCCTCGCGGTGCGGCACTCGCGCAAAGGGGGAAGGCGACAAGGCAAGGTATTGCCGCATCTTGTAACGCCTTCGATGTTGTTGCGGCGGGCAAAACTGAAGAAACCCCCCGGGGTTGCTGCACCAAAGTTGCCTCAAGGTGAGCAACGTCTGCCGGTGGCCGAGGATGAGCTGGAGGGGCTTGGGCTGGATGCCCTGTATCGAGCACTCGCCGGCATGAACGTTTCGTTGTCACCCGCCGCGCGCGAGGCCATCACCGGGATCGATGTTGAGCTACTGAAGAGGATGCTGCAAAACGCGCGCTTCTTGGCTCAGCGCAAGACCCGCACCCGTCACAAGGCAGGTAGCCGGAGCCGGCATTTGGTTCCGAAATCACCGCGGCCTCGGCCACGGATCACCCGCAGTCCCCAGTTGGACCAGATCGGACCGGCGCTGCCGAAGACGCGCGCGGACTTGGCCGAAGCTCGCCTCGCCTTCAGTGGCGCGATGAGGGAGCGGTCCGGGCAAATGCTCAAGACCTTGCTGGATTTGTTGGGTCGCACCTCCCGCTCCGATCCCACCTTGGTTTTCGGGGATTTGCACACCCTCAATGTTGCCGTGGACACGCTGAAAGCACTTGGGCTTGGGTACTCCCAGATGACGGTGGTGATTCGGTCCATGCCCAAGGGAACCATGTCTGTTCGGGCGTGGCAAAAGGCCATACGAAAGGATCTACTTCACGAGTTGCCGATTGAGGTACCACGGATGGGGGAAACCCCAATCACCCGCACCGGCAGCCCCGCAGGTCGCTTGGCCCTCAAAGTGGTGACCGGCGCTCGCCGCGCCAGCGGCTGGCGCGTTGGGGCGTATTACGCGGTATGCGCGATGGCGGCTTTGCTGGGCGTCAGCCTTCGGGAGATCAATGTGGATTGAATCCTTTGATGCTCGTGTGGAAATTCCGCCCATGAGAAGCCACCGTTCCGGAACCATGGGAAGCCACGATTCCGACACATGGGAGGTGGTGCGGTGAGGCGCTTGGCGAAGGGCATCTTCGCGGGGTTCTCATGGCGCTATCGAGACGTCTTATGCGCTCGCGCCGCAGGGTATTCAGGCCAATCTTCCAGCGGAAGACAAGTTGCCGTTCGGTCACCACGGGTAGTGCATCGTCTTGCGGATCCGCATTCGCACGCTCGAAATGGTAGG
>CAUJJS010000068.1 GCA_963205415.1 Pseudomonadota bacterium
GGCTTGGTGGCGGCCTGTCGCGGCCTGCCACCCTTGCGCACCGCCGTCGTGCATCCCTGCGATGCACGCAGTTTGGCCGGCGCCTTGGATGCCCGCGATGCCGGCATCAGCACGCCGGTGCTGGTGGCACCTCGGGCCAAGCTTCTGGCGGTGGCGGAACGCGAAGGTCTCGATGTGTCCCAATGCGAAATCATCGACGCGCCGCACAGCCATGCGGCCGCGGCCTTGGCCGCACAGATGGCCGGCCGTGGGGAGGTCGAAGCCCTGATGAAGGGCAGTCTGCACACCGATGAATACCTCAGCGCCATCCTCGTGCCCGAAGTGGGCCTGCGGACCGAGCGTCGGCTGTCGCATTGCTTCGTGATGCAAACGGCCGCTTATCCGCGTCCCTTCATCATCACCGATGCGGCGATCAACATCGCCCCAGACCTGACGCAGAAGGCCGACATCGTGCGCAATGCGATCGAATTGGCGCAGGTGCTGGGCGTGGCCACGCCCAAGGTCGCCATTCTGTCAGCGGTGGAAACCATCAACCCGCGCATGCAAACCACCCTCGATGCCGCAGCCCTGTGCAAGATGGCCGATCGCGGCCAGATCGTCGGCGGCATCCTCGACGGCCCGCTGGCGCTGGACAACGCAGTCTCGCCCGAAGCGGCCAAGGTCAAAGGCATCCACTCGCCGGTTGCAGGGCAAGCCGATGTGCTGGTGGTGCCGGATGTGGAATCGGGCAATATGCTGGCCAAGCAACTGGAATACCTCGGCCACGCCGATAGCGCCGGCATCGTCTTGGGCGCACGTGTGCCGATCGTCTTGACCAGTCGCGCCGATGCGCGCGATGCGCGTCTTGCGTCCTGCGCCGTGGCTTTGCTGCTGGCGCGCCGTTACCGCACTTCACCCTGCTGACCCATTCCTGCCGGAGGCCATCATGCGTTACTCATTCAAGGGAAACACCGTTTTGGTTACCGGTGCCGGTTCCGGCATCGGAGCCGCCACAGCCCAGCTGCTGGCCGCAAACGGCCTGAATGTGGTGGTCTCCGATCTGCACGCCGAGGCCGTTGCCAGGGTCGTATCCGAGATCCGCAGCAAGGGCGGCAAGGCCAGCGCCCACACCGGAGATGTTTCCCGTCCCGAGGATGCCGAAGCGGCGGTGAGTCAGGCCATCGAGCACTTTGGCAGCCTGCATTTTGCCTTCAACAATGCCGGGATTTCCGGCGCACTCAAACCCTGTGGTGAGCTGTCACCCGAAGACTGGCAGCGCGTGATCGCGATCAACCTGAGCGGGGTGCAATACGGCCTGCGCTTCCAGATTCCGGCGATCCTGAAGTCCGGCGGTGGCGCCATCGTCAATATGTCATCCATTCTCGGCCTGGTTGGCATTGGCGCTGCACCGGCCTACACCGCTGCCAAACATGGCGTCACCGGTCTCACCCGTGCTGCAGCGCTGACGTATTCCAGCCAAGGCATTCGCATCAACTCGATCCACCCAGGCTACGTCAACACTCCGATCCTCGATGTGCTCAGCGAAGCCGAGCGCGCCGCCATGGTCGGCCTGCACCCGATCGGGCGCATCGGACATCCCGAAGAAATCGCCCACGCGACAGTCTTCCTGCTGTCGGAAGGTGCCAGCTTCATTACCGGTAGCGCCATGGTCGTGGATGGCGGCTACACCGCCGCCTGACGTTGTTCATGAACGTGATCCTCGTCCTCAACTGCGGCTCGTCCAGCATCAAGTTCGCGCTGTTCGAAGCCGCTGACCATGCCGTGTCGCGCACTCCAATCTGGGGCGGCAAGGTGCATGGCATCGGTGGACCGAGCCCGCAACTGAGTCTGTCCGATGCTGAGTCCTGTGCGCTGTCGCTCGATGCCGATCATCCGCACACCGATGCCTTGCACCGCATCCTTGTGCGGGTCGAGGCCCGCATTGAAGATGGAAGACAGGTCAGCGTCGCGCATCGTGTGGTGCATGGTGGACAAAAATACTTCGCACCGACTCGCGTCACCCAATCCCTCATCGACGAGTTGCGCGCGCTGATTCCACTGGCGCCCCTGCACCAGCCCTTCCCGCTCAAAGCCATGTCGATCCTGCTCCAGCAGCACCCGGACTGGCCACAAATCGCGTGCTTTGATACCGGCTTCCATCACGACCTGCCTGCGGTCGAACAAGCCCTGCCGCTGCCGTATGCCTTTTGGCAACACGGCCTGCGCCGCTATGGTTTTCACGGACTGTCGTACGAATACATGAGCCACGTCCTACCCGAGCGTCACTGTGATCTCGCCCGAGGTCGGGTGATCGTGGCGCACCTCGGCAGCGGTGCCAGTTTGTGTGCGATGCAAAACCTTGCGAGCGTCGCCACCACGATGGGCTTTTCCGCCCTCGATGGCCTGATGATGAACACCCGCACTGGATCACTTGATCCCGGCGCACTGCTGTACCTCATGGAAATCGAGAAGCGCACGCTGGAGGATGTCGGGCAGATTCTCTACCACCAGTCGGGCCTCTTGGGCGTGTCCGGCATCTCAGCCGAACCGCGCGTGATCGTGCAGCACGAAAACGATGCCGGTGAAACCGGTGAACGTGCGCGCTTGGCACTGGCGCTTTACGTGCGCCGCATCGTGCGCGAGATCGGTGCCTTGGTCGCCGTGCTGGGCGGTCTGGACCTTCTCGTCTTTACCGCAGGCAACGGCGAACACAACGCCTTTCTGCGCGAGCGCATTTGCCGCGATCTGGGCTTTCTCGGCATCGCGCTGGATGAAGCGGCCAACAACCGCCATGCCGCAACCATTTCCACGCCATCCAGTCGCGTGCGCGTGGCGGTGGAGCCAACCAATGAAGAATGGATCGCGGCTCGGCACGCGCAGGTGCTCTTGCGCTGAAAGCTTGAACAGTTCGCACGCGCCATCGGCGGCAAAACCCGGCATCATGACGGTGGGCGAAATCACACAGGGGCAACCATGCTTTCACTCACTTGTTTTGGCGCGGCTGGCAGCGTTACCGGCTCCAAGCATCTGTTGCAGTTTGATGACACCCGCATCCTGATCGATTGCGGCCTGTTTCAAGGCATGAAGAATCTGCGCGAGCTCAACTGGAAGCGCCTTCCAATCGAGCCACGCGACATCAATGCTGTGGTGCTCACCCACGGACATCTGGATCACTGCGGCTATCTGCCGCGTCTGATCTTGGATGGCTACAAGCACCGCGTGCATGCGACCGCCGCCACCCGCGCCATTGCCCGCCTCATCCTGCTGGACAGCGCCTGGCTGCAGGAGAAAGACGCCGAACAAGCCAATCGTTTGGGCTACTCGCGCCATGCACCGGCTTTGCCGCTGTATCGAGTGGCCGATGCCGAACGTGCGATCGAACGTTTCAGCACGGTGCCGTTGCATCAACCCTATCCCCTACCGGGCGGGGCGCAGCTCACCTTTCGCCGCGCCGGGCACATCCTCGGCGCATGCACCGCGCAAATCGACATTGGCGGGCAACGCATCGTGTTCTCCGGCGACCTCGGGCGCTTCGATGACCCGGTGATGCATGCACCCGAACCAGTACCGCAGGCCGACGTGATCGTGATCGAATCGACCTACGGCGATCGCGTCCATTCCCGGGAAGATCCCGTCGATGCCCTGGGCCGGGTCATCGAGCGCACCATGAAACGTGGCGGCACCGTCTTGATTCCGGCCTTTGCGGTAGGACGCACCCAGATCTTGATCCAGCTGCTATGGAAGCTGCGCCAGCAAGGCCGCCTGCAGCATGTGCCGGTGTATCTGGACAGCCCCATGGCCACCAGCGCCAGTGAATTGCTGCGCAGTCATCCCGAAGATCACAAACTTGAACCGAGCGATTACGAGGCCGCCTGCAATGCCGTGCACTATGTGCGCGACATGGAAGAATCCATGGCGCTTTCTGCCAACACCTTCCCCAAAATCATCATTTCGGCCAGCGGCATGGCCACAGGTGGCCGCGTGCTGCATCACATCGCAGCCTTCGCCGGCGATACCCGCAACACCCTGTTGTTTTCCGGCTTTCAAGCGGCCGGCACACGCGGACGCAAGTTGCTCAATGGCGCACGCGATGTAAAGCTGCACGGGCGCTGGATTGCGGTGCAGGCCGAGATAGCCGAGTTGCCCATGCTCTCGGCCCATGCCGACAGCGATGAACTGATGCGCTGGCTCTCGGGCTTCCAGGAAAAGCCGCGCCAGGTGTTGATCGTGCATGGCGAACCGGAGGCCTCCGAAGCCTTACGCGAGCGCATCGTGCGCGAGCTGGGATGGCGCGCTTCGGTGCCGCTGCAAAACGATCAGGTGGTGCTGTAGCGCGCCGCGTGGATCAACCCGCGCCACCGCGCATCTGGCTCTGCTGGTAACGCTCCAGGCCAATCATCTGGATCAAGCGCAATTGCTTTTCCAGCCAATAGGCGTGGTCTTCTTCGGTGTCCTTGAGCTGGGTCACGAGGATCTCGCGGCTGGCGTAATCGCCGTGGCGCTCGCACAGGGCGATGCCCTTCACCAAATGCGCGCGCACGGCGTATTCGGTGTCCAGATCCTTCTGCAACATGCTCTCAACCGTGGTACCCGGCTCGAAGGCCTCGGCGCGCATGTCCGGCTCGCCTTCCAGAAACAGGATGCGTCGCAAGATCGCATCGGCGTGCTGGGTTTCTTCCTGCATCTCGTGATCGAGCCGCTGGTACAGCGCGTTGAGACCTTGATCCTCATAGCGGCGCGAGTGGATGAAGTACTGGTCGCGTGCGGCCAGTTCGCCACGCAGCAGGAAATTGAGGTAATCGATGACTTCCGGATGGCCTTTCATGGCTGTGCTCCCAACGTGAACGACCGAAGTATGACGCCTTGTGCACGGGCGAGGGCAAATCGAGAAGTATTGTCATTGGTAACGCCCCATCGTTTTGGCGTGGGCTGTACGCTCAGTCCGCCCACACAAAACGGGTACGGCGGGTGTCCGGGTCAGATTCAAGCAAACGCGCGCGGACCGTATCGCCCAGCGGCAGCGCTTGAGCGGCCTCGATCCGTGCGGTAACCGCCGGCTCCAGCAGCATCACCTGACCCCGCCGCGCGTCTCTGGCATCGACATCAATCACGTTGGCGTCAAATACGTCGCCCACGCGCGCGCTCAGGGCCACCGACTCGGCCAGATCAAGCACGGCCCGCTCGTACGCGCTGGCACGCCGATTGGACTGCGCCATCAGTCCCGGCAAGGTCGGAAGCGCCTCGCGCACCCAATCGGGCACGGGCGCCTTGGCGCACAGCGCCACGCAGATTTCACCCACGAAACGATCGACCAAACGCCGCAAGGGCGCGGTGGTGTGGGCGTAGTTGGCAGCCAGTGCCGAATGCCGGCCCTGTTCGGGAAGCTCGCCATCGAAGGCGACATAGGCCGCACCGCGCAACACGCTGGTGGCATCCACCATCATCGCGACATGCGCGGGCTTGCTCGGATCGAGGCTGCGGATGAAGGCCGGATAATCCAGCGACTGGGGCCAAGCAACACCCAAGGCCGAGGCACTGCGCCGCAAGCGTTCGATATCGATCGCCGCCGGGCTCGGCAAGGTGCGCAAGATGCCGATGCGATGGCGCAGCATCAGTTCGGCCGCGGCCATGCCGGTCAGAAGCGAAATTTGTGCATTCCAGTCCTCCACCGGATGCCGCGCACGAAACGCGAGTTGCCATTTGCCCGCCTCGTCCACGCTGATTTCCTGCGATGGCAAAGGCAGGCTGATGCCGCCGCGTGCCTTCTCGCAGGCTTGTCTCAATTCTCCGACCTCACGCAGAAGGCCCCACACGGGATCGTGCCGGCCGCCATCGATCAAGGCTTGAACCCCGTCGTAATCCAGTTGTGCGCGACTTTTGACACGCGCGCGGCGCACGTCGGTCGCCGTGATTTCACCCCCCGCATCCAGATCGATGCTCCAGAGCAGTGCCGGCCGCAATTGGTTCGGCAACAGCGAGGCCGCGTCCTCCGACAACGCCTTGGGATGCAGGGGAATCTTGGTGTCTGCCCCATACAGCGTTTCCCCACGCGCCCGTGCTTCCACGTCAATGGCATCACCCGGCCGCACGAAGGCGGCCACATCGGCGATGGCGTAATGCACCCGATAGCCCGTGCCTCGCCGCTCCAGTTGCAAGGCTTGATCGAGGTCCCTGGCCCCGGCCGGATCGATGGTGACAAACGGGATGTCGCTGCGATCCAAGTCCGGCCAGCGCGCCTGTGCGACCGCCGCCTCAGCCGCAACTTCGACCATGGCATCAAAGCCATCTGGCAATTCCAGCTCGCGCCGAATGGCCACCAAGCCCTGTTCGAGCCGCCGATCGGACGTGGTCTGACAGCGCAATCGCCGTGTGGCAGTCATGGCTCGACCCCGGGGCAGAAAAGTCTGAATGCTACAAGTCTGCCAACACGAATGGCCATAACTCGCGATCGCAGGAAGGCAACTTCACCCTTCAAGCGCGCGGCGGCAGCCGAGCTGCTGCCAATCGGCATAATCAATGCTAAACTCTGGAACGGGGGCGATTTTCGCCGGGTCCGGCGCCAATCAACGACCAACCATCGGTGGTGCATCCGATATTTCGATGCAGGTCCGTCCACCTTCATGCCATCCATCAATCTGGGGATCTTTTTCCGATGAAACTATTGTCTCAGCGTAAGCAA
>CAUJJS010000069.1 GCA_963205415.1 Pseudomonadota bacterium
ATGTCAACGATATTATGAGCATAACGTGTGACTACAGAGATTTTTCAAATCACCGCCGAATCCGCCAGTAAGCTATTGATCCGTCGGCTTGTCATCACACAAAACAGCCGCTTTTTTGCGCGGGAAGTGCGGAAGTTGGGCTGCCCGATAATGTGCAGATGCAGATCGGCCTTGGCGAAATTTTCTCACTGTTGAGCGCAATGACCTGGGCGGTCGGCGTGATCCTCTACCGACACCTCGTGCGCGAGCTGCCGGCCTTGACCCTCAACTTCAACAAGAACCTGCTGGTTCTGTTGATGTTGCTGCCATTGCCATGGGTGCTGCATGGCACGGCTTCGCCCTGGATGCCCTGGTCCGACGTCCTTGTGGCGCTGGCCAGCGGCTTTCTCGGCATCGCCGTGGCCGACACTCTGTACTTCGTCGCGCTCTCGCGCTTGGGCGCCGGACGCATGGGTGTCATCGGCAATGCCTACAGTCCGATGGTGATCGTATTGTCCCTGATCTGGCTGGATGAGCGCCTGACGATCTGGCAAGTGGCTGGCCTATGCCTGGTGATGGCCGGTGTGCTGGTCATCGCCAAACGCCCAAGCCCGGCGCGGGTTGTGGTCGGCGAACCGGTGCCGGCACCGGAGCTTCCGCTGCCCGATGCACCGGCATCACCTGCGCCGACGGAACATTCGCACGGGTTGTCGATCGTGATCGGTCTGGTTGCGATCATCCTCATGGCCGTTGCCATCGTGATGATCAAGCCCGTGCTCGAAGCTCACCTGCTGGGCTGGGTCACGCTCTTGCGTCTGGTGGGTGCGCTGCTGGGCTTGGTCTTGATCGCCGCGGTTCGTGGACAACTGGAACTGCTGCGCACCCGTGGACGCAGGATCGACTGGAAACTCCTGGCACTGGCCGCATTCTTCGGCCAATGCCTGTCGATGGTGCTGTGGCTGGCCGGCTACAAGTACGCACCGGCCTCGATCGCGGCCGTGCTCAACGAAACCTCATCGGTATTCATCGTGTTGCTGGCGTGGTGGTACCTGCGCGAGCCACTCGGGCGTCGCGGCCTGATCGGTGTGGCACTGACTCTGCCGGGCGTGGCGCTGATGCTGGTGAACTGAGAGCCGACCACATCCGATCAGTTATCGTGCTGTGACTCCAGCACCGATTCCAGCACCGTACCCAGTTCCAACAAACGCAGATCGCTGCCCGGCTGGCCGACCAGTTGCAGGCCTGCGCCTGCGCCCAAGGGCAAGGCCAAGGCCGGGCATCCCGCCATCGAGGCCAGCGCGGTGAAGTCGGCGAGATTGCCTGGCTCAGGCTGATCGCAACGCGGTGGCAGCACCGGAGCGAGCGGCAACAGCAACACGTCGAAGCGTTCGAACAGGTGCCGCACCCGGCGCTGATGCGCACCCAGCCGGCGATCGGCCACGGCCGCATCGACGGCAGACTTTCTGCGCGCAAAATCCAGCATCGACAACAGGGCCGGACTGGCGCCGGCAAGATCCTCGCCGTGGGTGGCCAGCAATTCGGCCTCCATCAGCAACAAGGCGGCGCGACGCGTGCCGGGAATCTCCAGCGCATTCCAGTCGAAGCGCGCCATGCTGGCACTCGCCAACATCGACGAGGCTCGCGCCACGGCCGACTCGAACGTGGCGAGAACATCCGACTCGGTGCCGATCTCGGCCAAGCCATCGGGCACACCCACGCGCAGGCTCGAAGGATCCCAGTCCGGTGCGGCCAGCGCCACGCGCCGCCGACGCGAACGCGGGTCGTCCGGATCGTAGCCGGCCATCACCTGCAACAAGGGATCCAGATCGCCGACACTGCGCACGATCAGGCCGGGGCAATCCAGTCGCCGCAAGGACGGCACCAGGCCGCGACATGACAATTCGCCGGTGGTGGGTTTCAGCCCGACCACGCCACAGAAACCCGCCGGCAAGCGCGTGGAACCCAGCGTATCCGAGCCCAGCGCCGCGACCGCATGACCGGCTGCCACCGCCACCGCCGAGCCAGCCGATGAGCCTCCACTGACACGCTCAGGCCACACCGGATTGTGCGTATCGCCATGATGCACATTGCGCCCGACTGTGCCCAAGGTGGCTTCGTCCAATGCGGTCTTGCCGAGAAACACGGCGCCCGCTGCGCGCAAACGAGCGACGATGAAGGCGTCCTTGCCCGGTGTGGCTTCTCGTCGTGCCGGCAGTCCCACCAGAGTCGGCATACCCGCCACATCGATATTGTCCTTGATCGCCAAGGGCACGCCATCGAGCCAACCGCGCGCCTTGCCCTCAGCGCGCCGCGCATCGGCGGCTCGCGCCGCCGCCATCGCACCCTCGGCATCCACATGGACCCAGGCGCGAAGGTGCCCATCGTGCTCAATGGCCTCAAGAAAGGCCCGCGTCAACGCGGCACTCTGTGTACGGCCACTGGCCAACGCTTGGATGACACACAACAGGGGCGCATGGCGAAGCGAATCAACGATGTCGTTCATGGGTGCACGTGGAATGGATGACACAGTTCATGGTGACGTCAGGATGCCATGTCCGCAAACCGTGACCGCATCCCAACCGGTTTTCCAGCCGATCACCGACCATGCCGCCGTAATCCTTGGCGCGGTTTGTGGAATACATGGTCAATGCTTCCCCACTTTGGCCTGACCAGACGAGCCGCGCCATGCTCACTCGAACTCCCCTCGCCACGGATCCCCTGGGCTTGCCGCCGAGCTCTTCCCAGCGCCGTACGACCAAGCGGCGACGCGCGCCAGCGCAATGTCATGCCCCGAAAAGCGCCACGCATTGGCGCCGCGCGAATGCAGCGTTGCGCGTGGCGCAGGGTCATAATGGCCACAGGTCATCCATGGGGGCGATCACGATGAGCCGATTCCAGACCACGCGCTGGAGCTTGGTGCTGAACGCGGCCGGCGATCCGCGTGAGGCCCGCGCCGCATTGGAAACCCTGTGCGGAACCTATCGCGCGCCCGTGCTGGCCTTTGTCCGCCGCAAAGTTCGCGACCACGACCTTGCCGAGGACCTGACTCAGGCCTTCTTTCTGGAGTTTCTCGAACGCGGCTGGAACAACGGCGCCGACCCCTTGCGCGGTCGTTTTCGTGCCTATCTGCTGACCGCCGTCAAACGCTTCCTCTACGATCAGCATGTCCATGCACAGCGGCTCAAGCACGGCGGCGGCTTGTTGTTCGAGTCGCTCGAGGATCAATCCCCTGCCAGCGAAGGCTTGGCCACGCCCAGCGAGGAAAGCCCGGAAGCGACCTTCGACCGCGACTGGGCGCTGGCCGTACTAGACGCCGCAATGGCCCGCCTTCGCGCCGAAGCACAGTCCGTCGACAAGCTGGACCTGTTCGAACACCTGAGCGAGTTTCTCACCGAGCGCCCGGCCGACGCCGATTACGGTCGGGTCGCGGCCGCGCTGAACCTTCGTCGCAATACGCTTGCGGTAGCGGTCCATCGTCTGCGTCACCGGCTGCGCGAGCTGGTGCATCAGGAAATCGCCCAAACGGCCGATGATGCGAATGCGGCCAAGCAGGAGCTGCATGAACTGCGCGCCGCACTGGGTTCAGCCTTCCGGTCATGAACGGCACCGGCCACTTTCCGTTGTGCACCCCGCTCCCGCCGACATGAAGGAAGCTTGCCACGATGTCGCCCACCCCTGACTCCTTATCGCGCTTTTCGACCACCTGCTGGTCGTTGGTAATGAACCATGATCCAACCCTGCCAAAGTCCTCCGAGGCACTGGGCGAGCTGTGCCGCCGCTATTGGTATCCCGTCTATGCCTACGTGCGCAAAGGTGGTTGCACTCCCGATGAGGCGCAGCACGTCACGCGCAGTTTCTTTGCCGAATTGCTGCAACACCCCTTGCGTTCCGATTCCCCATCACGCCCGCGCTTCCGCGACTTCCTGCTGGAGCGTCTTTCGGCCTTCGTTGCAGGGGACTGGGGCAACCTTGCGGCGGCCGAGGCGACCTTGCAAGCGCCGACCATAGATCAACTCGAATCCCAACTCCTGAGCGAGAACACCGCCGCCACGCCGGACGAAGTCTTTCAACACGCTTTCGCGGCCGAAGTCATCGAACGGGCACTCGAACGTTTGCGGGAAGAAGCCCGCTACAGCGGACATTTGCAAATGTATGAGCTCATGCGGCCGTTTCTGGCGATCGATCCATCACCGGGCGAATACAACACCTTGGCACGCGAACTGGGACACCGCCAATTGGCCATGATCGTGGCGCTCAAGCGCCTGCGCCAACGCTTTCGCGAGCTGGTCGCCCGAGAGTTGTCCGACACCGTCGACTCACCCGCCGATCTGCTCGAAGAACAGAGGACCTTGCATGGCTTCCTCCATCCAAGGCCCTGAGCTTTCCGACCCTGGCCTGACCCTTGCGCCGCCACCGCCGCGCGCGCGGGCGGTCCATGCCGCGCTTGCCGAACTGGCGTTCGGCGGTGCCACCGAAGCACGATTCACCGATGTATCGGCCCCACTGGCCCTACTGCCAGCCGACGCCCTCGAACTGGACCTCGCCGACCCGCAACAGCGCCAGTTTGGCAACTACGAGCTGCTTGAGCGCATCGGCCAAGGCGGCATGGGCATGGTTTACCGCGCGCGGCAACTGGATCTGGAACGCGAAGTCGCCATCAAACTCCTCGCGGCCGGACCGTGGGCCTCACGCGATTTCGTCGACCGCTTCCTCGGTGAGGCACGACATGCCGCGCGCATGCAGCACCCCAATATCGTCACGGTTTATGAAGTCGGCACCGCCGAGGATCTGCATTTTTTCAGCATGCGCCTGGTGCGCGGGCGAAGCCTGGCCAACGCATTGCGGGCCGAAGGTCGCTTTGATCCGTACCGCGCGGCCGCGCTCATGCTGCCGGTGGTTGAGGCTGTGGCCTATGCCCACAGCCTCAACGTGCTCCACCTCGACTTGAAGCCCGCCAACATCCTGCTGGATGAAGCCGGCACCGCGCACGTGGCTGATTTCGGGCTGGCACGCAAATTCGATCCGCTCATGGCCCTCGGTAACACGGAAATCTCCGGCACGCCCAGCTACATGGCCCCGGAACAAGCCGTCGTCGGTACTCAACCCTTGAGCCCCGCTACCGACATCTGGGGCCTGGGGGCCGTGCTGCACGATTTGGTCACCGGCGAGCCGCCGTATCGCGGTGACAGCGCGATCTCCACCCTCGACTTGGTGCGCAGCGAGCCGGTGCGCAGCCCACGTCTCTACGTGCCACACCTACCACTCGATCTGGAAGCCATCATCCTCGGGTGCCTGCAACGTGACCCGCAAGGTCGCTATGCCAGTGCTCGCGCATTGGCCGACGATCTTGCGCGTTTTTTGGAAGGTCGTCCGGTGCTGGCTCGCCCGCTGCCGCCTTTGCAACGTGTGGGCCGTTGGGCACGTCGCGAGCCGAAATTGGCGGCGGCGTTGACCTTGGCCATCGCCGCACTGGTGATCGGTTTTGCAGCCACCCTCCAGCAATGGCGCCGCGCCGATGCCAACGCACTCACGGCCAGCATCAATGCCACCCAGGCCAGAACACGACTGTGGCAAAGTCGGCACGAAGCGGCCGCTCGTTTCATGCAGGAAGGTCGTGGCTTCACCGCACTGACCCCTTTGTTGGACAACATCGAAGAGCAGGAGCGCGAAGGCCTTTCCGATCCGCACAGCATCGAGCGCCGCGAAATTGGCATGGTGTTGTCGCAGGGCGTGAACCTGATCGACCGCATGGTGATCCCCGATGCCGATCCGCTCGCCAGCGCCCTGAGCCACGATGGCGCGCTTCTGGCTTTGGCGTTCAACGATTTCAGCGTGCGTTGGTACGACACGGCCACGCTGGAAGAACGTGGGCGCGTCGATGTTTCCGACATGCCAACCTCAGACGGCGAGCTGCGCCTGCCACGCCGCCTGCGCTTCATCGACAACCAACGTCTGGTGGTGACGCTCGATTGGTTCGATTACCTCGCCAGCCCGTCGCACAACGACAGCTTCCTGCTTGACTTGTCGCACAGCAGACTTATTGCCTTCCCGCCCGACTTCGCCCGTCCGGCCGAAGCCGTGTTCAGCGCGGACGGCCGCCATGCCCTGCTGCGGAACCGCGACGACCAGGTACAACTGTGGCAAGTCAGCCCGTGGCAAGCCCTCGGCCGTGCATGGCCGTCGCCGCGCTCGAATGTGTCGGCGGCACTGCTGGGGCGCGATGGCCGCTACTTGGCCGAGAAACAGACGGAAGACAACGGCGTGCTGACCTTGCGCGATCCGCGCGACGGCAGCTCGCTGCGCCTCACCGGCATCCACGCCCCACTGACCGCGTGGATGGAAAGCGCGGACGGTCGCCTGCTCGCCGTCGGTGATTCACGCGGCAATATCTACCTCGTCGATGTCGAGAGCGGCAAGACCCGCCAACTCCACACCCCGAACGGGCGCGAAGTCACTTGGCTTGCCTTCAGTGAAGATGACACCTGGCTGGGTGCCGTGCGCTGGGACGGCGCAGCCTTCGCCTTCGACGTGGCCAGCGGCGAGCCGCTGAATGCAGGACAGATGCTCAACGATTTTGAGCCGCACGAAGTCGCTATAGACCGCGAAGAACGCCTTCTGGTGGTGACCGGCCTGGGCCAGACTGCGCTCTGGCGGCTTCCCGAACCCGGTCCCAATGCGCCCGGCGCCACACGCCTGATCAGTTCGCCCTCGCGCGCGGAACGCGCCGGCACCAACGCCCTCGGCATCGCGCTGCGCGTACGTTTGCTGGCCAGTGCCGACATGAGCGGAGAAGTTCGCCTATGGCGGATCGCGCCGGCCGCACAACTGGCCGCGCAGGCTCCCAGCGATGGCCAAATGGCGGGCAACGTGTACTTCGACGGCAAACATCTGCCAGACGTCGCGTGGAACAAAGTCCGCGTCGTATCCATCGACGGCAGCCCACCGACGCCGTGGCGCAGCGTGCCCCAACCGCCGAACTTCGCCGAACTCACTGCACAGGGACGCCTCTTGGTGGTCGCTTCAGGACCGGCTCTCCATGTGTTCGACACCGACACGATGGCGCAGCACATCGCCCCGGTATCCCTGCCGGCCAATCCGCTCTACCTCACGCTCGATGCCAAGGGCGAGCTCGCCTATCTCGGATTCGGCAGCAATGGCCTCACCGGTTTCGAGATCCAGATACTCAGCATCGATCTCGACCACGGCAAGCAACTGGCCACCGTGACGATTCCGGGACCCTTGCGTCAGTTTGAACTGTCTGATGATGGCCAGCGCCTGCTTGCCGTGGGCACGTCCACAGCCGGCACCGATGTGTTCTCAAGCCGCCTCGAACGCATCGGCCATGTCGATCACGATCCAGGCTGGCCGGTGACGTGGGCCGCCTTCGTGCCCGGCTCGGAAGCGCTCTGGCTCATGGCACGTGAGGCCGACGATGGCTTTGCCAATGCCGCTGAACTCCTTCTGTGGAATCCACGCGATGGCACGGTGCTGGAGCGGCGTCAGGTGCCTGGCGTGTTCCCGGTCGGGCTGACGGTAACGCACGGCAAGCCCTTGCTTGCCACGCGCGACCAAGACCTGCTCGACGCCGGCTCGAAACAAGTCATCGCCACCCCACGCACCAACCACGTCGAACCCACGGCCATTTTCGCGCGTAGCCACGATGGCCGAATGATCGCGCACGGCTTCGGCCGCGTGGTTCAAATCTACGATACCGCCACGCTCGATCCGATCGGACCCCCGCTGCAATTGAGTGCTGGCACCTATGCCTTGCCGTACCACCTCGCCTTCGCCCCTGATGATCGCACCCTGCTCGGTGGCTTCCGGCCGTGGAATATTTGGCCGATTGCACCTGATACGCGGCCCGTGGCCGAACTTCGGGCGCTGACCCAGCTGCTGGCCCCTGACGAGGACGGCCTGCAAGTCATCGCCTTGCCTGAACGAGCCCAGCGCAAACGCCTGCGTAGCCGTGACCCTGGCGCGCCCCCTCCAGTACAAGCGCGACCAAGCTTTGTGGCGGCGCGCACCGTGCGTGGCTATCCGATCCCACAACGCGATCCGTCTGCAACTCCGATGCAATTGGACCTGACTGCCGCCTACAACCGCGCGACCGACATGCGAGCCGACATCAATTCCAGCACCATGCCAGGCTATGTGGGCATGCGCCTGGGACTGGCACGCATCGACGGGGTGGAATACGACTTGCGCGGCGTCATCGAACTGCAGCGCAACCGAGAAGGCTTCGAGCGCGTGACCGGCATCCAAACGCCGGACGTGCCGCTGGCTGCATTTCACGTGCTCTTGTTTGCTCCACTTGCCGTACCGGCGCAAGGCATCCGCGACTATGCCCTGGTTCGCCTCCACTATGCCGATGGCAGCACAGCCGATCTACCAATACGCACACAACTCGAAGTCTCCGGTCTCGGTGTTGCCGATCGCCTGGTGCCTGTCGGCTGGGTGCGCAGTGACTTCCTACGCCTGATCGGCCTGAGCCGCATGCAATGGGTGAACAACCCAAGGCTGCCCAACCCTCATCCTGAAAAACGCATCGTCAGTCTGGACCTTGAAGCCACCCGTGACGAGTGGTCGAACCCCGTTATCTTCGCGATCACGGCCGAGCCTGTAATCGCCGCCACCTTTTCGAGTAATGATTCTCACGAGACCGTGGCAACCCTGCCCACGCGCCCCTTCTCCAGCCGAACAGCACAGACAAAGGGAAGCAGATGAATCTCCTTGATCACCACTTACAACGCCAGCCCATGTCGATTCGCAAGATACTTTGGCTAACTGCAATCTTGACGCTCAGCATGCCCGCAGCTTGGGCTGACGAAGGGAATCCGTCCGGAACACCCGCCGCCGGCCATGGCAGCATCTCGATCGGCTACCAGCAAACCTACGTTGATGGCCTGCGCCGCGATAGCCATACGGTTATCGACGCTGGCGAAGGCACGATGCGTTCGCTTCAACTCGACGCCCAGTATTTCCTGTCCGACCGTTGGTCGCTGCGCGCCGGCATCCCATTTGTTTCGAACGTTTTTCACGGTTCACCACACTGTCCGACCACCGAGCCGGTGCAGTGCCGCAACATGCCTGCATTGAATCCACAGCGCCCCGAATCACGTTTCCAGGACGACGATCGTTATCACGGCACGTGGCAAGATTGGCATTTCGGCGCGTCCTACCATGCCACACCGCGCCCCGGCTGGTTTCTGACGCCTTCGTTGACCGTCTGGATCCCAAGCCACAACTACACCTTCTTCTCCAACGCCGCACCTGGCCAGCGGATCTGGAAGCTGGAGCCGGCGCTGGAATTGGCCCACCAGTTCGATTTCACCAACCTCTACTACCGTGCGCGCTACGGCTATGTGTTGACGGAAAAGGTGCTGGATACGCGAATGAGCCACCATCGTCTGGAGCTGGAACTGGGGTGGTTCATCAACGAACGACTCACTGCGCGCGTGTTCACCATCGGCAAGAAGGGCGACGGGTATTCGCTGCAGGAATTGGGACCGCTGACGGCCGGCCGCAGCAACGACTATTGGTACCACCACGACCAGATCGTCAAACATGACTTTGCCGAAGCCGGTATCGGATTCGACTACCACTTTTCCTCGCCCTACACCCTTTCAGCAGCATGGCACGACATGCTCTGGGGGGAATCGGTGATCAATTTCCGCCACGCCATTGAAGTGAGGCTGACGCGGGAGTTCTGACGGAAGCCGCCACCCGTCACACACAAGCCAAGGCGGCATCGTGCAAGACCGACGCAATCCCGAACCAGGCTCAACCGAAGGACAACATCATGCACATTGCAACTCGAATCACCCTGATCGCCCTGTTGCTGGGCAGTACGACCCTAGTCACTGGCCCTGTGGAAGCCTGTGGCGAGGTGATGTACCGAATGGGCAGCGCCTTGCGATATCAGGCCTTCATCTCGCGCCATCCCGCACAAATTCTGTTGTACGGCGAAAGCGCGGAAGCCCAGGCCAAGACCATGGATCGAGACGCCTTCCGCCAACGCCTCGAAGCGGCTGGACATCGGACCTACGTTGCGAAGAATGCCGAAGAATTGGCGCAATTGATCGCCGAACGTCCCTACGATATCGTCATCGTCGGCGCCAACGACTTGGACGTGGTGCGTGGCGCGCTGAACAGCGTCCAACACTCGCCATCACTGATCCCCGTACTGAAACGCGATGATGATTCTCTCCACAAGCAATATCCGGTGGCGCTGGTCGCCGACAGCGGCCTGCAACGCGCACTCAAGACCATCGAACGCACCATGCAAGCACGCGGCACCTGAGCGGAAGCCCGCATGAGTGCGGGATTTCGCGTTGCCCTCGCCAGCGTTGCCGCCGCACGCACGCTGGATGAGGACCTGCCGGAACTGCTCTCCGCACTCGGCACGGCCGGCATCGCCGCACAGGTTTGCGACTGGGACGACCCAGCGGTGGACTGGTCAACGTTCGAGTGCGTCCTGCTGCGTTCGACTTGGGATTACACCCAGCGCCTGGCGGAATTTCTCGCGTGGTGCGAGCGCGTAACGGCGATGACGCGTCTACTCAATCCGCTGGAACTGGTGCGCTGGAATTGCGACAAACACTACCTACGCGATCTGGCCGAGCGCGGCGTACCGATCGTGGAAACCTGCTTCATCGAGTCGGGCGAGGCCGCCGATGCCTTTCCGGACTACGCCGAGTTTGTGGTGAAACCCGCCGTCAGTGCCGGCTCACGCGATACCCGCCGGCATGTGCGTGCAGCGCGAGCCGAGGCCATCGCCCATGTGCAGCATTTGCTCGATCAGGGGCGCTCCGTGATCGTTCAACCCTATATCGATGCCGTGGACAGCGCCGGCGAAACCGCGCTGGTCTACTTTGACGGCGCGTTCTCCCACGCCATTCGCAAAGGCCCCTTGCTGCAACGCGCATCGGGCGCCACCGAGTTGCTGTTTGCCACCGAACAGATCGATCCGCGCACACCCACTCAGGCCGAGCACGACGTGGCACAGCGCGTGTTGAAGGCCTTGTCCTTTCCTGTCCCGCTGTATGCGCGCATCGACCTCTTGCCCACGCCCGACGGTCCGCGTCTGCTTGAGCTGGAGCTGATCGAACCATCCTTGTTCTTCGATCACGCAGAAGGCTCAGCCGCACGGCTGGTTTCGCAACTGATCCAACGTCTGTAACCGAGCCGGCGAGGCGCCGTTGAACCCCGGCAAGCCCATGCTTGCGGTGTCGAACCTACTCCCTCACAACGACCGCCGCTTTCGAGAGAACTGACCAAACGATTGGCCGCAGCTGTGGCCATTGGCAGCAAGCCCGTGCACGCCTAACATGGCAGCGAACCCATCGCCGAGACCTGCCATGTCTGCACTGAAGCTTGCCCCGCTGCTGCTCGCCCTGCCCTTCGCTGCAAGCGGCGCGTCAGCAGACGCCGGTTCCGTGCAGGCGCTGCAATGCGGCCATCTCGTGGATACCGTTCAAGGCAAGCTGCTCGATGCCCACACCATCGTGGTGAAGGGGACGCGCATCAGTACCGTTCAGGCGGGGCACGCGCCGGTGGCCGGGGCCACGGTCATCGATTTACGCGACCAGACCTGCCTGCCTGGCCTGATCGACAGTCACACCCATCTCACTGGCGAAACCAGCGCCACCGGCGGCACCGATCGCTTTCGCCTGAATGTGGCCGATCACGCCATTCGCTCGACGATTTTTGCCCGCCGCACCTTGGAGGCCGGTTTCACCACGGTGCGCAATCTCGGCGACGGCAGCAATATCTCGGTTGCCTTGCGCAACGCCATCAATCAAGGCCTTGTGCCAGGTCCACGCATTTTCACCGCCGGCGCCGCCATTGGCTCCACCGGCGGCCATGCCGATGATACCGACGGCCTGCGAGCCGACTTGCAAGGCGATCCCGGCCCCAAGGACGGCATCATCAACGGCGTGGACGATGCCTGGAAAACCGTGCGCCAGCATTACAAGGACCACGTCGATCTCCTCAAGATCATGCCCTCGGGCGGTGTGCTGGACGAGAGCGCCAGTGCCGACAATCCGCAGATGACGGTGGAAGAGATCGAGGCCATCGTCAAGGCCGCGCACGACTACGGTTTCACCGTGGCAGCACATGCCCATGGCGCCGAAGCCATTCGTCGAGCCGTGATCGCCGGCGTGGATTCCATCGAACACGGCACCTTCATGAACGACGAGGACATGAAGCTAATGAAGCAACACGGCACCTGGTTCGTGCCCACCATCATCGCCGGACGCTATGTGGCCGAAATGGCGGAGAAGCCCGGTTACTACCTGCCGCAAGTGGCCGCCAAGGCGGGTGCAGTCGGGCCATTGATCCAACAAACCGCAGGCCGCGCCTATCGCGCCGGGGTAAAGATCGCTTTTGGTACCGATGCCGCGGTGTACCCGCACGGCCAGAATGCCAAGGAGTTTCAATACATGGTCGAAGCCGGCATCCCGGCCATGTACGCCCTGCAATCGGCCACCACCCACGCCGCTCAGCTTCTGAAAAAAGACAAGGATCTTGGCAGTCTTGAAGCCGGCAAGCTGGCCGACGTGGTTGCAGTCGCCGGCAACCCACTCGACGACATCACACGGATGCAGAACGTGCGCTTCGTGATGAAAGACGGCGTGGTCTACAAACAGCCCTGATCCGAGATCGCGATCAAAACGCCACGCCCCGGCGTGGCGACCCGGAAGTCACGCGCGGCGCGCACTGCGTCCTCGTGGCTTTCACGGCCGACGAAACCGGCCACTGGCGCAGCCAGACCAGCACGACGTGCATCCACCATAATCCCGATCTCTTGCCCGCGCACGCCGAACCCATGAGTCAGTCCCCACACCTTGCCCATGGCCTGGAAGGTGACACCACACCGCCGGACTGGCCGCCCCTGCGACTGGACGAAGCACGCGAGGTTCTGGCGCATTTTCCCGATGCCGGTGAAGCGCAAAGCATCGTGTGGCACAGCCCACGCCCCTTTTCGGCGGCGGCGCGGGTTGCGACCACGCAAGGCGTGCTGTTCGTCAAACGCCACCACCAGCGCGTGCGCACGCCGGCCACGCTGGGTGAGGAACACCGCTTCATCCAGCACCTGCACGCGCAGGGCCTGCCGGTGTCCAAGGTGCTGCGCGATCACGCCGGCCACAGCACGCATGCCAACGGCGAGTTCGTCTACGAAGTGCAGCCCGATCTGGCCGAATGCGACGCCTATCGCGACACGGTGTCGTGGCAACCGATGCAGAACCTCGAACACGCCTTTCTCGCCGGCCAAATGCTGGCTCGATTGCATCAGGCCGCTACCAACTACGATTCGCCCCAACGCCAGAGCCATGTGCTGGTGGCGCGCAGTGAGCTGATCTGTGCCAGCGATCCGATCACGGCACTGGCGCAGCAACTGTCGCAACGTCCGGGGCTGGCCGATTACCTCGCGGCGCACGATTGGCAAACCGATCTGTACGCGGTGCTGGAACCGTGGCAGCCACGCGTGCACGCACGATTGGCGGCGCAGATTCCCTGTTGGACGCACGGCGATTGGCATGCCTCCAACTTGGGCTGGCGATTGCACGGGGTGCCGCCCGAAGTCGCCATGGTCTTTGATTTTGGCCTTGCGGCACGCAATTTCGCACTGTTCGACCTCGCCACCGCCATCGAACGCAATGCCATCCCGTGGTTGACGCTCGATCGTCACGACCCACGCATCGACATCGCAATCGCCCTGATTCGCGGCTATCACGCGCAACGATCATTGACACGCGACGATCTGGAGCTTCTGGCCGATCTTCTGCCCATCGTGCATGTGGATTTCGCACTCTCGGAAGTGGAGTATTTCCACGCCATCACCGGCTCCAGGGCCAATGCCGATCTGGCTTACGGCGAGTTTCTGCAGGGCCATGCGGCGTGGTTCAACACGGCCGCAGGTCGCGCCCTGCGCGATGCCATCGCCACCGCGCTCTGAGCCTCATCGTGCGCGCGGCGGGGCTGAAATCCGTCGCGCGCCGTGGTCTAATGCGCGCCTTGAAGCGGGGGTGCCCGAATAACTCGGGCTGAGAGACACCCTTTGAACCTGATCCGGTTTGGACCGGCGTAGGGAGCTTGAGATCCGACACGCCTTGCGCGTGCGGATCGCCGTCGCTTCGTTGTTCCCCAGACGATGACGACCATGACTCTCCGACACTTTCCGATCCGTTCTTCCCTTGCCTTGGCCCTGCTCGGGGCACTGGCGCCTGCGGCGTACGCCGACGACAACGCCGATTCGCTGTCGGCTACTGAGCTCGATACCATCGAGGTCAAAGCCGACGTGGCACGCGGCTATCACGCCGACGCCAGCCAAATCGACAGTTTCGGCAGCTTCGGCCATGCCGCGCTGCAAGATACGCCTGCCGCGATCACGGTCATCACCCGCGACCAGCTCGATGACCGTCAACCGCAATCTTTGAGTGAACTGGCCCGCAGCGATGCCGCGTTGGGCGACAACTACGCGCCAGTCGGCTACTACCAGAACCTGATGATCCGTGGTTTCGCGCTCGATCTGGCCACCGGCTACCGCCACAACCAGTTGACCCTCGTCGGCGAACAGATGCTGGCGCTGGAAGACAAGGAGCGGGTGGAAATCCTCAAGGGTCTGGGTGGACTGGAAGCGGGCATCGTGTCACCGGGTGGTTTGGTGAATCTGGTCAGCAAGCGCCCCGCCAAGGTGCGTCGCGCACAGCTTGGCGTGGACAACGACGGCGCCAATAACGTGGCCGTGGATGTGGGCGCGTGGTTGAGCCCGAACGTCGGTGTGCGCATGAATGCCGCGCACGGAAAACTCGATTCATGGATCGATCACGCCGATGGCCGACGCAACTTCATGGCCTTGGCCGCCGATTGGAAACTGGGCGACGACACCACCCTGCGATTCGATGGCAACTGGCACGACACCGCGCAGCGCTCGGCCTCGGGCTTCCAGCTCTTGGGCGGCACGACGGTGCCCGAGAACATCGATCGCACGCAGCTGTTGGGCTATCAGCCCTGGCAGGAGCCGGTGAAGATCCTTGCCCGCAACGCCAGCGTGCGCCTGGATTCGCGCGTGGCCGAGCACTGGAACTTGCAGATCGCCCTCGGCCACAGCCGCGCCGTGATCGATGACAACGTGGCCTACGCCTACGGCTGCTTCTACGCCCCCGAATGCGCCACGGGCGAAGTGCCGGGCAACTACTTTGCGCCCAATGGCGATTACGACATCTACGACTACCGCAGCCCCAACGACAGCCGCCGCAACGATGAACTGCGCGTGGCCCTCAATGGCCAGTTCGACACCGGGCCGGTCAACCACGAACTGAGCTTGGGTGCCAGCGGCTTTCGGCGCACGATCGATCGCAGCCCATACGTGTACGACTACGTCGGCACCGGCAACATCCACCGCGCGCCGCCGGTTTTCGCGCCCTCACCCAACCAACCCGGCAATCCGGTGCGCCGATTGGACAGCCGCCAGGCGTCCGCCTTCGCACTCGACCGCATGCATCTAGGCGATCGCTGGCAACTGATCGCAGGGCTGCGTCAGGTGCGCTTGAAAGAGCGCGCTTGGAAATCCTCCGGTCGCTTGATTCGCTACACGCGCACCACGCGCAACCTGCCGCAAGTGGCCTTGCTGTGGCAGCCAAGCGCCCAGATCACCGCGTATGCGAGCTGGAGCCAAAGTTTGTCGCTGGGTGATGAAGCGCCGTACTGGACCTCCAACGATGGCGAATTTCTTGCGCCGCGCTTGGCGCGCCAGCAAGAACTCGGACTGAAACTCAGCCCCCGCACGGACCTCAATGCAGGCATTGCGGTGTATCGCCTCAGCCAGCCATTCCAGTTCGCCCAGCCCGATACCAGTGCTGCCGGCTTTACCTTCGTCGAGCAAGGCCAGCAGCGCCATCAGGGCGTGGAACTATGGGCGGCAGGCCAGCTCTCCGATACGCTGCGGTGGAACACCAGCATCAACCTGATCCGTGCCCGCGCACAGGACAGCCTGACGCCCAGCTATGAGGGTCATCAACTGGTCAACATCCCGAGCCGTCGTGCCGCGGCCTATCTGGATTGGACCCTACCGGGCTCGGCCAACACGGCCGTGCTGTTCGGCGGACGCGCCGCATCGGCCAATCCCGCCACGCCCAACGGTCTGACCCAGGTGGCGGGCTACGCCGTATTCGACATCGGCCTGCGACATGCAAGCCAGTGGGGCGAACACGCCATGATCTGGCGCCTGAATCTGGACAACGTCTTCAACCGCTTCTACTGGCGCGATACCGGTAGCTCGGGCGGCGACAACTTCCTGTTCCCCGGCGCGCAACGTCAGGCACGCCTGTCCGTGTCCTTCGATTTCTGAAATAACTGACGATGAACTGGATCGAATTGATCGCCGCTGCGGTGAGTGCCTTGGGCGTTTGGCTCACTGCCAAACGCCTGCCGTGGTGTTGGCCGATCGGGCTGGTGTCGGTCTTGATCTACGCCTGGGTGTTCTTCGATGTGAAGTTGTACTCGGATGCCCTGCTGCAAGGGGTGTTTGCCGGCATCCTGATCTACGGCTGGTGGCGCTGGTTGCAGAACCTCGGCGACGATGGCCGGGTTCGCATCGCCGCACTCGCGCCACGCCAAGCACTCGTGCATTTGGGCGTCGGCACTGTTGCAGCAGTCCTGCTCGGTGCTTTCATGCACCACCAAACCGATGCCGCCCTACCGTGGCTCGATGCCGCGCTGGCGGTTTTCAGCATGGTCGCGCAATGGTGGCAAGCACGTCGCCATATCGCCTGCTGGTGGCTGTGGATCGCAGTGGACGTGATCTACATCGGCATGTACGCGCACAAAGACCTGTGGATCACCGCCGGCTTGTACGCCGCCTTCCTCGTCCTAGCCGCCATCGGCCTCAGGGCCTGGAACGGCGCGACGATTCAACGATGATCGGAAACCGACAAAAGCCCACCACAAAGTTGAGTACACGCACCTGGTTAGCCCCATGGCTCAGCCAAACCGTGACCGTTTGACCCGTGAAATACCGCAGAACCGGCGCTTTTGTAGAGCGCAGCTTGCTGCGCTGCCTCGGCTTTATGGGTCACCCAGCGCAGCAAGCTGCGCTCTACGAAAGCCTGCTTGTCTTGTGGAGTTTTCGACAACGAAGGGTATGGAATCGGCTGAGGGATGGGGCGAATCAGGTACACGCAGGCTACTGCTCCCAATGACAGGGACTGGCTACTCGTAGTGGGTCCACATGCGCAACACCTTGACCGTGTGCTCTTCCTCAATGACTTGATACACCAGCCTGTGCTGGATATTGATGCGCCGCGAGTACGCGCCAGCAAGGTCGCCAACAAGCTTCTCGTAGGGCGGTGGCGTCTGAAATGGGTTTTCTGCGAGAACGGCCAAGAGCAGTTGCGCTTTTACCTTGAGGCCGGCGGCACTGAGCTTGCGTGCGTCTTTTTGCGATGACTTGGCAAAGACGACTTGCCAACTCACCAGTCAAGCTCCGTAGAGCACGTGTCTGTGCCTTCAAGCATGCCGGCCTTGATGGACTCGCGCATGCCGGGAACGGAAAGCAGGAAGAGGGTTTCCTGGATGGCGGCCCAATCCTCTTCGGCGAGTAGCACCGCGTTGCTGCGCTTTCCGGAAATGAGGATGGGCTGGTGCGACTCAGCCGCCTGATCCATGAGGCGGTAAAGGTTCGCGCGGGCTTCGCTGGCGGACATGGTAGTCATGGCACTAGCGTACGGCTTCACGTACGGCAATGCAATCGGTAGCCAAGGTCTGAACCGCTCCCGCCTTTCTGGGTTGGAGCCAAGCGTCGGCGGAAGAAATACGAAGATCAAATGCCGTGAAGCTGCCGCTTCACATATTCATGCCGTCAGGGGTTGACAGGGGAGTCAAGACACGAATTGTTAGACCACCGACACTTATGCGACACGTTTGCTTAGTAGCTCAGCCATGCGTGTTTGCCAGCCGGGCCCAGTGGCCTTCCATGCGGCAAGTACGGTTTCGGGCAAGCGAATTGTCACTTGCCTGCGCGGGTTAGTTGCAATGGGGCGACCGCCGCGCTTGACGATGCCGCTTGCAAGCATGTCGTCCGTGAGCTCGGGAAGCTCAGCGTAATCGTCGGCTTTTGGCCTGTGCGCATCCACACGATTGAGATCAGACTTCAAGGTATGGGCCGATGCGGGCTTGTTCACGTTCATTGGCTTTCCTCATGCTGAAAACGTGGCGTTTGGTGCCTCTTGGTGTGTAGCCGACAACCACGAGGCGGTGAGCCAAATAGCCAAAACAAATAATTCGTGTCTCGCCGTAATCTCGGCGCGTGTCCTCGACTTCGAAGGTGACACCTGAGAAGACTGTGAGAGCATCCTCAAAGTCGAGGCCGCGCTCGTCGAGGGTCTTCAGTCTCGTCGCCGGGTCGGAGGTGATGCGCCCGTGTTCCTGTACCTACAACAATGTGCGAACGCAAGACACTGACAGGCGCCGGTCTAACGGGCTTTCGAGCGGCATGCCGTGAGCCTGCGAACGACTGCCGGCATGCAAGCCGGCAGCCCCGAATGATGGCTCGGGATATTCCCACCGCAAAGCCGAATACACGCATGCAACCGCTCCCGCCTGGTCGGGGTTGAAGAGAAAGCGTCAGCAGAATGAAAAATCAGAGTCAAAAGCCGTGGAGCTGATGCTTCACAAATTCATGCCGCCCGTGTGACGGATTACGCCCGCGGCTTGTACAACGAAAAGGCACCAACGATAAGCCCGACGACAACGAGTCCGCCACCGTAGATCCGCGACCTAGTGCGATCGACGACCTCAATGCCCGATCTACGCCCAAAGTGCATGCCTTTTTGGTTTACGGCGTGGTGAACAGTCATTTCTTGTGGGTTGGCGATAAATGCTCCTCCCGCAATCAAAAATATCGCGGCGAGGAACAACCCGAGTTTACTTGCCGACTTGAGCATGCTGAGTGCGGCGCCTAACGAATGAAAGGAACGCCTACTGCCATGAAAGGTTGAGCCTGCGATGCTCTGCCACACAGTCACGCAAGTAAAGATTGATCAGGCTCTGGTACGGGATGCCCACGTCCTCGGAGATCGACTTGAAGTAGTCGATGGCTTCGCCATCCAGCCGAATCGTGATTTGCTTCTTGAGCCGCGAAGCATAGGGGTTCTTCTTTGCTTTGGAGAAATCGTATTGCTTGCGCATGGTGCACCTGTCAGTACTGGCGAGCTTCTGGCTTTGTAGCCTTCCT
>CAUJJS010000070.1 GCA_963205415.1 Pseudomonadota bacterium
CCCAGCGTTCGAGGCGACCGCGATTGTCGGCGTTATTGGAACCGAACTGCGCCAAGGTGGCGGCGAGCGCTGTCGGCGCCAATCCGAGTGCGAATCCGAGCAGGGCCGCACCCATCAGATTGGCGATGTTGTAACGCGCCAGACCCTTCATGCTCAGGGGCATGTCGGCGACCGCACCGAGATCAAGGCCCGACTGCGAGAGGCCGGGAGGGTGAAGCCACAGGTGATCGTCGTGCAGCACGCAGCTTGGGCGCTCACGCGCTTTGTCGCGTAGGAAATCCAGCCCCACGGCCTCCATTGCGAACCAACCCAATGGCGCGGCGAGCGTGGTGGCGGCTTGGCGCAACACCGCATCGTCCGCATTGAGCACCAGCAGTCCATCCGGGCGCAGGGCGCGCGCCACCGCGAGTTTGGCATGGGCCAGATCGATCAGGTTGTGCACGCCGTATTCACCAAAGTGATCCACACTGATATTGGTGACGATGGCGGCATCGACGTGATCGACCGCCAAGCCACGCCGCAGGATGCCGCCGCGTGCGGTTTCCAGCACGGCGGCGTCGATGTCGCCACGGCGCAAGACGGTGCGCGTACCCAATGGCCCCGAGTAGTCGCCTGCGTCGATCTGATGGCCTTCGACAAACAAGCCATCGGTGCAACTGAAACCCACGTGCCGACCGGCATCGCGCAGCATGGCCGACACAAGACGCACGGTCGTGGTTTTGCCATTGGAGCCGGTAACCAGCGCAGTGGGAATGGCAGACAACTCAGACCACGGCACCTCGGTCACCGCAGGCAGCGTGGACTCTGACCAGTCGCGCCCGCCATGGCCACTGCCAAGGCGCAGTTGGTCTTCGCCCCACAACAGCGGCAACTGATGGCGATGCGCGGCTTCGACAAGGGCCGCCAGGCCACGATGGGCTTCGCTGTGTGCCATGGCTTGCAAGGTGTGCAGGGCAGCGTTCTCATCCCAAACCGCAGGGTGCCCCGGCGCCATGCCCACCGGCCGTGCGCAGGCCGTGCCCCAGGCCCATTCGTTGACTTCGGTGGCGCAGAGCAATTGGTCGATGGGCGCCGCCATGAACAGGCTGGCGCCACCGGCATGGGCGCGGGCCACGCTCGCGGTTTCGCGCCAGCCAAGGGCGTGACGCATGCGCTCGACATGGTCGCGCCACAGCCCCAACTGCGCGGGCGTGGGCACGAGGTCGGGCGCCGTCTCCAGCACGGCGCCGGCGCTGGAATGCCAAGGGTTGGGCCCGAACAGCCGCCGCGAGCTGTCGTGCGGCAGTTCGAAAGCCACGAACTCAGTCATCGATCTCGCGTGCGAACACGATGCCACGATCGTCCCGAACGGCGCCCTCCATCATCGCGCGTAGCTCGGCTTCTCGGGCTTGCGCCTGCGCCTCGGGCAGCGCCGGTGCATCCGCAACCGGTGTGCGAACGGGAGCCGCCACGCCTTCCGGCCGGAACTTGATGATCTGCTTCCAAGAGCGCGTCAGCGCGTCGGCAAAGATCAACAACAGGTCGCCGGCTTGGCCCATGCGCAGCGCGGTGTCGATGGCCTCTTGTTCGTCGGGGATGCGCGCGATCTGCGCCGCATCCACGCCGGCGGCGATCAGGGTTTGTTCGAGCAGACGCGGAATTTCATCCTCGCCGCGCCCGCGCAGGCCATCGTCGCGCCGCACGATATAGTGATCGAACTTGCCGGCAGCGGCCCGTGCAATGTCGGCGATGTCGTCGTCACGCCGATCACCGGGCGCGGCCAGCACCACGATGCGGCGACCTTTCACATCCAGACGTTGCGCCAGATCGGCCATGGCGCCCACGGCATGGGCGTTGTGGCCATAGTCGAACAGCACCTTGAAGGGATGCTCGTCGAACACGTTCATGCGCCCCGGCGCTTGGAAGAAGGTACTGCCGAAAGTGCGCAAGCCTTGGCGAATGGCATCAAGGCGAACCCCGAGCGAAAACGCGATCGCGGCCGCGAACATCGCGTTCTGCACGTTGTGCATGGCGCGGCCTTCGAGCGTGGCCGGGATCAAATGCGTCCACAGCAGCGGAATGTGGTTGCCCTTGTCGTAGAGCGTGATCATCTGGCCGTTGATGCCCGCTTCCAGCGCGCAGGCGCGGCCGCCGGCGCGGATGTGCTCACGCACCAAGGGATGCGAGGGATTGGTGCTGACATAACAGATCGACTTGGCATCGACGTAGCCGCTCATCTTCAGCACCAGCGGATCATCGGCGTTGAGCACGGCGCAATCGGTGGCCACTTCCACCACGATTCGCTTGACCTCGGCCAATTGCTCCAAGGTATCGATGCCCTTCATGCCGAGGTGATCGGCCTGCACATTGAGCACGGCGCCCACGTTGACTTCCGACACACCCATGCCGGCACGCAAGAGGCCACCGCGTGCGGTTTCCAGCACCGCCAGATCGATTTGCGGATCCGACAACACCATGCGCGCCGACACCGGCCCGGTCATGTCACCTTCGACCGTGCGCTGACCATCGATGTAAACCCCATCGGTGGTGGTCAAGCCCGGTGTGTAACCCGCCATCTTGGCGATATGGGACAGGATGCGCGCCGTGGTGGTCTTGCCGTTGGTGCCGGTGATCGCGGCAATCGGCACCCGACTCGGCGCGTTCTGCGGGAACAGCATGTCGATGACGGGGCCGGCGGCATCGCGTGCGGTGCCTTCGCTGGGGGCCACGTGCATGCGGAAGCCCGGTGCGGCGTTGACCTCGCAGATGGCCCCACCCACCGTCCTGAAACTCTCGGCGATATTGGGCGTGAGGAAATCCACCCCACCCACGTCGAGGCCAATGGCGCGCACCGCACGCACCGCCATGTCCAGATTGTCCGGATGGATG
>CAUJJS010000071.1 GCA_963205415.1 Pseudomonadota bacterium
TGGTGATTGAGGCCTTCCAGATGTTGTGCCCCGGCTGCGTGTCGCATGGTCTGCCTCAAGCCCAACGCATCCGCGCCACGTTTTCAGACGATGACGTCGCGGTGATCGGTCTGCACACGGTTTTCGAGCACCACGCGGCGACGACCCCGGTGGCGCTCGAAGCCTTTCTGCACGAATACCGCATCGGTTTTCCCGTGGCCGTCGATCGCGCCGGCATCGATGGCCCCATCCCTCAGACAATGCGTGCCTACGGCATGCAGGGCACGCCGACCCTGTGCCTGATTGATGCCGAGGGTGTCTTGCGGCATCAGTATTTTGGGCGGGCCGAAGATCTGGTCATCGGCGCCCAAATAGCCAGCTTGCTGTTTGAAGCACGGCTCGCCTCGGCCTGATCCCTGACGTAACGACTGCCCCGCACCTGATCCAGATCAGCGCACCGAGCCCTCGCCGCCTGCAGGATCTGCGTCATGGACAGCAAGGAGCCGCACATGGACACTCCCACGATCGATATCGACGGCGCGCTCGTTGCCGGAAAACTCGGCTTGTCCGTGGACGAGTTCCGTCGCCTGATGGCCGATGGCAAGATCCGCGTGCTGTGCGAACGCGGCACCGGCGACGATACCGGGCGGTTTCGCGCCAGCTTCTATCACGGTTCGGCGCGGGCGCGATTTGTCGTCGATGCGACGGGCAAGCTTCTGGAGTCGCTGTGAGTCAGTCATCTGCAGGTATCCACTCACGAAATCTGGCCTTGCAGTCCATTTCGTGCGGCGATGACGCTGAGGTGCGATCGCCTCGACCGCCCGACCCGCCGATCAATCATCCAGCCCGAATGCACGCAACAGGCCGCGGCCCTTGGCACGGGTTTCGGCCAGCTCGGCCTCGGGCTGTGAGTCGGCCACGATGCCGGCACCGGCGCGAAAACTGGCACGGCCATCGTGCAAGGTCAGGCTGCGAATCAGGATATTGAGGTCCATTGCGCCGCCCGCGCCCAGCCAACCCAGCGCGCCGGTGTAGGCACCACGCCCCTCGCCTTCCAGTTCGGCAATCAACTGCATGCAGCGCACTTTGGGACAGCCGGTGATGCTGCCACCCGGAAACACCGCACGCAGCACCGCGCCAGGTGTTGTGCCTGCGCGCAAACGTCCGCGCACGTTGGAGACGATGTGATGCACGTGGGCGTAGCTCTCCACCACCATCAATTCGTTGACCTCGACGCTGCCAGCTTCACAAATACGGCCCAGGTCGTTGCGTTCCAGATCGATCAGCATCACATGCTCGGCGCGTTCCTTGGGGTGGCCGATCAACTCACGAATGCGTGCAGCCTCGTCCTCGCCTTGCAATCGCGGGCGCGTGCCGGCAATGGGGCGGGTTTCGACGACATCACCCTGCACGCTCACCAACCGTTCGGGTGAAGAGCTGATGATGGCCCAGTCATCCCAGACCAACAGCGCAGCAAACGGCGCGGGATTGGCGCGACGCAGGGCCGCGAAGATCCGGTCGGCGCGCGTGCCTTCGGCCAATTCCAGCTGCCAGCGCCGCGATAGATTGATCTGAAATACATCGCCAGCGGCGAGATAGTCCAGCGCCCGCTTCACCGCATCCAGATAACGCTCGGCCGGTTCTTCGTGCATGGTGCGCACGTGCGGCGCGGCTTCGTGCTCAAGCACTCGCATGGCTTGAAGGTTTGCCTGCAGCTGCGCCAACTGCACGGCGTCGTCGGCCACCAGCCACGTTATGCCCTCCACGCGATCCACGATCACGGCCACCGCACAGCGCAAGGCCAACGCCAAGGGCAGCGGTTCGGGTGCGCTGGGCAGCTGCAGCACCGGCTCCACCACGCCGGCAAACTCATAGGACAGAAACAATCCCCAACGCGGCACGAAGGGTGGCCGTGGCGCATGGATTTCGGGTTCGGCTTCGGCCCGCATCGCGGCGTCCAGCAGCTCGGTGAAAGCACCGGTGCACAGCGCACCGTTCAGGTCGCGCGTGTGTCCATCCCGATCCAGCCGCAGACCGCCTTGCACCTCGCCCAGCAACACATCGTGGCGTCCGCGCGTGGGCTCGAACGCGCTGCTTTCAAGCAAGATCGGGTAATGCTTCGGATCACCTCGATGCAGCGCAAGCAGGTCGATCTGACCTGGAAGCCGAACGAAGGGCACGGGTGCCAAGGCTCAGGTTCAGAGCCGACGGAAAACCAGGGTGGCGTTGGTGCCGCCGAAGCCAAAACCATTGGACATGGCCGCATCGAAGCGCGCCTCGCGCGCCGTGTTGGGCACATAATCCAGATCACAGCCTTCACTCGGCGAATCGAGATTGATGGTCGGTGGCACGATGCCGTGATGCAAGGCCAGAACGGTGAAGATCGCCTCCACACCGCCGGCGGCGCCCAGCAAATGCCCCGTCATGGATTTGGTGGACGACACCATCAAACGCTGTGCGTGGTCACCAAAGGCTCGCTTCATGGCGAGCGTTTCGGCCAAATCACCCAAGGGCGTGGAGGTGCCGTGGGCATTGAGATAGGCGATCTGCTCGGGATTCAACTTCGCATCACGCAGGGCCGATGCCATGCAGCGCGCCGGGCCTGCACCATCTTCCGAGGGCGCCGTCATGTGCCAGGCGTCGGAACTGGCGCCGTAACCTGCCAACTCACAATAAATACGCGCGCCCCGCGCTTTGGCAAATTCGTATTCTTCCAGAACCAATACGCCAGCCCCATCGCCCAGGACGAAACCATCGCGATCCTTGTCCCAAGGCCGTGAGGCGCGGGCGGGTTCGTCGTTGCGCGTGGACATGGCTTTCATCGCGCAGAATCCGCCCATCGAGGTCGGCGAGGAGCCATGCTCGGCGCCACCGGCCAGCATCACGTCGGCATCGCCGTACTGGATCATCCGCATCGCGGTGCCAAGGGAATGGTTGGACGAAGCGCAGGCCGACACCGCCGAAAAACTCGGCCCCTTGATGCCTTTCAGAATGCTGATCTGCCCCGGCAACATGTTGATGATGGTGCTGGGCACGTAGAACGGGGAAATCTTGCGCACCCCGCCTTCGTGCAGCTTGATCGCGGTTTGCTCGATGCCGAGAACGCCGCCGATGCCGGAACCCACCAGAATACCGATGCGCTCGGCATTGGCCTCGGTAACTTCCAGTGCGGCATCGTCCAAGGCCATGCTGGCGGCCGCGACGCCGTAATGGATGAAGGACTCCATCTTGCGCGCGTCCTTCGGATTGATGAAGGTCGTCGCGTCGAAGTTACGTACTTCGCCAGCGATGCGGGTGGGATAGGTCGAGGCGTCGAAACCCTCGACCGGGCCGATGCCGGAACGTCCATGGGTGATGGCATCCCAGGCCGTGGCCACGGTGTTGCCCACAGGTGAAACAATGCCCAGTCCGGTGACGACGACGCGACGGCTCATGCGCTGACTCTCCTGGGGTGTCCGAGGTTTGACTCAACAGGGCTGCCGATGCAGCCCGCTGCCGCACGCGATCGCAAGCGGCGATCTGCGGTGCGGCGCGCGCCATGGTTTAGACCATGGCGCATTGATGCGGCTCTCAATGGAGCACGCGATCAGGACTCGACGTGCGCCTTCACGTAGTCGATCGCCTGCTGCACGCTGGTGATCTTCTCGGCGTCTTCGTCCGGGATCTCGCACTCGAACTCTTCTTCGAGCGCCATCACCAGCTCGACGGTATCGAGGG
>CAUJJS010000072.1 GCA_963205415.1 Pseudomonadota bacterium
TCTTTGACCGCACCGAGGCCGGTCCGCACCGGCGGTAGTCCTTCACCAACCGCTTCACCTGTCGGACCGATATCCCCAACAACTCACCGGCACGTTGCTGACGCAGCCGGCCACACGCGAGCTCTTCCAACACCCCGGCACCCTTCACTTCACGATCTGACAACCCAAGCTCCCCAACCATGTGTGCCCAGCCAAAAAGGGGACACTTCTATCTGGTTGGAAGGGGACATTACTAACTTGGACTAACATGCACTGGCTTGTCCGTTGACAGCGAGGAAAGGCGCCCCGTACGCCAGATCATCCTTGCCGTCGTTGTTGAAGTCGCCAAAGACCACGGCCCAGCCCAAATTCATGCCACTAACGGTGCCGCTCGATGACAAATAGTATTGGAAGCTGCCCGTGCCGGTATTGGTCAAGAGCATGACCTCGCCTGCGTTTGTTACGGAGCCACTGTCCCAACTCGGGGCGCCGATGGCCAGATCCGGCAAGCCATCGCCGTCGTAGTCGCCACTGGCAAGAACTTCGCCATACTCGGCGGCGGTTTGGCTGACCGAGTCATACAGTGCGAAGTTTCCTTCGGTCAGCAGTTGCGCCTGCGCGGGCAGTGATAGCACGGCGATTGCGCCCACGAGTAGCGCGAGAGGTCCGCGACAGAGCCTGGTTCCAAGGTGCAGGGTGTTCATGACTCGATCTCCAAAACAGAGGGCGGTTCAGCCATGGAGCCGTCGATGACCTGGGGTTCACGACTGTTTTG
The DNA here is from genome assembly GCA_963205415.1 of Pseudomonadota bacterium. GTDB lineage: Bacteria > Pseudomonadota > Gammaproteobacteria > Xanthomonadales > Xanthomonadaceae > Denitratimonas. The sequence continues at coordinate 755 of CAUJJS010000072.1, forward strand.
GCGATACGCACCAAGGTGTGCGAATCGGACAGATGGGCGAGGGGTGATGGGCCAGAGCGACACCTGGCGTAGCTGCCGAACGTGCTCGGCAGGCAATGGAGCAAGCTCCATTGCTACAAAATAGGGGGCAGGATCAATGGTGCGATGCCGTGCTGGCCTCGGGTTGACTGTCACGCAATTCACGCCGCAGGATCTTGCCGACATTGGACTTGGGTAGTTCCTTGCGGAACTCGATCAGCTTGGGCTGTTTGTAGCCGGTCAATTCGTGGCGGCAGAAGTTGCGGATGTCGTCTTCGCTCAGGTTCGGATCCTTGCGTACCACCACCAGCTTCACTGCTTCGCCGGATTTTTTGTCGGGCACGCCGACCGCAGCCACTTCGAGTACGCCGGGGATTTGCGCCACGACATCCTCGATTTCGTTGGGATAGACGTTGAATCCGGAGACCAGGATCATGTCCTTCTTGCGATCGACGATGTAGAAAAAGCCCTTCTCGTCCATCTTCGCCATGTCGCCGGTGTGCAACCAGCCATCGGCCGAGAGCACCTTGGCGGTTTCGTCGGGGCGCTGCCAGTAGCCGGCCATCACCTGCGGCCCGCGCACGCACAGTTCGCCCACTTCACCCATGGGCAGCATGCGGTTTTCCTCGTCCATGACGCAGCAGTCGGTGGACGAGATCGGCAAGCCGATGGCTGCGTTGTACTCGGCCAAATCCATGGGGTTGATGCAGGCGGCTGGCGAGGTTTCGGTCAGGCCATAGGCTTCCACCAAGGTGACGCCAGTGACCTGCTTCCAGCGATCAGCCACGGCGCGCTGCACCGCCATGCCTCCACCCAAGGTCAGGTGCAGATGGCTGAAGTCGAGGCGATCGAAGCCGGGCGTGTTGAGCAGGCCATTGAACAGGGTGTTGACGCCAGTGATGGAGGTGAAGGGAATGCGCGAGAGCGTCTTGACGAAGCCCGCCATGTCGCGTGGGTTGGTGATGAGATGATTGAGGCCGCCGAACTTCATGAACACCAGGCAGTTCGCGGTCAAGGCAAAGATGTGATACAGCGGAAGCGCCGTGATGATGTGCTCGCGCCCGGGTTTGACATTGGTGCCCAGCCACGCCGAGGCTTGCTGCATGTTCGCCACCATGTTGCCGTGGGTGAGCATGGCGCCCTTGGCTACGCCCGTGGTGCCGCCGGTGTATTGCAGAAAGGCAATGTCCTCGTGGCCGAGGGTCACCGAGGGCAGCGTCTTGCCGACGCCACGCGCCAAGGCTTCGTGAAAACGGATCGCACCCGGAATCGAATAGGCCGGAATCGCCCTTTTCAAGTACTTGAGCACGAAGTTGATGATCGCGCCCTTGGGGAAGCCGAGCATGTCGCCGACGCCGGTGGTGATGACTTGGCGCACCGGGGTGTCGGCCAGCACTTCCGCGAGCGTCGCGGCGAAGTTGTCCAGTACCACGATGGCAACCGCACCCGCGTCGTGGAGTTGGTGCTTGAGCTCGCGCACGGTGTACATCGGATTGGTATTGACCACGGTAAGACCGGCGCGCAGGGCGCCGAACACCGCGATTGGATACTGCAGGATGTTGGGCAACATGATCGCGATGCGGTCGCCCTTCTTGAGTTGCAGATCGTGCAGCAGGTAGGCCGCAAACTGCGCGCTGAGGGTGTCGATCTCGGCATAGCTCAAGGTCCGGCCCATGTTCTCGTACGCCGGATTGGTGGCGTAGGTTTTGCAGGCGCTGGCCAGCACCGCAGGAATCGAATCGAATTCCTTGAGGTCGATTTCGGCCGGTACGCCTTTGGGGTAGTGGGCCAGCCAGGGTCGTTCGATACTCATGGTGTTGCTCCCGCTGATTTGTGTTGGCTGCCGCGTGTGCGGATGGCACCTGCAGCAGTTCGGTGATGGCAAGGCCGGTGGCCGGAATGGAATGGGCGCGCTGATCGGGACTCAAGCCCCACAAAACCCGTCACTGCGCGTGTATCGTCCATTGATTGGATCATAGGCCAATTCGAAAGGGCAAGGCGCATGGGCATGCGAACGATTCGCGCTTTTTCACGATCTCGCGCCGCACGGGTCGCGGCATCGATCGCACTGGTGTTGTTTGGCTTGGTGGCCTGTTCACGCAGCCCGCCGGAAGATCGCCTGCGCGCCCGCATCGCTGCCATGCAGACGGCTCTGGAGGCGGGGCAGGTCTCGGATTTCATGGAAGGCGTGGCCGAGGACTTCGGTGGTCGGGGTGAATTGGATCGGCAGGGCGCAGTCAACCTGCTTCGCGCCCAGCGCCTGCGCAATGCCCGGATCGGAGCGACGCTGGGGCCTTTGCAGATCGAGCTCCACGGTGAGCGCGCTTCGGTTCGTTTCACGGCCATGTTGACGGGCAGCGGTGGCGGGCTCCTGCCTGATCGCGCCGAGGCGTGGAGTTTCGACAGCGCTTGGCGCGATGGCCCCGACGACTGGCAGTTGATCCACGCCGAGTGGGAACCGGCGTTGTGAGCGCGTACGCGTTGACGCTGGTCGGCGGCGCGTGCACCATCGTTCGACCAAGGGCGCAGCGGCGGGCACACGCATGATTCGGGGCGGCAAACAGCGCGAGGCGATGTCGAAGGTGGACACCGCGTGGCTGCGGATGGAAAAACCCACCAATCTGATGATGATCACGGGCGTCCTGATGTTCGAACGGCGCTTGTCGATCGATGCCCTGCGCCAGCTCATTGCAGAACGGTTTCTTGCCTTCAAGCGCTTTCGCCAGAAGGCCGTGGACACAGGTGGCGCCTGCCATTGGGAAACCGATGCCGATTTCGATCTGGAATGGCACGTGCGCCTGACCGCCTTGCCCGGTGAGGCGGGTCAAGTCGAACTGCAACGGCTCGCCAGCCAGTTGGCCTCGACCGCGCTGGATCATTCCAAGCCACTTTGGCAGTTCCATCTGGTGGAAAACTACCTCGGCGGCAGCGCCCTGATCGCGCGCGTCCATCACTGCTACGCCGATGGCATTGCCTTGATCCAGGTATTGCTGTCGCTGACCGACGTTTCTCCCGAGCCTGCTGCCGATGACAGCCTCGCCAAGGCCTGGTTCAAGCAGGATGGTGAGCGCATCACCCGACGTTTCTTTTATCCCGGGCAACGCCAAGTGGAATCGGCGATGAAGTTGGGCGGCAAGGTGTTCGATGGCAGCATGGCCCTGTATCGCGATCCGGGCTTGGCCTCGGTGCTGGCGCGCGAAGGCGGTGAAATCACCCGCGAGTTGCTGCAGGCACTGACGCTGGAGGATGATCCGCAGACCGTGCTCAAGGCGCCGCTGGGTGTGATCAAACGCTGCGCCTGGGCCGAGCCGCTGGATCTGGACGAGGTCAAAACCGTGGGCCGCGCACTCAACTGCACGGTCAACGATGTCTTGTTGGCTTGTGCTGCCGGGGCCTTGCGCGAATACCTGATCGAGCGTGGCGAACCGGTTGACGAATTGATGCTTCGCGCCACGGTGCCGGTGAATCTGCGCCCGCTTGAGCACGCCAAGAAATTGGGCAACCACTTTGGCTTGGTGTTTCTTGAACTGCCGGTGGGTGAATCCAATCCGGTGGCCCGCGTGCAGCACGTGGCACAAGACATGGACCGCATCAAGTCATCACGGCAAGCGGTGATGACCTTTGGTGCGCTCGCCGCACTCGGCATGGCGCCCACGCCGGTGCAGCGCATGGCGCTGGATCTTTTCAGCCGCAAGGCCACCACGGTCGCCACCAACGTGCCTGGCCCACAGATGCCGCTGTACTTGGCCGGTGCGCGTATCACCGAGTTCATGTTCTGGGTGCCGCAGACCGGTGGTATCGGGGTGGGCTTGTCGATCCTGAGCTATCAGGGCCGGGTGCACTTTGGCCTGATCGCCGATGCCAAATCGATTCCCGATCCCAATCAGGTGACCTCGCGTTTCCGGCGTCAGATCGAACATCTCGTGTACGCGGTATTGATGGAAGACTGGGATGCGCCGATCTCGGCATGGGAAGCGCGCGACACCCTGCATCGGCTCGAAACGCCGCCTTGAGTGGCCGTTTTCTGAAGCGGTGACAACCGCGGGCCATGCGGTCCGCGCCGGTGGTGGCTGATTGCTTGAAATGCCTGCGCGAAGCTCCACTTGATGAGCAAGCGGCGCTGCCGCGTTGACATCATTTTCAGGAGACAGGCGATGAGCACTTATTCGAATCCGATTTCGCGTTTTGCAAATCAATACGGCTTTCCGGCCGACGTGAAGCAGTTCTTTGACCGAGTCATGCACGAGGCCGATGCCGATCAGAGCAATGTCGTCACCAGCCAATGGGCCCCGCGCGTGGACATCCAAGAAGAGGATGGGCGGTTCGTCATTTTTGCCGATGTTCCCGGTGTGGATCCGGCCGACATCGAGATCCACATGGACAAGGGCATCCTGAGCATCAAGGGCGAGCGCAAGACCGCAAGCAGTGAGGATGGCGCCAAGTTCTCGCGCGTCGAGCGCGCGCACGGCGTGTTCTATCGTCGCTTCTCGCTGCCGGACAGTGCCAATGCCGAAGGCGTAACGGCCACAGGTCGTCATGGCGTTCTGGAAATCAGCATCCCGAAGAAGCCGGAAACCACGCCGCGTCGAATTCAGGTGCAGTAAGTTCGGTGCGGTCGGGCGCAAGTCCGGCATCGTTGCAGCGCGGCCCGCGGCTGATCCCGTGGGCCGCGGCGTTGGGGCGTTATGATTCAAGGCATCGGCACGCTGCGCGTGCGAGGGTGAAGCATGCAATTCAAAGATTATTACGAGGTGCTCGGGGTGAGTCCGGATGCGGACGAAAAGGCCATCAAGTCGGCCTATCGGCGCTTGGCGCGCAAGTACCACCCCGATGTCAGCAAGGAAACAGGCGCCGAGGAAAAATTCAAGGCGGCCAATGAGGCCCATGAGGTCTTGGGCAACCCTGAGCGACGTGCCGAGTACGATCGTTTGCGCGCCAGCGGCTATCGCCCGGGTGATTCCTATCAGCCGCCGCAGTGGGACGGACGTGGCCCTTCCGGTCCGGATTTCGAGGGTTTTGGCGAGAGTGGCTTCAGTGACTTCTTCGAGTCTCTGTTTGGTCGCGCACGCGGTGGTCGTAGCGGTGGTCGCACGGCACCGGCAGACGTGCGGGCGCACCTTGATGTCGACTTGGAAAGCGTTTACCGCGGCGCCAGTCAGCGTGTGGACGTGAACGGAAAAACCCTGGAGATCAAGATTCCCGCCGGCATCGCCGCAGGCCAAGTGATTCGCCTCAAGGGGCAAGGTGGTCAAGGCCGGGACTTGTTGCTTGAGATCGGTTACCGGCCACACCACACCTTCACCATCGAAGGACGGGATGTCATCGTGCATCGCACCGTGACCCCGTGGGAAGCTGCCTTGGGTACGCAGCTCGAAGTGCCGACCTTGGGCGGCAACGTACATCTCAATGTGCCGCCTGGCTCCAGCGGCGGGAAACGACTGCGCCTGCGCGGTCGTGGCATGCCGGGCGAGCCGGCCGGGGATCAATTCGTGGTGCTGGAATTGCGCGCCCCCAAGCCCACCACGGATGCGCAGCGCGCGGCCTATCAAGCCTTGGCCAAGGCCTTCGCGGATGCGTCGGACGCCAAGTGATCCGCCGATCAGGGGCCCATCTCGACGCTACTGCGCCGGCGCGGGATTTGGCGCAGGCGTTGAAGCGGCTTTCGCGGCCTTGCTGTAACCATGGAAGCCAGCGAGGATCTTGTCCTGACCTTCATACTCGGTAGCCGTGGCAGCCTGGAACTTGCTCGCGCCCAATTCGGCCAGTACGTCGTACAAGGCCTCGTCCTCGTGCATGGATTCCAGAGCCTTTGCCACCGACTGAACGACTTCCGGCGGTACGGTGGCTGCCGCGCTGAAGGCACGTCCCGGCAAGGGTGCCGAGCGGGCTAGGGTGGGCAGGTTGTAGAACTCCTCAGCCAGATGCGCCGGCACCATCGCACCATCGGTCTCGCCAGCAAACACCATCTGCACGGCATCGCGCCACGAGGCGGCCTCGGAACGAACCACCGGCTGCGCCAGCGGGTTGTCGTCATACATTTCGGCCAGCAAGGCAAAGCCCAGGCTGGGCGCTGACATGCACGCCACCGGCTTTGCGATCAGGGCGCGAATGTCCTGGCCGTCGTAGTCTGCTTGCGCGATGAGCGCGTAAATCGTCGGTTCGGCCGTACGCGCAACGGGCGTGAACCCCTGAAAGCGCATTCGGAAGCTGACGAAGTGGGCTTCTTCGAAAGCGAAGTCGACCGGCTTGGCTGCGACGAGATCGCGCCAGTACGCGTGGTAATCACGCGCCACGACAAGTTCGAAGTGCTGGCCGGTGCTGCGATCCAGATAGTCGAGCAACGGCTTGTAGACTTCTGCGGCCTGATCCGGTGGGTAGGCCGGTTCCACGGCCAGTCGATAGGTGGCGGCCTGAGCGCTTTGCAGCGGAATGCCGACGCTTCCCAGCATGATGCAGCCTGCGACGATCCATGCACTTGATCCGAAGTTCTTCACGGTGCCCCTCCCGTTTGCTTCTTTCTGAGTGTTGACGCATGTCACCATGCGCTGACGTATCGTGCGCGTTCGCGGGTTTGATGTAAACAACCCAATGTGTCGCGTTGCGCGTTTACAGCGGGATCGTACCGGGCTTGGCGGTGGCAGTGTCGTCGTGTATGCGGTGTTTTCGGCGAGAATTGGGGGGGCATCGTTACCTTCACTCAGCAGATATGAATTTGCTTGGGGTGCGTTACTGGCCAGGCCTTCCAAGAGAGAGCCTACGCAAGCAAGCATGTCAATGCAATTTAGAAATGTCCCCTGGTTGTGCCAGTTAGAGATGTCCCCTGTGATCTGAGCTGGGCACCGCCGAGGAAGTAATGGACATGTTCCTCCATGGGTGGTTCTGGGCTGGCTTGGTGGCTTTGGCTGGCA
>CAUJJS010000073.1 GCA_963205415.1 Pseudomonadota bacterium
TGCCAGCCAAAGCCACCAAGCCAGCCCAGAACCACCCATGGAGGAACATGTCCATTACTTCCTCGGCGGTGCCCAGCTCAGATCACAGGGGACATCTCTAACTGGCACAACCAGGGGACATTTCTAAATTGCATTGACACGGACAAGCCAGTGCAGGGCGCGTCTATGTGCGATCGGATGGCGGGGCCACACAGACCTTCGTCCAAGGTGGTGATCTGCAAGGCACACCGGAAGCCGGGGATAAGTTCGGTGGTTCACTCGCCGTGGGGGATTTCAACGACGACGGCTTCGACGATTTGGCCATCGGCGTTTCCGGGGAGGACGTTGAAACTCTGATGTCCGTCGTCATCGCTGCGGGTGCGGTGCAGATCCTCTATGGATCGGTGGGCGGCTTGACGGGCGTGGGAAACCAGTACTTTCACCAAGGTTTGATGGGTGGCGCCCAAGCCAATGCGCACTTCGGATCCGACTTGGCAAGCGGCGACCTCAACGGCGACGATGCCTTCTCAGACCTGGTCATCGGCGAACCGGATCGCGATATTACAGGCATAAGCAATGCCGGTCAGGTTACGGTGATGTTTGGCACATCCGGCGGCTTGCTGACCACCGGCGCACAGATCATCGATCAATCGGATATCGGAATGGTCAATCAGGCCAGCGACTTTTTTGGGACTTCACTCGCGGTGGCGGATTTCAATCGCACCCAAGCTTGCTGGGCTCCGAAAACCTGCCGTGAAGACTTGGCCATCGGCATCATGGGTGAAGATGTCAACGGCGCCATTGCCGCAGGCGCGGTGGTGGTTCTCAATGGATCGGACAGCGGCTTGAGCTTGACCTCTCCTCTCATCATGAACCAAGGCACGATCGGCATGGCGACCTCGCCCGAAGACTCTGACTACTTCGGCCGCACGCTTGCCAGTCAGTGGTTGACTTCAAGCTATCTGAAGGCGGGAGCCATTTGGGGAAGTCCAGACCACCTCTTGATTGGCGCGCCAGGTGAAGATTGGAACAGCACCGTTGATGCCGGCGCTGTGCATCTGGTTTTTTCGGGCGGTGCCACTGGCCTGAACACCGGAGCCGATGAGCAATTCTTGATGGTTGAAGCGGGCATGGCCACGGCCCCGATGCAGGCCAACGCAAAATTTGGATCGGCCATGACGATCGCTGATTTCAACCTGGACGGCACGACGGATCTTGCAGTGAGCCTGCCTGGGCAGACGGTCGGTGATTTCTCCGCCGCAGGCGCCGTGCAAATACTCTTTGGCGCCCCCGTCAGCATTTTTTCCGACGGGTTCGAGGGTTGAGCTCGGGCTCAATGCGCCGACGCTCTCGCCAACCTGCCGCCCCGGCAGGTTGGCGAGAGCGTGTAATCAACCACGTCGACTTGGGTACGGCTTTTCGATAGTCACTGCGCGCTTCAAACCTCGCCCGGATTCAACTCTTGCAAGCGCCCACCCGCCAGTTCGAGCGTGCGGTCCATGGTGCGGGCGAGCTTGCGATCGTGTGTGACCAACACGAAGCTGGTGCCAATTTCGCGGTTGAGTTCGAGCATCAGCGCATAGACTTGGGCCGCGGTGTTTTCGTCGAGATTGCCGGTGGGTTCGTCGCCCAGCACACAGGCCGGGCGCGTCACCAAGGCGCGTGCCACGGCGCAGCGCTGGCGCTCGCCGCCGGACAATTCGCCCGGTTTGTGCTCAAGTCGCGCCGACAGTCCAACCCGCGCCAGCAATTGACTGGCGGCGCGCTGCGCTTCGAGCACAGGCGTACGTCGGATCAACAGCGGCATCATCACGTTTTCCAGTGCGGTGAACTCGGGCAACAGATGATGGAACTGATAGATGAAACCCAAGGCATGGTTGCGCAGGCGGCCACGCGCGGCATTCGACAGATGACTCATGGCCTCACCTGCCACAAAGACTTCCCCACGCGTGGGCGTGTCCAGTCCGCCCAGAATATGCAACAGGGTGCTCTTGCCGGCACCGGATGCGCCGACGATGGCCACGGTCTGGCCCTTGCCCACCGTCAATTCCAGACCATCGAACACCGGCGTGTGCAGACTGCCTTCGGCATAGGTTTTGGACAGGCCGCAACAGCGGATTACGGCTTCGTCGGAGGTCTTGTGCTCATTCATAACGCAGGGCCGCCGCAGGATCGGTGCGCGAGGCACGCCATGCCGGATAGAGCGTGGCCAACATGCACATGACGAAGGCAATGCCCACGATGCTGAGCACGTTGTCCAAACGCAGATCGGTCGGCACGCCACCGCTGATGTAATAGACGTCGGCGGGCATCAACTCGAATCCAAGGATGCGCTCGATCAGGTGCATGATGGCATTGAGGTTGCGCGTCAGCAGCACCCCGCCGACTACGCCCAAAGCGATGCCGCTGATGCCGATCAAGGCGCCTTGAACCACGAACACGGCCATCACCGATCCCGGTGACAGGCCAAGCGTGCGCAGGATCGCGATATCGGCTTGCTTGTCAGTCACCAGCATGATGAGTGACGACACCAGATTGAAGGCTGCCACCGCCACGATCAGGGAGAGAATCACGAACATTACGCTCTTTTCCATCTGGATGGCACGAAAGAAATTGGCGTGGTCGCGCGACCAGTCGCGGACGCGATAGACCTCGCCGATTCGATCGGCCAGATCGCGCGCCACGCTCCAGGCGTTGAACATGTCGGTCAACTTGAGCCGAACACCCGTCACCCCATCACCCATGCGCAACAGGCGTTGGGCATCGGCCATGTGCACGATGGCCAGTTGCATGTCGTATTCCTGCATGCCCACTTCGAACAGGCCCGCGACGGTGAAGCGTTTCATCTGTGGCACCACGCCGACCGGCGTGCTGCGCGCTTCCGGCACCAGCACCGTCACCGAATCGCCCATGTCCACGCCCAACAGCATCGCCAGTTCGGTACCCAGCAGGATGCGGAACTTGCCCGGCTCCAGCGCGTCGAGCGAGCCGGCCTTCATCTTCTGCCCCACGCTCGATACGGCCGGCTCCAGCGCCGGATCAATGCCACTCAAAAGCGCACCCTGACTGCGCACGCCGGTCAACAAGGCCTCGCGTTCGACGTAAGGTGCGGCACCCAGCACACGCGGATCCTTGCGCGCCACCTCCACCGCGTGCGGCCAATCGCGCATGTCCTCGCCAGCACCGCTGATGGTGGCGTGGGCCACCATGCCGAGGATGCGGGTGCGCAATTCGGACTCGAAACCATTCATCACCGAAATCGTGGCGATCAAGGCCACCACGCCCAAGGCGATGCCGAGCATCGAGACACCCGAGATGAAGGAGATGAAGCGATTGCGACGTTTGGCTCGGGTGTAGCGCAGGCCAATCGCCAGTTCCAGGGGTCGAATCATCCGCGTGGGACTCGGGTTTCAGTAGGGGTCGGGGGCGGGGTCGCCGCTGCGGCTTTGGCGCGGCGCCTTTGTTCGCCAAACCACAGGCGAAGTTCCCGACGTTTGGCGCGCGACAGGGTATCAGCTGCCCACGCCAGACGCTGAACACGAGCATCCTCGATCATGATCAGAACCCCGATGAAACCACGCTCGTGCAGGGCCAGGAGTTGAACCGGAGCTTCGACGTCGTGGTCCAGAAGGCGCACCGAACTGCCATCGGACCGCAATAGCAAACGCTTGGGCAGATCACGTCCCAGGCTGTACCAAGCCTGCCAAGCCAGCAGCGGCACCAGGATCATCACGATGGGGGGCACCCGCGACAGCCAAATGGCCAGCACCGCGAGCCCCGCAAGCACCAGCACACCCACTCGCAAGACGCGCGAAGGCGCAAGGTCGATCCGAATGGGTGCAGACATGTCGGGCTTCACCGCACCGACCTTATTCGAATGAACTCACGACCGCAGCGCGCGCCGCATCACATCGTGAACGTGGGCTTCTCACCGTTGAGCATGCCGGCAAGGTGGGTCTCGATCTTGCCGCGGACTTTCTCGCCCTCGGGCGAAGCACTGAACTGCACGCCGATGCCCGCCACGCGATTGCCCTGCGCACCGGGTGGCGTGATCCAGACGACCTGCCCAGCCACCGGCAAGCGCTCCTTGTCGTCGAGCAAGGTGAGCATGACAAACACTTCATCGCCGAGGTTGTAGCGCTTGGGCGTGGGCACGAAAATGCCACCGCCTTTCAGGAACGGCATGTAGGCGCCATAAAGCTGGTTCTTGTCCTTGATCGCAAGCGACAGAACACCCTGACGAGCCGCACCTGGCAACATGACCTACCCCTGTCTTGCGTGGACCTCAATCTTAGATTGTCGACAAGCGGTCGGTCCAGCCCGATCAGCGCGCATCACGGCCGCTGCAGCGCCTGAAAAAGACCGCGCATGGCTTCAGTCGCGCGTCTTTTCGTCCCGCATCGCAGGCCAGGCGGCGCGCAGATATTGGAAGCCCGACCACAGCGTCAGCAGGGCCGCTACCGCCAGCAACCAATCGCCGAGGTGGAACACCGGCTCACCCATCCACGGCAGCGGCCGGCGCGGTCGATCAGGCGTCACCGAGTACAGCAGGCACAACAGCGCGATCATCTGCACCACGGTTTTGAACTTGCCGATCCACGCAACCTTCACCTTCGCACGCTGGCCGATCTCGGCCATCCATTCGCGCAATGCCGACACCGCGATCTCGCGCCCGACGATCACGGCCGCCCACAAGGCCATCCACGGCGTGGGATGACCCTGCACGATCAGGAAAAGCGCCACAGCCACCATCAGTTTGTCGGCCACCGGATCGAGAAAGGCACCAAAGGCCGAATACATGGCGTAACGACGTGCGATCCAACCGTCGAGCCAATCGGTGGCTGCCGCCAAGGCAAAAATGCCGGCGGCCGCGAAGTTGGTCCAGCGAAACGGCAGGTAGAACACCAGCACCAGCACCGGAATCAGTGCAATGCGCAGCAAGGTCAGCAAGGTGGGGATGGTGAGTTTCACGGCGTATCGGTTTGGGTCGGCGAGGATGTGACTTCGTCGGCTACTCCGTGCAATGCCTGCCAGATGCGTTGCGCCAGAGCGTGACTGACCCCCTCGACCCGGGCGATTTCCTCGGCACCCGCGCGTTTGAGTTCGGCCAGCCCACCGAAATGTCGCAACAGCATAGCGCGTCGGCGCGGCCCGATGCCCGGGATGTCTTCCAGCCGACTGGTCTTTCGCGTCTTGGCGCGACGTCCTCGGTGACCGGTAATGGCGAAGCGATGGGCCTCATCGCGCACCTGCGCCACCAGATGCAGGGCCGGCGAATCCGATCCCGGATGGCAACTGCGGCCATCGTCCAGGATCAGGGTTTCCTCGCCCGCGCGACGCGCAACGCCCTTGGCCACGCCCACCAGCATGACGTCGTTGATGCCCAGATCATCGAGCACAGCGCGCGCCTGCGCCACCTGGCCCTTGCCGCCATCAATCAAGAGCAGGTCCGGACAAACGCCCTCCTCCAGCGCACGTCGAAAGCGCCGTTCGAGCGCCTGATGCATGGCGGCGTAATCATCGCCCGGCGTGATGCCGGTGATGTTGAAGCGCCGGTATTGACCGCGGACCGGCCCATCGGCATCGAACACCACACACGAAGCCACAGTCGCCTCGCCCATGGTGTGGCTGATGTCGAAACACTCGATGCGTTGTGGCGCGGTGTCCAAGCCCAGCAACGCCTGCAATGCCACCACGCGCGCACGCTGTGTGGCCTGGCTACCGATGCGTCCAGCCAAGGCGATACTGGCGTTCTGCATGGCCCAGTCGCGGTAACGCGCGCGTTCGCCACGGACGGCGGACTTCACCTGCACGCGCCCACCACGGCGCTCACCCAGCAGGCGTTCGGTGAGCTCGCCATCCTCGCCCGCGTGGCTCAGGATCACCTCCGGCGGTGGGCTGCGATTGGCGTAGTACTGGGTGAGGAAGGCCTCAAGCACCTCGCCAGGCTCGTCACTGCCGCTGATCTGCGGGAAGTAGCTGTGCGTGCCCAGATTCAAACCGCCGCGAAAGCTGAGCACCACCACGCAAGCCATGCCCAGCTCGACCTTGCAGGCCAACACGTCGAGATCGGCGCGATCGCCCTCGACGTACTGGCGTGCCTGCATCGCGCGCAGATGGGCAATCTGATCGCGCAACACCGCGGCGCGCTCGAACTCCAGCGCCTCGCTGGCACGTTCCATGTCCTTGCCCAAGGCGTCCAGCAACACGTCGTTGTGTCCATCGAGGAACAACAGGGCGCGCTCGACATTGGCACGGTAGGCCGTCGCCGAGATCAAACCCACACATGGCGCACTGCAACGCCCGATCTGGTACTGCAGGCAGGGTCGGCTGCGGTTGTGGAAGATGCTGTCTTCGCAACTGCGCAGCTTGAACACCTTGTGGATGATGTTGAGGGTTTCGCGCACGGCACCGACATTGGGATACGGGCCAAAGTATCGCCCCGGAAGCGTGCGCGCACCGCGATAGAGACTGATGCGCGGAAAGGCATCCTCGGTGCTGACGTAGATATAGGGATAGCTTTTGTCGTCGAGCAGCAGCACGTTGTAACGCGGCCGAAGCGCCTTGATGAGCTGGTTTTCCAGCAAAAGGGCCTCGCCCTCGGTGCGCGTGACCGTGACTTCCATGCGCGACACCTGCGCCAGCATCGCACGCTGACGCGGACTGCGCTCGGTGGCCACGAAATAGCTCGATACTCGGCTGCGCAAGGACGAGGCCTTGCCCACGTACAGCAAGCTGCCGTCGGCCGCAAACATGCGATACACGCCCGGCGCGGTGGTCAGTTCTCGAGCAAAAAGCTTGCCGTCAAACTCCGCCTCGTGGGCATTCGAATCGTTTGGGCTGGCCATGACCTTGTGACGCGAAGAACCTGCCGACTCAGCTCGTCATCGGCAGCACGACGATCTCACCCGTGGCCACATCCATGCGCAGCACTTCGTGTGCATCGGTGTTGGCGATCCAAAGGTGCGCGCCGGAACTTGCGACGGCCGCCGGCCCATCGAGTGCATGTTCGAACGGAAACCGCACCAAGCCACCGCCTTCCAGATGCCAGGCGCCAATGGCGTCGTTGTAGGCATCGGCAATCCACAGCATCGGCGCGGTCGGATCCATGGTCAGATCCAGCGGAAATTGCAAGCGTGCCAACTCACGATCGCCTTCTTCGTTGCCGTATTCGAACAGGCTATGACCAATCAGGGTCTGCACCTCGCCGGTGCGAGGTTTCATGCTGCGCACCGCTGAGGTCTGGCTGTCGCACCAATAGAGCGTGTCTTGCACCAGCACCATGCCGGCCGGCTGGGCCAACTCTGCCAGAACGCCGTTGCCATCGCCCAAACCGAGGCGACTGGAACCGGCCAATGGTCGGAAGCCGAAACTAGTCAAGTCGAATTCCCAAATCTGGTTGCTGGCCGACATCGATATGAACAGGCGTGCGCCGTCACTGGCCACGCCCCAAGGGCGATCGAGCAAGGTTTCGCCCACCAAGGCATTGGCGCTGGCACGCGGTATCCCGCCCCGGCCCTTGCCCAGCACGGTATCGACGACGCCGGTCTCCAGACGCACGCGGCGGATGGCGTGATTGGCTGAGTCGGCCACATACAGGACGTTCTTGGTCACGACCAAACCGACCGGCGCATTGAAACCCGCTTGAAAGCCGGGGCCGTCAATCCAACCGGCATTGCCCGAACCAAAGGATCGCAACACAAGTCCCTCATGATCACACTCTAGCACGCGGTGGTGACCGGTATCGCTGACATACAGGCGATCGGCCGTCAGTGCCAGGCCACGCGGAAAAGCCAGAGGTCGAATCGGCTCAGGACGCAGGGCAGGTGCGGCCACTTCGTACACCCGCAGGCCACGCTCACCGGCATCATCCAGCAGCGCGCCGATCCGTTCTTCCAGAAGCTCGGACTGCTGATCGCCCGCGATCACTTCCGTCAGCCTACCTTCGGCGTCGATCAAGGCGACCGACGGCCACGCGGCGATCCCGTAGTGCTGCCATGCGACGGCATCCGGATCATTGGCCACCGGGAAACGCACGCCCAGACGATTGACGGCACGCGCCACCCGTTCGTCGTCGCGCTGGGCGTCGAACTTGGGCACATGGATACCGATCACGCTCAGACCATCGGCAAATCGCATCAGAGCACGCGCCAGATCGGCCAGGACATTGGCCGAATTGGCCGAGGCCGCATGCCAGAACACCAAGGCCACGACGCGCCCACGCTGTGCATTCAAGCGCTGGGGCGAGCAATTGACCCACGACAATTCCTGAGGCAGATCGGGAGCGAGCGGAAATTCGGACATCGTCAGCCCAGCATCAAGGCGCCCGGCGCGCCGGCAGGGTCATTATGCCTGCCCGCGCAGGCGTTCGAGCAAGCCGGGCATGGCGCCGGCAAGCAGGCGTACCGTGTCGCGGAAATTTTCGATCTCGCCATAGTAAGGATCGGGAACCTCGCTGCCCACGGCCGCGCCACACCAAGGCAACAACAAGGACAACTCGGCTCGCGCCGTTGGCGGACGCTGCCTCTGAAGCCAAAGTAGATTGCCTGCATCGGCTGCCAGAATCAGGTCGAAGGCAGAAAAGTCTTCCGAACGCACCCGCCGCGCGCGCAGGTCGTCGATGGGATAGCCGAACTCCCGACCCACCGCGCGTGCGCGTTCGTCCGGCGCAGCGCCAGGGTGATAGTCGTGGGTTCCCGCCGAATCCAGACGCAGATCCAAGCCTGCACGCTGCAAGGCCACCCGCGCAATGCCTTCCGCCAGCGGCGAGCGGCAGATATTGCCCATGCAGACAAAGAGGATGGATTGGATTACCGGCCGATCGCGCATGACACTCCCGTTCATTGGGCCAAAGCCTGCAAGGTAACGCCCGTTACGTAGGCCAAGTAGGTGCCCGTGGCATAGCCCACGGTTCCCAACAATACCCCGACCGGTGCCAGCGAGGGATGGAAAGCCGCCGCCACCACCGGCGCCGACGCTGGCCCGCCGATATTGCCCTGCGAGCCAATGGCGAAATAGAACAGCGGCGCCCGCGTGAGCCGCATCGCAGTCCACAAGCAAAGGAT
>CAUJJS010000074.1 GCA_963205415.1 Pseudomonadota bacterium
TTTCTGCTGCGGCAATTCATTCTCGACATCACCCGCACGCGCGACCAACCGGCGCGTCGCGTCTGGGTCGAACGCGGTTATGTGGCAATCTCCGTGCTGGTGTATGCACTGTTGTGGTGGCTGGGGCCCGAATCCCACACCTCTGCCGCGCTCAACCCATAGCTGCGCCTGCTTTATCGCAGACGCCAATGGACGTGCGACCCTGCGCGCATTGGCACCCCAGGCGTACCGCCGAAATCCACTTCGTCAGGCACCTGCCACGGTTCACGCAGCAAGGTGATGGTGTCGGTATTGCGCGGCAGACGATAGAAATCGGCGCCATGAAAACTGGCAAAGGCTTCCAGTTTGTCGAGTGCGCCGACCGCATCGAAGGCCTCGGCATACAGTTCGATCGCTGCGTGCGAGGAAAAGATGCCCGCGCAACCGCAAGCGCTTTCCTTGGCATGTTTTGGATGCGGCGCACTGTCGGTGCCGAGGAAGAAATGCGGGTCGCCACAGGTCGCCGCCTGCACCAAAGCCTGACGATGGCGCTCACGCTTGAGCACCGGCAGACAGTAGTGATGCGGTTGCAAGCCGCCAACGAAGATCGCATTGCGATTGAGCAGGAGATGCTGCGGGGTGATGGTGGCGCCCACATGCGCAGGAGACTCGCGCACGAACGCCGCCGCTTCGGCGGTCGTGATGTGCTCGAGCACCATGCGAAGCTCGGGAAATGACCGGCGCAACTGGCTCAGCTCGCGCTCCACGAACACCGGTTCGCGGTCGAATACATCCACATCCGGATCGGTGACTTCGCCGTGCATCAGAAGTGGCAAACCCTGCTTCTGCATTTCCTCCAACACCGGAAACACGCGCCGAAGTTCGCCCACGCCCTGCGCGGCATTGGTGGTGGCACCGGCCGGGTAATACTTCACCGCGTGCACTAAGCCACTGTTCGCCGCTTCGATGATGTCTGCCGGTGTGGTGGCCTCGGTGAGATACAGGGTCATCAACGGCGTGAAGTTCGAGCCCTCGGGAAGCGCCGCGAGAATGCGCTCGCGATAGGCCCTCGCCTGCGCCACCGTCGCCACCGGCGGCTTCAGGTTCGGCATCACGATGGCCCGCGCAAAACGCCGTGCGGTATCGGGCAACACCGCCGCCAGCATCGCGCCATCGCGCAAATGCAGGTGCCAGTCGTCAGGACGGGTAAAGGTGATCTGTGTCGGATTCATACCGCCATTTTACGGCCACGCGAGCGCTCGGGCATGGAATGGGCCAGCCTCGCAGGAACGGCAGGAAATGACCGCCCGGCGCTTGCCGGCCCTCACCCCGGCTGAGAGGCTTCTGCAATGAGACCTCGCCGGCGTCACCCGCACACGCTATGCGCGAACACCCTCGGCAATTAGACTGGCCGGCAGTGCCCCATCCCATGAACCCGCCATGCGCAAGCCATTTGCTTCCCTGTTCCTCACTTCGCTCCTGCTGGTCTTCACTTCGCTGGCCAGCGCGCAGTCCTTTTCCACGCTGGAAGAACGCATGACTGCCGCCCAGTTCAAGCAAGCCGGTCTCGACAAACTCAGCGCCGAGGAGCTAGCCACACTCAATGGCTGGCTGCAGAGCCATGTGGGCTCACAAACACTCGCCTGCCCCACCCTGCCGGCCGTCACGCCGGCCAGCGACGGCAGCGCACCGATGGACAGCGGCGACCGTCGCGAGATCGTCAGTCAATTGATGGGCGATTTCAAAGGCTGGACCGGCAAGACCACCTTCCATCTCGAAAATGGCCAAGTCTGGCAGCAGGTGGGCGAGGACAAATGGACCGGCGCGCGCATGGCCAACCCCACCATCTACATCAGTCCGGCTTTCATGGGAAGCTGGCTGCTCAAGGTTGAGGGCTACAACGCATCCACGCGCGTCAAGCGCATCCGCTGATCGCCGCCTTCAAGCCGGCCGCATCGTCACGTACCGCCCGCGCGCGGCCGTGGCGCGACGTCGCGAGCTTGGCAAACCCCTCGGAAAGAGTCTGATTTTCGCTCCATGAATACCCGTTACGACGCCGCCGACATCGAAGTTCTCTCCGGCCTTGATCCGGTCAAGCGCCGGCCCGGCATGTACACCGACACCTCGCGTCCCAATCATCTGGCGCAGGAAGTGGTGGACAACTCGGTCGACGAGGCCATGGCCGGTCATGCCAAATCCATCGTCGTAACGCTCTACGCCGATGGCAGTTGCGAAGTGGCCGACGATGGCCGCGGCATGCCGGTCGACATCCACCCCGATGAAGGCATTCCGGGGGTCGAACTGATCCTCACCCGACTCCACGCCGGTGGCAAATTCAGTGGCAAGAACTACACCTTTTCCGGCGGTCTGCATGGCGTGGGCGTATCGGTGGTGAATGCACTGTCGCAGCGTCTGGATGTCTACATTCGACGCGAAGGCATCGAGCACCACATGGCCTTCCGCGATGGCCTGCCCGATTCCACGCTGACACAGGTTGGCACGGTCGGTCGACGCAACACCGGCACGC
This sequence comes from Pseudomonadota bacterium, assembly GCA_963205415.1. Lineage (GTDB taxonomy): Bacteria > Pseudomonadota > Gammaproteobacteria > Xanthomonadales > Xanthomonadaceae > Denitratimonas. The sequence continues at coordinate 2,507 of CAUJJS010000074.1, forward strand.
GTCTGCGTTTTTGGCCGGATGCCAAATACTTCGATAGCGTCAAATTCAACCTGCGACATTTGCGCCATGTGCTGCGCGCCAAGGCCGTGTTGTGCCCGGGCCTCAAAGTGAGTCTGTTGGACGAAGCCAGTGGCGAGCGCAACGAATGGTTCTACGAAAACGGCCTGCGCGACTATCTGCGCGGACTGTTGACCGACTGCGGCCCGCTTCCACCCGACTTGTTTCTGGCCAATCACAGCCGTGAGCAGGAAGCCTGTGAATTTGCGGTGTGCTGGGTGCCGCCGCCGGAATCGGGCAGCATCGAACTGGTGCAGGAAAGCTACGTCAACCTGATTCCGACGATTCAAGGTGGCACCCACGTCAACGGCTTGCGCTCAGGCCTTACCGACGCGCTGCGCGAGTTCTGCGACTTCCGCAGCCTCTTGCCGCGCGGGGTGAAACTCGCGCCGGAAGATGTCTGGGATCGGGTCAGCTACGTGCTGTCGGCCAAGCTTGCCGATCCGCAATTTTCTGGTCAGACCAAGGAGCGCCTGTCCTCGCGCCATGCCGCCGGCTTCGTCGAGTCGGCCGCACACGATGCCTTTTCGCTTTGGCTCAACCAGAACGTGGAACTGGGCGAAAAGATTGCGCAACTGGCCATCGAACGTGCTTCGGCACGCCTCAAGACCGACAAGCAAGTCGTCCGCAAGAAGATCACCCAAGGCCCGGCCCTGCCCGGAAAACTCGCCGATTGCGCCTCACAGGACTTGTCCCGCACCGAGTTGTTCCTGGTGGAAGGCGACTCCGCCGGCGGCAGCGCGCGGCAAGCCCGCGACAAGGATTTCCAAGCCATCCTGCCCTTGCGCGGCAAGATCCTAAACACTTGGGAAGTGGCCAGCAGCGGCGTATTGGCCTCGCAGGAAGTGCACGATCTAGCCGTGGCCATTGGTTGCGATCCCGGCTCCGACAAACTCGATGGCTTGCGCTACGGCAAGGTCGTGATCCTCGCCGATGCCGATTCCGACGGGCTGCACATCGCCACCCTGCTCTCGGCATTGTTCCTCAAGCATTTCCCCGCGCTCGTGCGCGAGGGCCATGTGTTCGTGGCGATGCCGCCCTTGTTCCGCGTGGACGTGGGCAAACAGGTGTTCTATGCGCTCGATGACGAGGAGCGTCGCATCCTCTTGGAGCGGATCGAACGCGAGAAGATCAAGGGCGCAATCAGTGTCACCCGTTTCAAGGGCCTGGGTGAAATGAACCCCTCGCAATTGCGTGAATCCACCATCCACCCCGACACCCGACGCTTGGTCCAGCTCACCGTCGAAGATGGCGAAGAAACCTCGGCCTTGATGGACATGCTGCTATCGAAAAAGCGCGCGCCCGATCGCAAGAACTGGCTGGAAACCAAGGGCGATCTGGCCACGCTCGAAGTCTGATGGTCCCACGCCCACCCACCCGCACACGGAAGATTCGCATGCACACGTTCCGCGCCCTGCTCCTGACCTTGCTGCTCATTGCGTGCCTGCCCGTTCAGGCCGCGGATCCGGCCAAACAAGCCGATGCTGCGGCCAGCGAAGGCCTGAGCGCAGTCACGGTCTTCATCGATGTCACCTTGGGTATGCGCAAGGATCGCGCGGCCACCGCGCTGACCCGCAGCCACACCGCGTTCGCCCGCCACGGCTATCGCGTGCTGGATGTCTCCACCTACAACGAGAACGGTGACTTGCAGGGCTTTTTCGTCACCTACCAGCGCGCTGACACCACAGCCTCGCACTGATAATTCACCCGCCCTAAAATACGAAGCCCAGCCGCGACAGGCTGGGCTTCGTACATCAGGCTACTGCAGCCTGATCGGTGCACTCAAAGCAGGTCGGCAGGCACATTACCGCCATTGGCCGCGATGCGCTTGAGCACTTCCTTGTGCAACCACATGTTCATCTGCGCGGAATCGGCCATCAGGTTTTCCGGGCAGGCCAATTCCTTCGCCATCTCCTTGCGCGCCCCGAAACTGCTGTCCAGATCGAGCAGCTTCAAGAGATCGACGATGGAGGTTTTCCAGTTGAGCTTCTGCGCGCTGGCTGCGGCTTTCTTCTCCAATAGCCCCACCACGTCCACTGCAGAAATCGCGACCGGTGCCGCCGGCGCTGCCGGTGCAGCGGCCTTGGCAGCCGCTGTAGGCGGAAGCTCGGCCGGATCAACGAAAATCACCTCTGGCTGGGGCTCCGGAGCGGGCGCCGCCTTGGCGCTGCCAAAACCCAATTTATCCATGATCGAACCAAACAGGCTCATGCACTACTCCTTGCGACGTGAAAGGAACCGGCATGGTGACAGCTTGACGCCCTGCCGCACAACCGCATGGCCGCCCTGCACGGAGAGCAGGCAACTATCGTGGACGAGGCTCGAACACAGCTCAGCCACCACGACTTCGATGGCAGCCGGGCTGAGTGACCGGACCATCGCGCGCAGTGAGGGCTTGGTAGCACTGGAACAGGAAGGCCACGCGTTCGGCATCGGTCGTCCGTGTCGGCGGTTTGCGGCCGGAGGCATGGTCAGCGGGTCGTAGAGGTCGGCCAGTGTTGCTTCCCGGAATTGCGCGCGGGCGTCGAGCACGGCTTGCGGAGCCAGCTCGATCGCGGCGCGGGGTTTGCCGCTGCTCCAGCGCGTGACCGTCATAGCCGGCGGCTTTCAGCGCATCGTGCAACTTGCCCATGCGCTCGGCCGCCTGCACGTTGACGGGGTCTTCTTCCTTGTAGCAATCGTTCCAGAAGCTTTGCGCCTCGGCGCGCTCGCTGATGTCTTCCGCCCACTCGCGGGCAAAGGCGTGCGCAGGCTCGCGGATTTCATTGAGGCTGAGCGGCAGGGTTCGGCTAGCTCCGCGCCCACGTCAAGGCCGCTTGCAGCAAGGGCTCTAACACCTGTGTCTGGAGGCCGCTGGCAGGTTCTGGCAGGTAGTGGGTGCTGGCCTCGTCCATGTAAGTGGCTTGCGCCAATTCCAATTGCACGGCGTGCACGCCGGCATTCGGCTGGCCGTAATGGCGGGTGATGTAACCGCCTTTGAAGCGACCATTGACGACGTGGCTGTAGCGGTTGGCGCCTTGCAACACCTGCGCCAGTCCGGCCTGCAGATCGGGCGCGCAACTGCTGCCTGAGGCGGTTCCAAGGTTGAGATCGGGCAAGCGACCTTCGAACAGATAGGGCAATTCACCGCGAATGGAATGACCATCCCAGAGCACGACGCGTGCGAACTTCGCCCGCAGGCGTTCCAGTTCGCCGCTCAAGGCATCGTGGTAGGGCCGCCAGTAGGTTTCGCGTCGCTGGGCGATCTCATCGGCCGTAAGCGTTTGGCCGGCCAGATACACCGGCTCACCCGAAAACTGCACGTCCGGACACAGGCCGGTGGTGTTTTGCCCGGGATAAAGGGACACATCATCCGGCGGGCGATTGAGATCGACCACGTAGCGTGAATGATTCGGGCGCAGGATGGACGCGCCCAGCCTGCGCGCGAAGTCATACAAGCGCGCGACATGCCAATCGGTGTCGGGCGCCGCGTGGGCGCTGGGCACCATGCGTTGACGAAAGGCGTCGGGGATGAAGCTGCCATCGTGTGGCAGGCTCACCAGCAAGGGCGCGTGGCCGGTTTCGAGGGTGAAGATGTCCATGCGGCGATTGTAGGACAAGGCCGTTTACAGCCGCTGTGCATCATCCAGAGGTTGCGGCTTGCGTTGCCGCAACGGATCGCGCCGCATGCCCGCGCGATAGCGCCACCACAGCACGATGGCCACCGCGCAGGCGGCAAACGCTGCGATCGCCAAGCCGATGCGATGCTGGGCCAGCAAAGGCGCGACGATGCCGGCGAGGAAGGCGTTGAAACTCAGTCCGGTGAGTGCCTGCATCGAAGCGGCCGTGCCACGCCGGCGCGGGTACATGTCGAGCATGGCGATGGTGAGTAGCGGCAGGATCAAGCCGACGCTGCAGGCGATCAGGCTCATCGGCAGCACCGCCCAGGGCAGATGCACCTCGTCCACCGCAAGGTTGTAGGCAAGGTTCACCACCACCGCGAATGCCGACAGGGCGAAGCCCAAGCGCGCCGTGGCCGCTTCGCTGACCTTGCCTGCCATGCGACTGGAAAGGAACGAACCCAGCATCAAGCCCGAGACGATGGGCACGAACAACCAGCCAAATTGCTGCTGGTTCAAATGCAGAAACTCCAGCACCACGATGGGCGCCGAGAGGATGTAGAGGAACAAGGCGCCGAAGTTGAAGCTCGCCGCCATCGACAACATCAGGAAGCGCCGATTGCGCAGCACCGACACACTGCTGCGCGTGAGCCGATCCAAGCGCAAGGCCATGCGTGCCTGCGGCGGATGGGTTTCTGGCAGCCAGATAAAACAACTCAGCAGCACCAAAAACGCGAACAGCGCCATCAGCCAGAAGATCGCCGGCCAGTCCGACCAACCGAGAATCCAGCCGCCGACGATGGGCGCCAAGGCCGGTGCGATCGAGAAGATCATCGCGGCTTGTGCCATCAAACGCTGTGCCTGTTCGCCTTCCAGACAATCACGAATCAATGCCCGACCAACGATCAAACCGGCACCGGCACTCATGCCCTGAATGGCGCGGAAGAACAACAACCAGAACAGGCTTGGGGACAGCGCCGCGCCGATGGATGCCAGTACGAACACGGCAACGCCGGTAAGGATCACCGGCCGGCGACCGAGCGCATCAGACAATGGCCCATGCAGCACGCTCATCGCGGCATACGCCAGCAGATACACACTGATGGTTTGCTGCACGGCAGCGTGCGAGGCAGAAAACTGCGCACGCAACTCCGGAAAGGCCGGAAAGATGGTGTCGATCGCAAACGGACCGAACATCGACAGGCCCGCCAGCAACAGCATCAAGCGCCAAAGGAAGGCGCGCGTGGGTTGGGTCATTGCCGTTCCATCATGCGTGATCGACCCGCATCATCGCCACGATCCGAGCTTGGAAACCGGATCGTGGCGTGCCGGCACTTCCGGCGATCAAGGTGTGTCGTTGCCTGCGGCACCTTTGATGATCCATTCCACCGAGGCGGTGGTGATCGGGTGGTAACCAGGACGTGCACGGTCCAGCACGCTCTGCGCCACGGCGCGGCCTTCCTCGCTGGCCACCAGCGCAGCGTAGGTCGGCATGATCAACTTGCGCCGACCGACCTTCACCAGAAACTCTTCCATCGCAGGAAACGCCTGCTTGTAGCCACTGCGCACCGCCAGCGGATACCAGCGCTGAGCCAATTCGCCATTGGCGGTGCCGGTGAAGTGGTAGGCCGAATCCAGCGCTTCGAGCTTTTCCACCGGCAAGGTTTCCGGCAGGCCTTCGAGGAAGTGGATCCACTCCTGGCTGCTCCATTCGTTGGTCAGTTCGCGGGCGGGCGGCGTGCCGCTGGCCTCCCAACTCTTGAGCGCGGTATCGACCAACTGCAGGCGTGCCGAACGCACCTGCGGCGCGTTGTCGGGGATGCCCGGCTCGTACAGCCACTGCTCCAGTTCTTCCATGCTCACCACGCCCGGGTGCTTGGCCATCAGGTGGGTGCGGAAATACTCGACGAAGGTGGCGGTGTCGATGCTGCGGAAGGCGAAGTAATCGAAATAGCCGCGCAGGAAGGGATCAAACACCTCACGGCCGTAGCGTTCTTCCAGGACCTGCCAGAACCACGAGCCCTTGTCATAGGCGACGCGTGAACCTTCGAAATCCGGTGAAACGGTGACACCGGGGCGCACGCCCAAGGCTTGCGCGGTCGCCGGCATGTCGGCAATCGATTTTCGCAGGGCATCGCGACTGATGACCCGCTCCATCACCGCGAAATCCTTGCCGTACAAGGCTTCCAGCACGCGGTTCTGGACGTAGGTGGTGGTGCCTTCGTTGAGCCAGCCGTGCTTGGCGCTGGACATGGTGACGAGGTTGCCAGACCAGCTGTGTGCCAGTTCGTGTGCGATCAAGGACACCAAGGATTTGTCACCCACGATCACGGTCGGCGTGATGAAGGACAGTCGCGGATTTTCCATGCCGCCGTACGGGAAGCTCGGCGGCAGAATCAGCAGATCGTAACGACCCCAACGGTACGGGCCGTACAGGGATTCGGTGGTGGCGATCATTTTTTCGGTATCGGCAAACTCAGCCACGGCCGCATCCACCATGGCCGGCTCCGCCCACACCCCGGAGCGCTCCGACAAGGGCTTGAACACGAGGTCGCCCGCGGCAATCGCCATCAGGTAGGACGGAATCGGCTGCGGCATCTGGAAGTTGTAATCGCCATCGCGCGCCGCGGCTGGATCGTTGTCGGCACTCATCAGCACCATCACATCGGGGCGCGAGGTGATATGGGCGCTGTAGGTGTAACGCACTTGCGGGGTGTCTTGCAGCGGCACCCAACTGCGCGCGTGGATCTGCTGGGATTGGCTGAACATCAAGGGCAACTGCTTGCCCTGAGTCATGACGGGCGTCATCCATTGCAGGCCGGATGCGCGCGGCGAAGTGCGGTAGCGCACCCGAACCTGCGCGGGTCGCTCCGGCGTTTGGATCGTCAACTGGCTGCCCAAGGTCTTGTCGGCTTCGGCGAGCGCAAATTGCAGCGGCTGCCAAGCCTCGCCCACCTTGGCCTCGACCGCCTCGATGTCCAAATCGCGGGTGTCAAGGCGCAGCTCGGTGGCCTTGGGGTCGAGCCAGTCGAGGTCGTAGCTCACCGTGCCGGCGAGCGTGCGCGCATCGAAATCCATGGCCAGGTCGAGCGCCATGTGGGTGATCTTGACCTTCTGCGGCTCGGCATAGGACTGTTCGTCGACATCGACCGGCAACGGTGCGACCTTGACCGGCTCGGCGGGTGCTGCAGGTGCTGGCGCTTCACGCTGGCAACCCACGGCCAGCAAGGCAAAGCAACACAGGGCGATCAAGAAAGTGCGCATGGTCGTATCCGTGCCAAATTGGGAACGCCATAGTGTAGTGGCTGCACCCCGACGGCATGAATGACGAAGGTCAGGGTTGGCGCCGAACCACCCGCCACACAGGGCTTTTGCCGAGTTTGCCGGCACAGCCACGTATGTCGCACCTCACGTCGCGCAAACAACGCGCACGGCGGAAGCTGGCATCATGGCGATTCAATCTGGTGACACGCCCATGCTCGATACCGCTGACTGGAAAAAACTCGAAGACCTCTTTCACCAAGCCTGCGCCCTGCCGGCCGATGCACGCCACGCATTTGCATTGGCGCAAACCGAAGGCCAGCCCGAACTGCGTCGTGAACTACTGCAAATGCTGGATGCTGCCAGCGACGTCACCGCCAAGCTGGCCGCACCGATGCAGCACGCCACCGCGAGCATGAGCGGTGAGGCCGACAAAGCCTTGACCGAGGGTGCACGTCTTGGCCCCTGGCAAGTGGATCGCCTGCTCGGCCAAGGTGGCATGGGAACGGTCTACCTCGGCCACCGCGCCGATGGCACTTATGAGCGGCAGGTCGCGATCAAGGTGATCGCGCCGCAGGTCAACAACGCCCGGATTCGCAGTTACTTCGAGTACGAGCGGCAACTGTTGGCCCACATGCAGCACCCAGCGATCGCGCAGATTCTGGATGCCGGCGACGACGCCGACGGGCGCCTGTACCTGGTGATGGAATACGTCGAAGGCCAGTCGCTGATGCGCTGGTGTCAGCAGCACCGTTTGAACTTGCGCCAGCGCATCCAGCTCCTGATCCAGATCGCCGATGCCGTGCAACACGCGCACCAGAAAGGCGTCATCCACCGTGACCTCAAGCCCGGCAACATTCTGGTAAGTGAGGTCAACGGCGTGGCCCTGCCCAAGATCATCGACTTCGGCATCGCCACCCGCAGCGGCGACGATGATCGCCAAGACGCGGCCGGCACGCCCGGTTACATGAGCCCGGAACAGGCCCACAAGGGCGGTGACGTGGACAGCCGCAGCGATGTCTATTCGCTCGGCGCGATCCTGTACGAACTGGTGTCGGGCAAGCGTCCCGCAGCGGGTGATGGCAACAGCCAGCCCAGCAGCCGATCGCCACTCTATCCGTCCGACCGCCTGAGCCAGCTCACCCCGGAAGAAAGTTCGCAGTTGGCCGAGGCCCTGCACACGCCCACGCCACGCCTGCGCCGCACCTTGCGCGACGACATCGACTGGATCGTGGCCAAGGCCACCCAGCCCGAACGCGAGCGCCGCTACGCCAGCGCCTCGGCCTTCGCCGAAGACCTGCAACGTTGGCTCGATGGTTATCCACCGGCCTCGGCGCCACCGCATCGCCTGCGCAAGCTGCGCAAGTTCGTGCACCGCAACCGCCTGACCGTGGCAACAGCTGCGGCCTTGCTGCTCGCCATCGTCGCCGGTCTTGCGGCCACCACTTGGGCATGGCACCAAGCGCAACGCGCGATGCAACGCGAGCAGGTGGTGAGTCAATTTCTCACCAGCGTACTCACCAGCGCCGACCCGGCCCTCACCCACGATCTGGATCAAACCTTGATGCGACGCGTGCTGGACAAGGCTGCCGAACGCATCGGTCGTGACCTTGCCAGCGAGCCGGAAGCGCAAGCACGTCTGCAAACCACGCTGGCGCGCACCTACTTCAACCTCGGTGATGCCAAGAAAGCGCACTCCCTGCTGGAATCCGCCATGGCGACGGCGCGAACGCACCTGGGTCTGGATCACCTCACCACCCTCGATGCCGGTCAGGAGCTTGGCAATGTCCTCAGCCGAGAGGGTGATCTCAAAGGCGCGGAAGCACTGTTTCGTGAGCTCCTGCCCCATGCGCAGCAGCACAGTGCCATCGACCCGGTGCTCGGGCCACGCTTGGAGTCGCGGCTGGGATGGAATCTTCGCGATCAGGAACGTCGCGACGAAGCCCTGCCACTCTTGCGACATTCGTACGAGGCGCTGGTGCGCGCCGTGGGCGCCGACCATCCGCGCAGCATCGATGCCGGCCAGAATTACGCGGTGGTGTTGCAGGAAACCGGCAAGTTGCCCGAAGCCATCGCGCTGATGGGGGAACTGGTCCAACGACGCATCGCCACCCACGGCGAGGACGACCCCCAAGCCATGGCGCTGCGCAACAGCCTCGCCGGCTTCTACCTCGAAGCCGGCGACATGCAAGGCGCCGCCAACGAACTACGCGGCTTGATCAAGGCCATCGGCGGCCAACACGGCACCGCCACGCAAATGCTTCCGATCCTGCAAGTCAACCTCGCCAGCGCCTTGGAGAAAATCGGCACGCCCGAGGCCATGCGCGAGGCCGGGCCCTTGTTCGAAGCCTCGGTCGCGGCGCAACTGGAACGCAGCGGCCCCGACACGCCCCAGTCGATCATCATGCGCAGCATGCGTGCGCGCTGGCTGTTCGCCACGGGTGATCTTGCCAAGGCCCTCAGCGAACAACAGGCCATCGTCGCCAGCAGTCGCAAGGTTTTCGGTGATGCGCACCCGCGTCTGGCCAAGGAGCTGACTGCATTGGCACAAACCGAATGGAAGCTGGGCGATGGCGCCGCCGCCTTGGAACACGCCCGAAGCGCTGAGGCCATGCTGCACGATCAAGACGATCCGGAATTGAAAGCCGAGCTCGAAGCCCTCATCACCGCCCTTACCGCTGCCACATCGCACACGCCATGAGCCAGACACGCGACAAACCCGTCATCGGCATCATCGGCAGCGAAGGCCATTACGGCCGCTGGCTGCGACTGTTCTTCGAAAGCCGCATGGGCCTGCGCGTGCTCGGCAGCGATTGCGGCCAACCCGGCACGGTGTCGCCGGAAGCCGTGATCGCGCAGTGTCAGGTGCTGATCTTCAGCGTGCCGATCCGACACACGCCGACCATCATTGCCGACTACGTGCAACGCGCCGCGGGGCGTGAACGCGAGCAACTGTGGCTGGACATCACCTCGGTCAAGAAGGCCCCCGTCGACGCCCTGCTGGCATCGCAGGCCGAAGTCGTGGGCCTGCATCCCATGACGGCCGCACCCAAGGCACCCACGCTCAAGGGTCGGGTGATGGTGGTGTGCGAGGTCAGGCTGGATCGCTGGCGCGGCTGGTTCGAAACCTTCATCACGGCCCTTCGCGCCCAGTGCGTGCATTCCACGCCGGCGCGCCACGATCAGATCATGGCGCTGGTGCAGGCCATGGTGCATGCCACGCACCTGGGGCAGGCCGGCGTGCTGCGCGAATACGCGTCCAGTCTGGGTGGCCTGGAAGCCCTCTTGCCCTTTCGCTCGGCGGCCTTCGAACTGGATGCGGCGATCATCGCGCGCATGCTGGCGATGAATCCTGCGATCTACGAGGACATCCAGTTTGGAAACCCGCATACCGTGCCGGTGCTGGATGCGCTGGCCCGCCAGATCGAGGACCTCAAGCAGTGCGTGGCGCAGGGCGATGACGCAGCGCGCAAGCGTTTTCGCACGCATTACTTCGATGCCACCCGCCACGCACTGGGCGATGACACCATCGCGGCGGGCAACTACAGCTTCGAGCGCGTCGGTTACCTACTGGCCGACCTCGCCGGCGAGCGCAGTCTGTCGGTCTACCTGCCCGAAGACCATCCCGGCTCGCTGCGCGAACTGCTGCATGTGTTCGAACGCCATGGGGTGAACATCGCCTCGATTCACTCCTCGCGCACGCCGGCCGGCGAACTGCATTTCCGCATGGGTTTCGACGGCGAAGTCACCGCCGCCGCCATTGCGCCGGTCATCGATGCCATCCATGCCGAGAACGTCGGTCGCGTGGTGGCGCTGTCGGAGGACTTGCGCTGAACCATGGACGGCCTGCCACGCAAGATCGTGCACGTGGACATGGATGCCTTCTACGCCTCGGTGGAACAGCGCGATGACCCAAGCCTGCGCGGCAAGCCCGTTGTGGTGGCTTGGCGCGGCTCGCGCTCGGTGGTGTGTGCGGCCAGTTACGAAGCACGGCGCTTCGGCATCCGATCGGCGATGCCCGCGATCACCGCCGAACGTCTTTGCCCGCAGGCGATCTTCGTGCCGCCGGATTTTTCCCGCTACAAGGCGGTGTCGCAGCAGGTACAAGGCATTTTCGCCCGCCACACCGATCTGATCGAACCCTTGTCGCTCGACGAAGCCTATCTCGATGTCAGCCAGCCCTTGAGCGATCTGCCCTCGGCCACGGCGATTGCCGAATCGATCCGCGCCGACATCCGCCGCGAAACCGGCCTCACTGCCTCGGCTGGCGTGGCACCCAACAAGTTTCTCGCCAAGATTGCCTCCGATTGGAACAAACCCGATGGCCTGTTCGTGATCCGTCCGTCGATGGTGGTGCGCTTTCTCGAACCACTGCCGGTCGGCAAGCTCCCCGGCGTCGGCAAGGTGATGGCGGGTCGATTGGAAAAACTCGGCATCCACAGCGTGGGCGATCTGCGCGCTCACGGCGCGGCCACGCTACAAGCACACTTCGGACGCTGGGGCCTGCGCCTGCACGAACTGTCGTTGGGTCTCGACACGCACCCAGTCGAAGCCCATCGCCCCACGCAATCGATCTCCTGCGAGGACACCTTCGCCCAGGATCTCTTGCTGGCAGAACTCGAACCCCACGTACGCGCCCTGGCCGAGCGCACCTTCGCCAGCTACCAACAGCAACGCGAACACGAGCCCGATCGGCTCGGTCGCACCGTGGTGCTCAAACTCAAGACCGCGCAATTCCGCATCCTCACCCGCAGCCTCACTCCAAGCGCCTTGCCGGAGGATGCGGAAACATTTTGCGAACTGGCCTGGCAACTGAGCGAACGCGTCGATCTGCCCACCGACACGCGCTATCGTCTGGCCGGTGTCGGCGTGGGCGGCTTCATCGACATCGATGCCAGCATCGAACAAGGCGAGTTGTTCGAGCCCAGCTCACATTGCGCGTGAAACCCACCACCCCAGTGCCGCGAGCAATGCCACCGTTGCCATGATCCACGGCCAGCGCAGCGACGATGCTTCACTTGGTAGGCCATGGATGCGCGACACCGCGACATGGGCAGGCGGCGAAGGCAACACCCGATTGGCCTCGGGCGAGGCTTCCACCACGGTGGCAAGCATCGACACCACCGCACGCGCATCGTGTGGCCGCTCGTTGCGATCTTCGGCCAGCAAGGCATCCAGCAAGGGCTGCAACCAGCGCGCCTCGGCTGGCAAATGCTGCACTGGCATCGGCATTTCCCCAGCGTCTGCGTCCGAGCCAGGCTCGGGGCCGGCCACGCGCCCCGCCAACATGTCGCGCAGCACGCAGCCCAAACTGAAAAGATCGGCGCGCGCATCCAGCGCCTCGCCCCGTGATTGCTCAGGACTCATGTAACCCGGCGTGCCACCCACCGCACGGCGATGGTTGGCGCGCATCAGAACTGCCGTGCCAAAGTCCACCAACACCGCATCACCCGATCCGCGCACACCTCGAAACAACACATTGCTGGGCTTCACATCACCATGCACCACGCCGCGTGCATGGGCGTGGGCCAGACCACGGGCAAGGTCGCCGAGAATCTCCAAAGCGCGCGGCACTGGCAGGGGCTTGCCAATACGTTCGGCGAGCGTGCCGCCCGGCAAATACTCACTCGCCAGCCAATATTGCCCACCAAAGGCGCCCATGGCGTTGACCCGCGCAAGGTGGCGATGCCGCAGGCTGGCCGCAACGCGACGTTCGTGTTCGATGTCTTCGGGCAGGGGCACGTCCGGACCATCGATCGCCTCGAATACTTTGAGTGCGACTTCGCGCTCACCGTCGTCTTCGATGGCCTGATAGACAGTGCCACTGGCGCCCTCGCCCAGCATGCGCAAAAGGCGAAACCCGGGAATCTTCGGCAGCGCGATGCGAGCCATCGATCAGGTCTCGTCGTTCGGCGGCCAGAGTTTCAGGCCAGAGGCCTTTTCGATCGCAGCCATGCGACGGACGTGGGCCGCACGCTCGCTGTCGCTGGCGAGCACCACTGGCACGCGGCGGCGGCCACGATCACCCAGAGCGGCTCGCCGCACCGCCACCGGCGCTGGCACCGGCTCCAGGCCCAGGTCGAACTGGCCGGATGTCATCGCCAAATACACGTCCAGCAACAAGCCGGCGTCGAGCAGGGCACCGTGCAGCGTGCGGCCGCTGATGTCGATATCGAAACGCCGACACAGCGCATTCAGCGACGCCTGCTGTCCGGGGTAAAGCTTGCGCGCCATCAACAGGGTATCTGTGATGGTGGCCACGTGATCGCTCAGACGACCGTAGTGCGTCCCGCAGCGCGCCAGCTCGGCATCGATGAAGCCCACGTCGAACTCGGCGTTGTGGATGATGAGCTCGGCACCGGCCACGAAGGCCAGAAAATCGTCCACCACCTCGGCAATGCGCGGCTTGTCGGCAAGGAAATCCGAGGTCAGGCCATGCACCTCCAAGGCCTTGGGATGACTGTCACGATCCGGGTTGAGGTAGCGCTGGAAGCTTCGCCCGGTGGGGCGACGATCGATCAGTTCGTGGCAACCGATTTCCACCACGCGATCCCCTTGATCGGCGTCGCGTCCGGTGGTTTCGGTATCCAGTACAACCTGTCTCATGAAGCCACCTCACGCCCAGCACGGCCTGCAACGGCTTGTGCCGCTTCACGCGCCAGTTGATCCACGCGCTCGTTGCCAGCGTCGCCGGCATGTCCGCGCACCCACTCCCAAGCAATCGTGTGGCGCGCGGCGGCCTGATTGAGGCGCTCCCACAGATCACGATTCTTGACTGCATCGCCACCGGCCGTACGCCAGTTCCGCGCGATCCAGCGCGGCATCCACTCGGTAATGCCTTGCCGCACGTATTGCGAATCGGTGCGCAGGCGTACCGTGCACGGGCGTTTGAGGGCTTCCAGCGCCATGATCGCGGCCATCAACTCCATGCGGTTGTTGGTGGTATCGGCTTCGCCACCGGCAAGCTCGCTGTCCTTGCCTCGATAACTCAACAGCACGCCCCAACCACCCGGCCCTGGGTTTCCAAGGCAGGCACCATCGGTGTGGATCAACACAGTTGCAGCCTCACTCACGCGTTGGGTACTCCCAACGGCTCGGCATTCGGTGCGCCGATCAGGGTCATGGCCGGCTCGACCTTGCGCGCACGGATGGCGTAGGCGCGCAGTGGAAACCACGAGGGCAGGCGCCAGTTGTGCCGCCAGAGCATGCCACTGGAATCCAGCGAGGAACGCGGACGCAGGGCATAGGTGACGGAAACCTCGAAGCCGACCTCGCGCAACATCGCGCAGAGCTTTCGCAAGGACAGGGCCTTGAGGCCCGACTTGCGCCAGCGCCTTCGGTACAGCGACAAGGGATAGAACTCGGTGAAGAACGCCGTGCCGCCGACCGCCACGAGGCGATGAATGGCTGCCAGCCGCTCGCGCCCACCATCGAAGCTGCCAATCACGTGGGCGGCAATCAGCAGATCAGCGCCATGCGCGCCATGGCTCGGCGCGGGCGTTGGTTCCGATGCGCCTTCATGCCAGCCTCGATCGCTGCACCACAAGCGCGACTCGATCGTCATCAAGGTGGGCTGGGCATGGCGAGCGGCGCGTTCGGTCGGCATGACATGGCAGATCCGCGAGCCGGTGCAGCGCACCAGCAAGGGCATCAGCAGGCCCATTTCATCCTGCAAGAGCGCGCTGCCCTCCGGCTCATCGAACCAGGCAAGGGGATGGCTTGGTTGACGGGTCGGGGAAGCTGCCGGCATGGTGCGTCCTGATTCTGCGATGGCTCAAGTGTAACGCGTGACGATGACGACTCTTACCGCCCTGCCCGCACTCACCGACAATTACATCTGGAGCCTCACCGGCCCGGCTGGTGCAGCGGTGATCGTCGATCCGGGTGAAGCCGCGCCGGTACTGTCTGCGGTGGCGCAGGGCCTACGCCCCTGCGCCATCCTCATCACCCATCACCACCACGACCACATCGGCGCGGCAGCCAGCCTTGCGCAGCACTTGGACATTCCGATCCACGCACCCGTCGATGATCGCATCGCGATGGACTGTCAGCGCGTGGGCGATGGCGATGTCGTTCGCCTGGATGCGGCCGGCATTTGTTTCACGGTGATGGCAGTCCCCGGCCACACCCTCAGCCACGTCGCCTATGCCGGCCATGGCGTGGCCTTTGTGGGCGATACCTTGTTCAGCTTGGGCTGCGGCCGCTTGTTTGAGGGCAGCCCCGCGCAAATGCGGGCCTCGCTTCAACGTCTGGCGCAACTGCCACCAGACACGGCCGTGTGTTGCGCACACGAATACACCTTGGCCAATGCCGCCTTTGCACTGCGTGTGGAGCCCGACAATCCGGCCTTGCTGGCGCGCATCGAACACGCCAAGGCGCAACGTGCTTTGGGGCGTCCGACCTTGCCGACAAGCATTGCGCTGGAGCTTGCCACCAACCCGTTTTTGCGTTGTGCCCAACCGACAATCCGGGTGCAGGTCACGGCCTGGGATGCCGAGGCTGGCACCGACCCCAACGAACTGGCACTCTTCACCGCCTTGCGCCGCTGGAAAGACGGGTTCATCGCACCATGAAACGCCTTCGCGTCCTCGGGCCACTCGGCGCCTTGCTGCTGGCGGCTTGCCAAACCCAGCCCATGCGCCCCGCCACGGACGAGCCCTTGGGTTCGAAACCCGCGCCTACACCCATCGCGGTCGAGACCAAGACAGCGCCCGAACAGGTCACTCGCTACTTCCTGCTGCCGGCCGAACCGCAGCCACTGAGCTCACCCGATCAAATCCTGCAACGTCTGCGCGCACGGTTCGTCGATGCACCCTGCCGCAAACTGCCGCGTATCGAATACTGGCAAGGTCGATATGCCGGTTCGCCCAAGCGTTTTTCGAGCCAGATCGCGGCGATCCTGCCCATGATGGCCACGGTGCTCGATGCATTGGATCGCTACCACCTGCCCGGTGAATACGCCCTCTTGCCGATTGCCGAAAGTTGGTACCGTCCCCAAGCTCGTGGCGCCGGCGATCACGTCGGCTTGTGGCAGATCGGCCGCTCCACCGCTCACACGCTCGACCTGCGCGTGGACGCAACCTACGACGGCCGCATGGATGCGCTGGCATCCACCGACGCCGCCTTGCGTTATCTGGCGCAGTTGAACAACCAATTCGGTGATTGGCGCTTGGCCGCTGCGGCCTACAACGTCGGGCCGTATCGCGTGCAGAAACTGGTGGATGCCAATGATGGCGCCGGGTTCTCCCACGCCTTGCGGGAGCCGTCAGGCTTGCCTTCTGGAACCTTCGAATACCTCGCACGCATCGAAGCCTTGGCTTGCCTCTTGGGTCACTCGGAACGCTTTGGCATTGATCTGTCCGAGGCCGATCGCATCGACCCGCTGGTGGCCATCAGCCTGCCACCCGGCCAATCCTCACTCAAGGCCATCGCAGAGCAGCAGGACATTCCGGTGGCGCTGTTGAGTGCGCTCAATCCAGCCTTTCGGCAAGGTTTTATTGCCAGCACGGCGCCACGCAGCCTGCTGATTCCCGAATCCTTGGCCGATCGACTCGCGCAATTCGAACTGCCGAAGGTGGCTGCGCCGCCACCGGCCACCATCCCTACCGACAAGGTTCACGTCGTGCGCGCCGGCGACACCTTGGGCGCCATTGCCCGACGTCACGGCGTCAAGCTGGCCCAATTGTTTTCGCTCAATGGCCTGACTGGGCGCTCGGTGTTGCGGATCGGTCAACGCATCCGTCTGGCACCGTGAGCCGGCAGCGGTCAAACTAGCCACCCCAATCGATCCCGCAGGCGCTGCCTGCCCCGTTTCAGGAGTCTCACCATGGGTTTTCTCACCGGCAAGCGCGCCTTGATCATCGGCATCGCCAGTCAACGCTCCATCGCCAACGGCATTGCCGAAGCCATGCGACGCGAGGGCGCGGAACTGGCTTTCACGTATCAAAACGACAAGCTCAAAAGTCGGGTGGAAGAAGCCGCGGCCGAATACGGTTCCGATCTCGTGTTTCCGCTGGACGTGACCGACGATGCGCAAATTGCCCAGGTGTTCGAAGACCTCGGCAAACATTGGGATGGCTTGGACATCCTCGTCCACTCGGTCGGCTTTGCCCCGCGTGAAACCCTCGATGGCGGATTCCTCGACAACCTCACGCGCGAAAGTTTCGGCATCGCGCTGGATATTTCCGCCTACAGCCTGGCGGCGGTCTCCAAAGCTGCACGTCCGATGATGGCCAACCGCAAGGGTTCCATCCTTACCCTCACCTATCTCGGCTCGGTGCGCGCCCTGCAAAACTACAACGTGATGGGCGTGGCCAAGGCCGCACTGGAATCCTCGGTGCGTTATCTGGCCATGAATCTGGGCCCCGAAGGCACCCGCGTCAACGCCATTTCCGCCGGCCCGATCAAGACCCTCGCCGCCTCGGGCGTGGGCAATCTGCGCAAGATGCTGGCGCATGTGGAAGAACAGGCCCCGCTGCGTCGCAATGTCACGATCGAGGATGTCGGCAACGTCGGCGCCTTCCTGTGCTCGGACCTCGCCGCCGGCGTCACCGGCGA
>CAUJJS010000075.1 GCA_963205415.1 Pseudomonadota bacterium
CAAGGCGCGCAGGTGATGCACGATCAAGGGCGCATCGCCGACGGGCAGCAAGGGTTTGGGGCAGGTGTCGGTGAGTGGGCGCAGACGTTCGCCACGGCCGGCGGCAAGGATCATCGCCTTCATCGTGGCAACTCCAGCGGAGGCAGGCGCGGAAACACGTGTTCACGCAACAGTGAATGCAGCGCAGCCAATTCGGAATACGCGGGCAGGGTGGCATCCAGATACGCCAGAAAGCGCGCCACGTCGGTGAGGTACCGCGGTTTGCCATCGCGGTAATTCAAACGCGAGAAGATGCCCAGAATCTTGAGGTGACGTTGTACCCCGCACAGGTCGAATCCGCGCCGGAAGGCGTCGTCGGTGGGCACCGGCAGGCCAGCGGCGCGAGCCCGTTCGAGATAACGCGCCACCCAGCCATCGATGCGCGCCTGCGGCCAACTCAGGTAGGCATCCTTGAACAGGCTGACCACGTCATAGGCAATCGGGCCGAGCAGGGCACCCTGGAAATCGATCACGACCACGCCGTCATCGTGAGGCATCAGGTTGCGTGGCATGAAATCCCGATGCACCAACACCTGCGTTTGCGCCCCGAAGGCGCACGCGAGGAACTGGAAGGCGCGATCCAGTGTGGCGTGCTCGCGGTCGTCGAGATAAAGGCCGAGGTGGCGCCGCAGGAACCATTCGACGAACAGGTCCAGCTCGCGCCGAATCAGGGTGGCGTCGTACGCGGGGAAACTGTCGGGTGGCGCGATCTGCTGGAGCCGAATCAGCGCGTCGAAGGCCTGATCGAACCAGCGATCCGCATTGTCGGCGTCGATCATGGGCAGCAGGGTCGATACGCCCAGATCCTCAAGCAGGAGGAAACCGGTCTCGACCTCACGCGCCAGAATGGCAGGCACGCGCACGCCACCCGCGTCCAGCAGCGCGTGGACTTCAAGCCAGGGTCGCACATCTTCCAGCGCGGGTGGCGAGTCCATCAGAATCACACTGCGACCATTGCCATCGTGACTGCGCCAATAGCTGCGGAATCCGGCATCGGCCGAGGCCGCAATCGGAACACTGCAATCGTGGTCGAGGTGGGCGCGTGCAAAGGCCAGACGGGCGGAGGCGCGAGGATCGGATGTCATGGCTGCAGCTCGCGCACATGCGCCACCACGCTCTCGCGCAGGGCGGCAAGGTCATAGCCGCCTTCCAGGGCCGACACGATGCGTCCGCCGGCATGGCGCTCGGCGCAGGCGACCAGTTCACGGGTGAGCCAGGCGAAGTCGTCAGCGTCCAGTTGCAGACCGGCCAGTGGATCGGCGCGATGCGCATCAAAACCGGCTGAAATCATCAGCAGTTGCGGCGCGAATGCATTGAGATCGGGGAGCAGTGCTTCGCGCCAGGCTGCGCGAAAGGCCTGCGAGCCGGAGCCATCCGGCAACAGCAGGTTGCGAACGTTGCCGACGCC
The DNA here is from genome assembly GCA_963205415.1 of Pseudomonadota bacterium. GTDB lineage: Bacteria > Pseudomonadota > Gammaproteobacteria > Xanthomonadales > Xanthomonadaceae > Denitratimonas. Next base: position 1,448 of record CAUJJS010000075.1, read on the forward strand.
GCGCTCGCGTTCGAGGCCGGTCCCCGGATAGAGGTCGCGCTGATGGCTGGACAGGTACATGACGCGCGCATCCTGCTCGAAGCACGCCTGCGTGCCATTGCCATGGTGAACATCGAAATCCACGATCGCGACGCGTGCAAGGCCGCGCTGATTCACGGCCCAGGCCGCACCGACGGCGATCGAATTGAACAGGCAAAAACCCATTGCATGCGTCGGGGTGGCGTGATGACCCGGTGGCCGCACCGCGCAGAAGACGCGCAGTGCCTTGCCGGCCAACACCGCGTCGACGCCCGCGCACACCGCACCGGCTGCGCGCAACGCAGCTTCGGCCGAATGGGCATTCATGCCGGTGTCGGCATCCAGCCAGACCGGTTCGATGAGGTCTTGATCCAGAAGCTGCGTCACGTGGCTGGACGTGTGTACCCGTTCCAGTTGCGAGCGCGTGGCCAAGGGCGCGTCCAGCCATTCGACCCAGCGCAGACCGGCCGTGCGCAGGCCTTCCAGCACGACGCGCAGCCGCGCCGGTGATTCCGGGTGGTGTGGCCCGTTTTCGTGCGCCAGACACGCAGGATGGCTGTAGACGCGCAGGATGTCGTGGGCCTGATGGATGACGGTTACCTCACGCGTTTGCCGTGTTCCCACAGCGTTTCCGCGTGGCCACTGGCGCGCGCCAACACGCGGGTGAGCACGAACAACAGATCCGAGAGGCGATTGACAAAGGCCAAGGCGAGCGCAGGGACGGTTTCGTGTCGCGACAACGCCACCAGACTGCGTTCGGCGCGGCGGCAGGTGGTGCGTGCCAGATGGCATTGTGCCGAGGCCAAGCCGCCGCCGGGCAGGATGAATTCTTTCAGGGGTGGTAGGGCGTCGTTGTAATGATCGATGCGCAGCTCCAACCATTTCACATCGGCATCGGCAATCGCCACATGGCCGGGCAGGCACAGTTCCCCGCCCAGATCGAACAGCGCGTGCTGGATCGCGATGAGGTCATCGTTGACCTCGCTTGACGTGTTCTGCGCCAGCACCATGCCGATCTGGGCGTTGGTTTCGTCGATCGAGCCCAGAACCTCGATGCGCAAGCCGTCCTTTGGCACGCGCGAGCCATCACCCAAGCCGGTGTTGCCGCTGTCACCGGTGCGGGTGTAGACCTTGGAAATCCGGTTGCCCATGATCGCGCCCGTGGATCAGAGCGCGGCGGACTTTGCCCGACTGGAGGCCGACTGCATGGCCAAGGCGACCGCGTGCAGGCCAGCGGCCACCGCCACGTACATCGCCGTCACCTTGAGGAAGGGCAGGTACCAATGGCTCATGTTCAACAGCCAGCCACCGAATGTGCGCTGCGCATCCGCGCCGCCCCAGCTGTCGCTGATCCAGTAGTAGCTGCCGTTGGACAAGAGGTAACACACACTCACCGACGCCAACAGCGTTGCCGCCAGCAGGCCGAGCGAGCGCCAGTTCAAGGCCGGCTTGCAGCGATCCAGCCACACCCCGCCAAACCACAGCGCGGCGTAGGCCGGCAGCAGGATCCAGTACGCCGGCGACACGCAATAGTGCCCCCAGAAATTCATGCCGATCGAGGTGATTGCATACCAATCAGCCAGAAACGCCACGACCAAGAGGGCAGGGAAGGCCCAGCGACTGTGCTTGCCCAAATAGAACCCGCCCACGAAGAACACCGCCCAGGACGCATCCGGGATCGCGGCGAAGTGGTGGATGCGGGTCACTGCCATCACCAGAACGAGAACGAACATCAACAGCGGGGTATGCGCGCGCATGGCAGGGATCCGGGTTGCGAGAAACGATCGTGATTGTAGGGCATCGCAAACAAGCCGTGAAAAATGCAGACCTGGTTAGCCCCATGGCTCAGCCAAGCTGTGACCGTTTGACCCGCGAAATACCGCAGAACCGGCGCCTTTGTAGAGCGCAGCTTGCTGCGCTGCCCTTGCTTGACGTGTCACCCGGCGCAGCAAGCAGCACTCTACGAAAGCCCGCTTGTCTTGTGGGGGTTTCGACAACGAAGGGCGTGGAATCGGCTGAGGGTTGGGGCGAATCGGAATGCAGATGGCGATGACGCCATCGTTGGCTTCGTGTTGGCTTTATGTGCGTGGCCGCCGTGAAGCCAGTCGCAGGGCAGGCGCCGGCGCCATGTGGATCACGTCCCGAGGCGTATGTAAACAAATATGACCTTCAACCAAGCGGGTTGGCTGTAGAAGTGAAGCTGAGACGCGGGTATCGATTCGCCGAGATGTTGGACTCGATGCGTGACAAATGTTGTTGCAAAACCAGCGCGGTTCGTGCTTGCCAAGCCAATGAATTCTGTCAGAATGCGCCACGCATCACAGTGCCTTCATCGGCGTGCGACAAGCGCGTCGGACTGACGTCTACAGGGGAAATTCAATGTCAAACCATGTCGCTTCAACGACGAGGCTTGCGTACCCGACCGCAGCGGTCGGGCTCTTACACCGTAACGCCCCGCGCGCCACGTCGAACAGGCGATGGTCATGGGTGTGGATGCTGGTCGCGGTGCTCCTGTTGCCGGGTCTGGCCCAGGCGCAGCTGTCGCAGCGCTTCACCGCCAACGACAACGGCAACGTGGCCCAGATCGGCAATGGACTGCTGACCTGCACGGGTGGCACCTGCGCGACCAACCGCAGCAACGGTACGGGCAGCGACCAGGACTACACCATGACCGCGATCAATACCGATCCGGTCGGTGGTGGCGCGCCCGCCAATTCGTCGACGGCCGATCTCAGCCTGCCGCCGGGCTCCACCGTGCTCTGGGCCGGCCTGTACTGGTCCGGGCGCACCGCGACGGCTTCGGGCGATGGCTTGGGGCCGATCGCCGCCGCAGCGCGCAATATCTGGATCAAGGCGCCTGCGGGCAGCTATGGCCAGGTCACCGCGCTCGCGGCCGACACCAATACCTTCAACACCCAGGGCAGCGCTGGAGCACGGCCGTATACGGCCTTCTATGACGTCACCACCCTGGTGCAGGGCGCGGGTGCAGGCACCTATGCGGTCGGCGGGCTGACCACGACCGCAGGTTACGACAACAACCTCGGCTACTTCGGCGGCTGGGCGCTGATCGTCGCCTACCACGATGCGGGCCAGCCGTATCGGCGCCTCACCGTCTACCACGCCGGCAATGTGCCAGTCAGCAGCGGCAATGATCAGACCGTCACGGTCACCGGCATCACCACGCCGGTCAGTGGCGATTTCAACGCCTACATGGGCGCGCTGGTGTGGGAAGGCGATGCGGGCTTGTCCGGCGATCAATTCCAGTTGACCGGCGCCGACATCGTCAATCCGGGTGCCTTGTCCGACGCGCAAAGCCCGGCGACAAACTTCTGGAACAGCCGTATCTCCAACCTGGGCGTGCTCAATGTCGCGCGCAATCCGGCCTATACGAACAACTTTGCCATCGACCTCAAGATGGTCGATATCTCCAATACCCCGGCCAACGCGGCCTTGCCGCATCTGAGCAACAGCGCCGATCCATCGATCGGAATCGACGCGACACTTTCGTTCACGACAAACCAGGACGTCTATTTCCCGCACGCGCTGGTCTTCGTCACCGACCTGTTCAAGCCTGATGTCATCCCGACCCTGCTCAAGACCGCGGTCAAGGTCGGCGGCTCGCCAGGGCCCGACCTGCATCCGGGCGACACCATCGAATACACGATCAGCTTTCACAATCAGGGCCGCGACGGCGCGATCCGCGTGGTCGCCGAGGATCCGATCCCGGTGGGCCTCATCTACGTGCCCGGCAGCATCCAGATCACGCAGGACGATGGCTTCCCGGGCAATGTCGGCGTCAAGTCCGACTCCACCGACGGCGATACCGCCGAATTCGATCCGCTCGCCAGTCCGCGCGGCACGCTGAGCTTCCGCGTTGGCGCCGGTGCCACCGGTGGCGTGCCGCCGCCGCCGGTCGAGGGCGGCACCCTGCTGCCCACCCAGGGTGTCGTTCTCAAATACCGCGCCACGATCGATCCCGGCTTCGGCGGCAGCACGATCACCAACGTGGTCGATATCACCCACGGGTCGATGACCTTCCCTATCGACCCTAGCCAGACCGTCAGCGGCAGCGTCGATAGCGACATCACCATCGAGCCGCTTCCGCCGATGCTGCTGTCGAAGGTCGCCAATCCCTCCGCGATCAGTGATGCGGCTGGTCAGACCTCGCAGTTCACGATCACCGCACACAACTACGCCGGTACGGTCACCAACGTGAACCTGACCGACACCCTGCCGGCGAACTGGGCGTTCGTGGCCGGCAGCGCCGTGATCACCTTGCCGGATGGCAGCACGATCTCGGGTGGCGCGGCCGATCCGACGATCGCCTTGCCAACGCTGACGTGGAATCTCGCGGCGACGATGGACGTCGACGAAACACTGA
>CAUJJS010000076.1 GCA_963205415.1 Pseudomonadota bacterium
GCGTCAGCAGCGGGATCGCGGGGTGACTCGCGCCACGCCCGACCCAACTCAGGATCACCACGATCAGGATCAGCCAGAACCAGAGGGTGATCACCAAGCCCAGAAGTTCAGCCAGCCCCAACAGGGCAATGGCTGCCATGCCTAACGGTATCGACCAGATCGCCAACATCAGTGCGGCCTTTCCGCACATCACCAGATAGGCGACCAGCGCCGCGGCAAGGTCAATCTTGCGCCACGGCTTGAGCACACGGCGCAAGGGCATCAGCACGGGGTTGCTCATGCGATAGATCGCTTGGCACAGTGGGTTATGGAACGGTGCTCCAACCCATTGCAGTGCCAGACGCAGCACGAACAGCACGGCCGCAAGACCGAAGAAGATGTCGATCAACAAGCTGGCGGCATTGGCCAGATGGTTCATCGTTCACACTCCCGCTTGTGCCGACAAGGTCGCGCCGCGCTCGGTCGCCGCGGCGATGGCGCGTGCGACGATGGCCTCGAAGCCATCGCGCATGAAGCTCTCGATTGCAGCTTGAGTGGTTCCGCCGGGAGAGGTCACGCGCTGACGCAGGGTGGCCGCGTCTTCACCGGATTCGAGCAGCATTCGGCCTGCTCCAAGGCACGTCTGCACGGCCAACGCGCGTGCTGCCGCTTCGGAAAGCCCTTGGGCCACGGCGGCGGCTTGCATGGCCTCGGCCAGCAGAAACACATAGGCCGGCCCACTGCCGGACAAGGCCGTCACCACATCCATCTGCGCCTCGTTCTCCAGCCACACGCTGATGCCGACCGCGTCCAGCACAGCGCTAGCCAGCAGGCGTTGTTCGGCACGGACGCGGGCATTGGCGAACAGGCCGGTGGCGCCTGCGCCCAACAGCGCTGGTGTGTTGGGCATGGCACGAACCACGGCGCGTTGACCACCCAGCCAAGTGTCCAGTTGTGTGGTGGTGATGCCGGCTGCGATCGACACCGCCATCGCCTGCGCCGGGAAGCTCGGCGCCAAGCTTTGGCAGACCTGTCGCATCACCTGCGGCTTCACCGCCAGCAGCACCAAGTCCGCGTCTGCGACCGCCACGCTGGCGTCGGCGTGGGTCAGGATCTGGAAGTCGTGGGCGAGCCCGTCCCGTATGGTGGCCACGGGGTCCACCGCCACGATCTGCTCGGGCGCAATGCCACGTGCGACCAGCCCACCCATGAGGCTACGACCCATGTTGCCGCCACCGATGAAACACAACTTGCCGCGCAAGCCGGATGTGACACTGTCGAGATTCATGTGGTCACAGTTACCGAAGGGAATCGATGAAGCATGGCAAGCCCGGGCACGGCCTGCAAGCACTGCGCTATTGAGCACACCCGAACACAGTTTTCGGGCACAGATCAATCAATGCGCGGCCTCGTCTGCGCCACAACACCATCGAACGAGCCGTGCGCGACGACGTAATGCGTCGGATCCTCCATGCCCGCGGCATGAAAGCCTGCGGCACGCAGACGACAAGCTTCGCAACGACCGCAGGCCAAGCCGTGAGCGTCGGCCTGATAGCACGACACGGTAAGCGAGAAATCGACGCCCAGCCGCGCACCTTCCTGCGCGATGCGGGCCTTGCTCATGGCCATGAGGGGTGCGTGGATGCGAAGGTGATTCCCTTCCACCCCGGACTTGGTGGCGAGGTTGGCCAAAGCCTCGAAAGCGGCGACGAAGGCCGGTCGGCAATCGGGGTAGCCCGAGTAATCGACCGCGTTGACCCCGCAAAAAATATCCTGAGCGCCCAGCACTTCGGCCCATCCCAGCGCAATCGACAACATGATGGTGTTGCGTGCCGGCACGTAGGTGATTGGGATGCCCGACTGCGGCGTTTCGGGCACAGCCAGATCAGCGGTCAGGGCCGAGCCGCCGATGCTGCGAAGGTCGACGCTGACCAGCTTGTGCTCGACCGCACCCAGCATCTTGGCCACACGCTCGGCTGCGGCCAGCTCGGAGGTATGGCGTTGACCGTAGCCTACGCTCAGTGCGTGACAGACGAAGCCCTGTTCTCGGGCCATCGCCAACACCACGCTCGAATCCATGCCGCCCGACAGCAGCACCACGGCTTTTTTCATTGGAAGTTTCCAGTCACGTTCGCGCACCTGTATCAGCGGCCAGGTTCATCGTTCCACAACACCTTGTGCAGTTGAAGCTGGAACCGCACCGGCAGACGATCTGCCACGATCCAGTCCGCCAACTCACGCTCGCTGATCTCGCCCTTGCTGGGGGAAAACCAGACGGTGCAACGGGTATCGAGGGCTTCGCGATGCAGCACATCGACCGCCCAATCGTAGTCGGCGCGATTGCAGATCACGAACTTGATCTGATCGTGCGAGCCAAGCCGTAGAATGTTGCTCCAGAGATTGCGTGCCATCTCGCCCGAGCGCGGCGTCTTGATGTCCACGATGCGCGAGACGCGTGCATCGACCTCGCCCACATCAATCGCACCGGAAGTCTCCAGCGAGACGACGAAGCCCGCATCACATAGGCGTTGCAACAAGATCAAACACCGATTCTGGGCCAACGGCTCACCGCCGGTCACGCACACATGACGCACGCCAAAGGCACGAACCTGTTGCACGATGCTGTCGATCTTGTGCCATTGCCCGCCGTGGAAGGCATAGGCGGTATCGCAGTAGCTGCAACGCAAGGGGCAACCCGTCAGTCGCACGAACACCGTCGGCCAACCACTGTCGCGCGCTTCGCCCTGCAACGATAAAAATATCTCGGTGATGCGGAGGCGCAACACCGATTCCGACACATCCACGTCAGTTACTGCCGGTTTTCCAGACGCAAGGCGCGCAAACGTCCCTGTGCCAGCCTCGCGACGGTGCTGTCGGGATACTGCTGGATCACGCGATTGAGCGTGGCCTCTGCCTCGTCCCAGTGCTTCAGCTCGTACTGGCTATAGCCAACCTTGAGCAAGGCATCGGGCACCTTGTTGCTGTCGGGGTAGCTGGACAGCAAATGCTGGAATGCTTCAAGCGCGACCTGATAATTCTGGGTCACGTAATAGGACTCGCCCAACCAGTACTGCGCATTGGGCGCGAACTCACCACTGGGGTATTGATCGATGAAACTCTGAAAGCGACGTGCGGCTTCGGCGTATTGCCCATTCTTCAATGCCTCGAAGGCCTGATCATAGGCTGCACGCTCGGCTGCGGCATCAATCCCGGGAACGACGGGAGCCTGAGCCGTCGTCGAATCAACCGCAGGTGCCGACGGCAAAGGGTCAGCAGGCACCGGCTCGTTCGCGACCTGTCCCACCACGCCGCTGAGCGTACCGCCCACCGTAGGATCGGGCGTCGCCGGAGCACTCGGCACCGTCGGTGCTGCAACACCGCCCGATTCCAAGGCCGACAAGCGCGCATCGAAATCCATGGCTTGGTCACGCGCACGCTGTTCAAGCTCGCTCAGGCGATGCCCCTGTTCTTCCACCATGCCACGCAAGGTTTGCACTTCGGTTTGAAGCTGATTGACGCGGTTGAGCAGATCGACATTGAGCGACTGGGTGCCAGCGTCCTGCTGACGTTGCTGCTCGAGCTGGCTGACACGGTCGGCCAGACTGAGACGCCCGTCTTGTGCCCGCGCAAATGGAACAGCAGTGGCCACGAGGGCCACTGCTGCGGATACCACAAACAAAACTCGCGAAAACGTCATCACTTACTTGGCGGTGTAGACGATTTCCACGCGACGGTTCTGACCCCAGCAGGAATCGTTGGAGTCGGTGCAAACCGGACGCTCTTCACCGTAGCTGACCACGCCGAGCTGGCTGGACGAGCCGCCATTGGCCTGAACAGCCGAGGACACGGCATTGCCGCGACGCTCGCCCAAGCCCATGTTGTACTCACGGCTGCCGCGCTCGTCGGCGTGGCCTTCCAACGTGATGCGCGCGGACGGACGGTCCTGCAGGTACTTGGCATGGCAGGCGACGATGGCGCTGAATTCCGGCTTCAACACGTCTTGGTCGAAGTCGAAGTAAACCACGCGCTGACGCAGGCAGGAATCGGTGTCGAGGTCGGCCGGGGTGTACTTGCCATCGGAAACGGGGGCAGTCTCGACCGGAGCCGGGGCAGGCTGCGCCGGTTCAGGCTCGACCGGCTTGGTCTTCTGGCTGCAGGCCGCGACCGACAGGACCAAGGTGGAAACGAGGGCAGCACGAAACAGGGTGTTCATTACAGCAAATCCTTCAAGGTTGAATGTGATCGAGGCAGTTGATCGGGATATTACCGAGTCAATCTAATGGTTATTTAACTAAGCCCGTCCAACAGCTTACCGCGACCTGAACGGCGACCAGGCGGGCTCCCGGACGTCGCCATCAGCAAGTACCAAACGTTGCCTGACGCGCGCATCAGACGACACGGCGTAAAGCACGCCGCGCTGATTTTCACGCGCAGCGTAGAGGATCATGCTTCCATTCGGGGCAAAACTTGGCGATTCATCCAGATTTCCAGGGGAAATGAGGCGTACTTCCCCTTGATTGCCATAGCGTCGATCCAGAACCGCTATACGATATACGTTTCCTTCGCCTTGCGCCATAGCGATGCGCCCATCCGGCGCCAGTGATGCCGTGGCGTTGTACTGCCCGCTGAAGGTGATTCGCGCCGCTTCACCGCCAGCAACCGACACCTGATAGAGCTGGGGCTTGCCACCACGGTCGGAGGTGAAGATCAGATTGCGGCCGTCGGCGGTAAACACCGGCTCAGTGTCGATGCTCCAGTGTTGGGTCACTTGGGTGAGATGGCGACTGGCCAGATCCATGACATAGATCTCGGGGTTGCCCGTGCGCGACAGCGCCAGTGTCAGCTTGGTATCGTCGGGCGAAAACGACGGTGCGCCATTGATGCCCTTGAAGCTGGCGATCACCTCGCGCGCACCCGAGGCGATTTCCTGAATGTAGATCGACGAGGCACCGCGCTCGAAACTGACGTAGGCCAGACGGCGCCCGTCGTGACTCCAGGCCGGCGAAAGCAAGGGCTCGCGTGAACGCACAACGGTTTGCGGGTTGTAGCCGTCGGCATCGGCGATCATCAGGGAATACACCATGTTCGCACCGCGACCGACGGCAGTGACATAGGCGATGCGCGTCCAGAATGCGCCGCGAACCCCGAGGATTTTTTCGTAGACCTGATCTGCGATCTGGTGGGCCACATCGCGCATGTTCCCGGCGCGCCCCTTGACCGCCAAACCCAACATGCGCTCTTGCTTGGCGACATCAAACAACTCGAATTCGGCGCGGTAACCGCCTTCAGGGTCGTCCAAGAGACGACCAATCAGCAGATAGTCCTGCTTGAGCAGACGCCAGGTCCCGAAATTGACATCCGGTTCACGCACCGGACGTTCGACCAAATCCCGTTCAGGCAGCGTACGAAACGAGCCGGATCGATCCAGGTCGGCACGCACCACCGCCGCCACGTCAGTATCGGGCGCAGCCTGTACACCGAGGTAGTCGAAGGGCGCCACGGCGATCGGCAGTGCCGCAGCGCTGCCTCGGATCGGATCGATCTCCAGCGTTTGCGCCAACACCACGTGCGCCGGCAGCCACGCCAAAATCAATGCCAAAAACATGCGGATCATCGTTGACAGGCCTCGATGGGATAACAGAATGGAATGGCCAGCGTGCGCCGGTAGACGGATTCGTAACCGCTATACGGTAACGGCTCGCGCATGAGCGCGGCCTCAATGGAACGCTGAGTGAGCGCATCGGTCTGACAACGGGCGAAGTCGACGCCGCTCACCTGACCACCACGCAATTGGGTCACTTGCACCACGCAACGCAAGCCGGGGCGGAGATTGTCGGGGCGCAGCCAGTTGCGGTCGACTTGCTGTTGAATGGCGAGGCTATAGCGTCCAAGCAAGGCATCATCAACGCCCTGGTTGCCCAACTGCTGGGCGGGCGGAGCCGGGGTGGGCTGCGGTGTGGTGGTCTGGCTGGCCGCTTGCTCACGCAGATCACGCAATTGCTTGAGCCGCTCTTCTTCCAACTTGCGCTTCTTCTCGGCCGCTTGCAGTTCACGTCGGATGTCGGCCAACTGCTTGTCGCGCTCGGCTTGCTGTTGCGCCAAACGGCGGCGGCGCTCGGCCTCTTCCTGCTGTTTCTTTTCGTCGAGCTGGATCTGCTCTTGGCGCCGACGTTCTTCTTGCTCACGACGGGCGTTTTCGGCCTGCAAGGCCGCTTCGCGCACGATCTTCTCCTGATCCACGCTGTCAGGCTTGGGCTGCGGCGCTTGCGGTGCCGGCTGTGGGGGCGTGGGCGCGTCCTGAGGTTTGGGTTCCGGTCGCGGTTGCGGCGCAGGTGCCACAGGCTTGGGTTGTGGCTGTGCACGCGGCTTGGGGGGCGGCGGAATCGGCATGGACAAATCCTGCATCAACACCGCTTCGATGGAGCCACCCGCGACCGACAGGGGTTCGAGCCGCCGCTGAAACATCAACCCGACGAACAACAGCGCCAGCATTAGCCCGTGCAGCCCGATGGATTGCAGGATTGCTCGCGTATGGTCGGCACGACTCTCCATGCGCTCAGCGGCCCTGAGTTCCAGCCGACTCGCCCATGAAGGTGATGCGAACCACACCGGCACGTTGCAGGGTTGCCATGGCACCGTAGATCAAGGCATAGGGTGCACCCATGTCGCCGGCGATGAAGACGGCCGTCTGCGGATCCTGACGTACGAATGCCGCGATGCGTTTTTCCAGAGCAGCCTCGTCGAGTTCCTCGGCGGCCTGACCTTGCAAGCTCAAAAGGTAACGACCGTCCTTGGTGACCGCCACGACCACCGGATCCTTGGGAGCTTCCATGGCGCGCGCATTGGCTTCCGGCAGTTTCACGTCCACCCCGAGTCGCAGCAGTGGCGCGGTCACCATGAAGATGATGAGCAGCACCAGCATCACGTCGATGTAGGGCACGACGTTGATTTCCGAGGCGAGCTTGCGGCGTTTGCGGCGAGAGCGCATTTGCATGGTGGGGTTCTCGATCAGGCCAAGCTGCGGTTCCGCGTGGTGCGTTTGTCAACGCACGCGGACCACAACCGGGGTTGCGGCTCAAAATTCGTCTTGCGGTGCCTGGCGTTGCAGGATGGAGCTGAACTCATCGGCAAAGGCTTCATAGCGCACGCTGATGCGATCGACCTTGGTGGCAAAGCGGTTGTAGGCCCAGACCGCGGGAATGGCGGCGAACAAGCCCATGGCCGTGGCGATGAGCGCCTCGGAAATGCCCGGGGCAACCGTTGCGATCGTGGCCTCCTTCATGGCGGCCAAGCCATGGAAGGAAATCATGATACCCCACACCGTACCGAACAGCCCCACATAAGGGCTGATCGATCCGACGTTGGCGAGCAATTCCAGATTGCTTTCCAAGCTGTCCACTTCGCGCGCAAGGCTGGCGCGCATGGCGCGCTGCGCGCCCTCGACCTGGGTACGCGAGTCGACGCCGCGCTTCTGCCGCAGGCGTACGAACTCGCGAAAACCTGCCTCGAAAATGGCAGCCAAGCCATCGGGGCGGCGCTCACCGCCGGACACTTCCTGAAACAAGGCCGAGAGATCCCCGCCGGACCAGAAATGTTCTTCGAACCCGGCCGCACTGTCGGCTGCTCGGACCAAGATCCGGTGTTTGCGGAAGATGATCGCCCAGGACACGACGGAGGCCAGCAACAGCAACAGCAAGACGCCCTGCACCGGCAGGCTGGCGTGCAAGGCCAGCTCCAGATAGTCCAGACCGGCATCGCCCGAGGCGAGGTTGCCAGGCAAGCCGGGGATGGCCGAATCCTGCGCAGCCTGCACGACCTGCGGGGCGGCGGATTGCAACATCAGCAAGGACAGCATCGATCAAACCTCTTCGCAAACAGGAGAAAGAAACCGCTGGAACTGCTCACGCAGCACCGGCGGAAGACCGCGCGGACGAAAACTCGACGGTGAAATACAGGCCACCCGCACCCGCGCATCCAGTAACGCACGCCCATCGGACTGACGCACGATCCGTTGGGAAAACACGAGGCTGGCGCGCGCCAATTGCACAAGCCGAACATCGACCTGCAACAGATCATCCAGTCGCGCCGGCGTCAGAAAATCCAGTTGCATGTCGCGTACCACGAACACCAAGTCCTCGCGTTCGCGCCAGGCTTGTTGTTCGACACCTTGCGCCCGCAACCATTCGGTGCGCGCACGTTCCAGAAAACACAGGTAGGCCGCGTGATACACCACCCCGCCGGCATCGGTATCTTCCCAGTACACGCGTATCGGCAGGCTGAATCGAGTCTCGGACGCGTGCGTCAAAACAATTCTCCCGATCCGCCTTCGGCGGCCTTGGCCACCAATCCCAAGTGCCGGTAGGCCTTGGCGCTGGCCATGCGCCCGCGTGCGGTGCGCAGCAGGAATCCTTGCTGGATCAAATAGGGTTCGATCACGTCCTCCAGTGTGCCGCGCTCTTCCGATAGCGCTGCGGCCAGCGACTCGATGCCCACCGGTCCGCCATCGAAACTTTCGATGATGGTGCTGAGCAAGCGCCGATCGAGCTGGTCGAAGCCTTCCGGATCGACTTTGAGCATCGCCATCGCGGCATCGGCCATGGCGTGGGTGATGATGCCCTCGCCCATCACTTGCGCGTAATCGCGCACGCGGCGCAAGAGGCGGTTGGCGATACGCGGGGTTCCGCGCGAGCGGCGCGCGATCTCGGCCGCGCCCTCCGGCTCGCAGGCGATACCGAGGATCTGCGCCGAACGGCGTACGATCCGCACCAGTTCCTCGGGGGAATAGAATTCCAGGCGCTGCACGATGCCGAAGCGATCCCGCAGCGGTGCCGTCAGCAATCCAGCCCGAGTGGTGGCACCAATCAGGGTGAAGGGTGGAAGATCGAGCTTGATCGAACGCGCGGCCGGGCCTTCACCGATCATGATGTCGATCTGGAAGTCCTCCATCGCCGGATAGAGCACCTCTTCCACCGCCGGCTGCATGCGATGAATTTCATCGATGAACAGCACATCGTGCGGTTGCAGGTTGGTCAAAAGCGCCGCCAAGTCTCCCGCCTTTTCGATTACCGGCCCGGAGGTCTGCCGCAGGTTCACGCCCAGCTCGTTGGCGATCACATGCGACAGCGTGGTCTTGCCCAAACCGGGCGGCCCGAAGATCAGCACATGATCCAGTGCCTCGCTGCGTCGTCGCGCGGCTTCGATGTAGATGCGAAGCTGCTCACGCACGGCCTGCTGGCCCAGATATTCCGCCAAGCTGCGTGGGCGAATGTGGGCTTCGGCCACCGCGTCCTCGGAGGTTTCGCCAGCGGCAATGATACGGTCCTGATTCATCCCGCTATGTTCGCATGCTTTGGTGCGAAAGCAGCACGCGACGCGTGATGATCAAATTTCCACCTGTGTACCCATTTCGACCATGCGATTGCCGGGAATGCGGAAGAAGTTGCTGGCCAGGGCCGCGTTGCGGTGCATGACCGCGAACAACTTGTTGCGCCACGCCGGCATGCCGGGGTGACGACCCACCGCAATGCTCTCGCGGCTGACGAAATAGGTGGTTTCCATGGGGTCAAAATCCAGACCGTGGCGCTCGCCATTGCGACTCAGCGCCTTGGGAACATCGGGGATCTCCATGAAGCCGAACCGCACGATGACGCGATGGAAGTCTTCACCATCCAGCGGCTCCACGGTGAGTCGCATGCGCCTGCGCACATAAGGCACACCCAAGGTTTCCACCGTGACGATGGCATTGTGCTCGTGCAGCACCTTGTTGTGCTTGAGGTTGTGCAGCAGCGCGTGCGGCACCACGGTGGGATCGGAAGTGAGGAACACCGCCATGCCCGGCACGCGTACGGGCGGCGCCAGCATCAGGCTCGGCAGGAAAGCGTCGAGCGCCATGCCTTCCTTGCGGTTCTCTTCGCGCAACAACTCGCGCCCGCGCCGCCAGGTCCGCATCATGGTGAACAACACGATGCCCAGCGCTACCGGGAACAACGCTCCTTGCATCAATTTGGTGGCGTTGGCCGAAACAAAGCTCAGGTCGAGCATCAGAAAGCCCAGACACAGCACCAGAATTCCGCGCCAGGCACGCGGCCACAGCATGCGCGCCACCAAGGCCAGCAACAGGGTATCGATCAACATCGTGGCCGATACCGAAATGCCGTAGGCCACGGCCAGATCGCTCGAACTGCCAAAGGCAATCACCAAACCGAACACCAGCACCGCCAAACCCCAATTGATGCCAGGGATGTAGATTTGCCCGATGGTGTCGCGCGAGGTATGGCGAATCTGCATGCGCGGGATGTAGCCCAACTGCATTGCCTGGCGTGCGATCGAATAGGCACCGGTGATGACCGACTGCGAAGCAATGACGGCCGCCAGCGTGGCCAGCACGATCATGGGATACAGCCCCCAATCCGGCACCGCCTCGAAGAAGGGATTGGACACCGCGCCCGGACGCTGCAGCACCACCGCACCCTGCCCCAGATAGTTGAGCATCAAGCACGGCAGCACAAAGAAATACCAAGCGTTGCGGATAGGTTGCAGGCCAAAGTGGCCCATGTCCGCGTACAAGGCCTCACCGCCCGTCACCGCCAAGACCACGGCGCCGAAGATGAAGATCCCGGCCCAGCCGTGTTCGGCAAAAAACCGCATCGCCCACCACGGATTGAAGGCCTTGAGCACTTCCGGTGCGATCAGGGTGTTCCAAAGGCCGATGGCGGCCAAGGCCACGAACCACAGGCACATCACCGGCCCGAAGACGCGCCCCACGCGCGTTGTGCCAAAGCGCTGCACACCAAACAGCACAGCCAGCACCGCGAGCGTTATGGGCACCACGAAATCATCCAGCCCGGGCGCTGCCACCTGCAGGCCTTCGATCGCACCCATCACGGTGATCGCGGGCGTGATCACACCGTCGCCGAAGAACAAGGATGCACCGAAAATCCCCAGCACGCCCACGAGATAGGCCGCCCGCGAATCGGCCCGGAACAGGCTTTGCGCCAGAGCGGTCAAAGCCATGATGCCACCCTCGCCGTCATTGTCGGCGCGCATGATCACACTCACGTACTTGAGCGTGACCACGATATTCAGCGCCCAGAACACCAGGGACAGCACACCCAGCACGGTGTCGTGGTCGTGGGCCAACCCATAGTGCGGGGAGAAGGCCTCTTTCAAGGTATAGAGCGGGCTGGTACCGATATCACCGAACACGATGCCGATCGCACCCACGATCAGAGCCATGCCGGCACCGGACGCCCCGTGGCGATCCTCACTGCCAGGCACGGGAGATGACATCACCGGATCCGCGTTACTCATCGAAGTAGGTTCGCTTGTTTGCGTCAGCTGCGTAGCGCAGCACGCAGCGCCTTGCGGATGATCGCCTCGGCGGTATCGCCCTCTTCCGCCACCGCCTTGGCCATACGCAAGGCCTCAGTTGGCTTGTAGCCCAACTGTTGCAAGGCGATGCCGGCTTCATCCAGTGCCGTCGCCTGGATTGGCTTAGCCGCGGAGTCCGTGGTCACTGGGGCTGCACCGCCCAAGCCCCCGAGCTTGTCACGCAGCTCCAGAATCAGGCGCTCGGCGGTCTTCTTGCCGATGCCCGGTATGCGCGTCAATGCGGCGAGATCTCCCGACTGAACCTGGCGGGCAAAGTCCTCGGTGCTGCTGCCCGAGAGAATCGCCAGCGCACTCTTGGCGCCGATGCCGCTGACCTTCTGCACGTCACGAAACAAGCGCCGATCCACTTCACGCAGGAAACCGTACAAGGCCACGCTGTCTTCCTTCTGCGCATGGTGCACGAACACCGTGACCTCACGCCCCAGTTCCGGCAAGTCGTAGATCGTGCTCATGGGCGCTTCAAGCTCATAGCCCACGCCATTCACATCCACGATCAACCACGGCGGCTGCTTATGCACCAACACCCCGCGCAGACGGCCGATCATGGGTCGCCCCTCCAGGGCGACGGGATTGGGAATTGGAGATTGGGGATTGGGAGGGACAGACCGAGGTACAACAACGCCCGCGCTTCGCTCTTCCCAATCTCAAATGCCGAATCCCGAATCCCGGCTCTTGACCCAATTCCCAATTCCCGATTCCCGGCTCTCATCATCCCTTCCTCCCCCAAGCCTGACGCACATCCACACCCAGGCGATTGGCCGTAGCGCGTACGTGTGCGTGGGTGATCGCCACCGCCAACGCGTCGGCGGCATCGGCCTGCAAGCCGCCGCTCAGGTTCAGAATCAAACCGATCATGTGCTGGATCTGGGCTTTTTGCGCGCCACCGGTGCCCACCACGGCGAGCTTGATTTCCTTGGCGGCGTACTCGTGGATGGGCAAGTCACGCAGCACGGCAGCGCACATGGCGGCACCGCGCGCCTGCCCCAGTTTCAGCGCCGAATCCGGATTGCGCGCCATGAACACGCGCTCGATCGCCACTTCCTGCGGCTGGAACCGCTCCATGATTTCGGCCAGTCCATCCAGAAGAATGCGCAGTCGCTGTGGAAAAGATTCGGCAGCCAACAGGTTCAGCGCGACATGGTGGACGTGTTTCACACGCCCCGCGCCATCGACATCGATGATGCCCACGCCGGTCCGCTGCGAACCGGGGTCGATGCCGAGAATGCGCATGGCTAAACCTGCGTCCTCAGGGCTCAGTAGTCGAAGGCTTCCGGCGGCACGTCGGCATTGCTGTAGACGTTCTGCACGTCGTCCAGATCCTCCAGCCAGTCCAGCATCTTGGCCACTGAGACGGCAGTGTCACCACTCACAGCAATGTCGTTGTCGGCGCGAAACGTGATTTCGCTGTCATCAGGCTTCACACCGGCGGCACTGAAAGCGGCGAGTACGTTTTCGAAGTCCTCGGGCGCGCTGATCACTTCGATCGAGCCGTCATCTTCAAACACTTTCACGTCCTCGGCGCCGGCTTCGATGGCAAGCTCGGTGATCCGATCTTCGTTGGCGCCAGGGGCAAACGATGTCACGCCCAAACGCTTGAACATGAAGGCGACCGACCCGTCGGTGCCAAGGTTGCCGCCAAACTTGTTGAAGGCATGGCGCACTTCCGACACGGTGCGCTGGCGATTATCGGTGAGCGTATCCACGATCACGGCCACGCCACCCGGCGCATAGCCTTCGAAACGCGCTTCCTCGTAGTGCACGCCTTCCAGTTCGCCGGTCGCCTTCTTGATCGCGCGCTCGACGTTGTCCTTGTTCATGTTGGCCGCCCAGGCCTTGTCCATCGCCAGTCGCAGGCGCGGATTGGCCGCAGGGTCACCGCCGCCGCTGCGCGCTGCGATGCTGATTTCGCGGATGATCTTGGTGAAGACCTTGCCGCGCTTGGCATCCTGCGCATTCTTGCGATGCTGGATGTTCGCCCACTTGCTGTGACCTGCCATGGAAAACCGTGCTGAAGTGTTGGGAGTCGGGCATTTTACAACGCGAGACCGCTCAGCATCGCAAGACCGCGTGTCAGGCCTGACGACGGCTGCGTTCGCCGGACTGAAACTGGCCGTGTTGCAAGAAATGTCCAACCTCGATCGCCACCTCCTGCGACAACAGCAGGCCCGAATGACTGGCATGCACGATGCGATGATCGTTCAGCGCCGGCCAACGGGTTTCCGCCAAGGCCACCGTGCCATCTCCGGGATCCTCCAGCGCGCCCAATAGGGGGCCAAGGCCAAAGGCAAGGCTACCGGCCACCATGCCGACCTGCGCCTTGCCCGGCCACGGCAGGACACAGCCTGCACCGAGCAAATCGCCGCTGCGACCGACCGCCCAACGCAGATGCCGGCGCGCACCGAGCAGGCGAGCAAAGCCGCTGCCCTGCAAGGGCGAACCTAGGCAGACCACACGTTGGATCGGGAGATTCGGATCTGCGCGCAGGGCTTCCAGCGTCATCAAACCGCCGAGGCTGTGGCAGACCACCGCATCGACTTCGCGCAACAGTGGCCCAAGCCGCGGCAAGCTCGCCTCAGGCCCACCCTGCACGCCGGGATATCCGAGGCATTGCACCAAATAGCCCTGCGCCCTCAGCCGCTTTCCAAGCGTGGACATGCTCCAGGCCGGCATCCAGATGCCGGGAAGCAAGAGCACACGCCGCGGAACGGCTAGCGTTCGGCTTACGGATGTGTCAGTCGCGTCGATCGAGGTCATGGTCGCAATCTGCGGGCCATGGCCTTATGAGTCAAGCCAGGCACCCTGCGGGATTGTGCCTGGACATCACCGGCCCCATGCTGTGGGCATCAGTCATTGGACAAGGGTGCGGAAATGCTCACCGCCAACATCATCCTCATCCTGTTGGGCCTGACGGTCGCGGTCTGGTCCAACGTGCGTGGCGCGGCCGAGATCGCCACCCATCACGGCCGCCGTGCGTGTGAGGAAAGCGGGGTACAGTGGCTCGATCACACCGTGATGTTGGAAGGCTTGAGCCTCAAGCGCGCAGCCAATGGCTGGCTCCGCGCACGCCGGCGTTATCGCTTCGATTTCTCCACCGACGGCCACGACCGTCATCGTGGTCATCTCGAACTTCTCGGTCGCGATCTGCAGTGGTTGCGGATGCCCCCGGAGGCCAAGCCTCGCCCGATTGAGCCGCTCATGCCTGCGCAATGGGAGGTTCGCATGTCGCTCACGCCACCGCGTCCGCCCGACGGCAACGGACCTACTACTTGATGACCCGAAGGTGCGCGCCGCGCTTGGGCGGCTCGGGTGGATTGTCGGATGGATCAGGCTCATCACCTGCCATCAGCGGCTCGGGCGAGTCGGCTTCCGGAGCCATCATCATGCCCTGGCCGGTTTCCTGAGCGTAGATCGCCTGCACCGCGCTGACCGGAATCTCCACGCTCTGGCTCACGCCTCCAAAGCGCGCCAGAAACTGGATTGACTCGTTGCCCATGTTCAACTGCGCGACGGCACGCGCGGCCACGTTCAAGACGACCTTGCCTTCGCGGATCGTGGAAGGCGGCACCCGCACGCCAGGCGCATTGGCATCCACCAGTAGATAGGGGCTCATGCCGTTGTCACCGATCCATTCGTACATCGCTCGCAACAGGTAGGGGCGATTGGAGGTCATGCGGATATCGCTCGGTGCACTCATGCAGGCAATTCAGCCATGCCACGCTCTTCTGGAGTCAAACTGCGGGAAAAACCGGGACTGCGGAAAATACGATGGCCGTAGTCCTCGATCGCCTGAG
This sequence comes from Pseudomonadota bacterium, assembly GCA_963205415.1. Taxonomy (GTDB): domain Bacteria; phylum Pseudomonadota; class Gammaproteobacteria; order Xanthomonadales; family Xanthomonadaceae; genus Denitratimonas. The sequence continues at coordinate 15,162 of CAUJJS010000076.1, forward strand.
CTTCCTTGGGCAAGTGGATGCCCAAGGAGGGCAACCGCCAGATGATCGGTGCCATGGCGCAGTCGGCCAGGCTCATTTCCGGATTGAGGAAGAAGCGCGACACCTTGAACAAAGGCACGATGCCCAGCAACAGCTCACGCAACTGTTTGCGGGCGCTGTCGACCTGGGTTTTGTTGCCATACTGGATTTCCCGAATCTTGGGTACCCACTCAAGCTCCATGCGCAGCATGGCCAATCGCAGGCGGGCTCGCGACAGTGGGTCGACCGGCATCAACGGCGGGTGCGGGTAGCGTTCATCGAGATACTCGGAAACCACCGAGGCGGCATACAGCACCAGATCACGATCCACGAGGGTCGGCACCGAGCGATACGGATTGAGCTCAACCAGCTCCTCGGGGGGATGGTTTGGATCAATGTTGACCAGATCGTAGGTCACGCCCTTGGCGGCCAGCACCAGACGAATCCGGTGGCAGACCACGCAGTCTGGAGCGGAAAAGAGTGTCAGGGTGTTGCGCGTACGAGTCGTTGCTGCGGCCACCATCATCGAACTCCTGCTCAAGCCAATCCGAACCACCGGCGTCATCGGCGCGACGACGCCCTGCGGTCAGTGCACATCCCTCCAGTATTCGGTCTTGAGCAGCCATGCCAGCACGCTGAAGCCGACCAGAAACAAGATTACCCACACACCCAGTGCACGACGCTTGCCGGCCGATGGCTCACCCACGTAGTTCAGGAAGTTCGTGATATCGCGAACGGTACGGTCGTACTCAGCCGCACTCTGGGTGCCGGGCGCGGCCAATTCGAGGCGCTCGACGTGACCGGCAGCATCGCGCAACGGATGCTGTACGCCCTGCAACTCCCACAGCACATGCGGCATGCTTGCGCCGACCAGCAAGGTGTTGTTCCAACCCGAGGGGCGCGAAGCGTCGGCGTAAAACGATTTCAGGAAGGTGTAGGTCCAGTCCGGGCCACCGGGCTTGTTGCGCGCCACCAGCGACAGGTCCGGCGGCGCCTTGCCGAACCACTTTTCACCCTCGGCAGGCGTCATGGCTGCATGCATCGGCTCACCAAACTTGGCGTCGGTGAACATCAGATTCTGGGTGACCTGTTCCTGCGTCAATTCCAGATCCTGCGCCATGCGCGAATAACGCTGCAGACCGAGTGAATGGCAACCCGAGCAGTAGTTCATGAACAAGGCCGCGCCGCGTTGCATCGAGGCGATGTCGTTTTCCTTGATCTGGCTGTCTTGCAGCGCCCCGCCGCCCGATCCAAACGCCAACGCCGGGACCAGCAGCAATCCAATGGCCATCAAACGCTTAATCATGCTCGGGTACCCGCTGCGGAACCGGCTTGGTCGAATCGATACGTGTCCAAATCGGCATGGTGATGAAGAAGGCGAAATAGTAGAAGGTGAAGACGCGCGCCACCCAGGTTTGCGTCGTGCTGCCCGACTGCAGGCCCAGCCAGCCCAAGCTCACGAAGGCCACCACGAAGATCGCAATCAGGATCTTGGTCAGCCAGCCGCGATAGCGAATGGACTTGACCGGACTCTTGTCCAACCAGGGCAACAGGAACAGGATCATCACCGCACCGCCCATGGTCATCACACCGAAGAGCTTGTCGGGAATGGCGCGCAACATGGCGTAGAACGGGGTGAAGTACCACACCGGCTTGATGTGCTCGGGCGTCACCATCGGGTTGGCTTCGATGAAGTTGTCGTACTCCAAGAACAGGCCACCAAAGGTCGGCTCGAAGAACAACACGAAGGCACAGATCACCAGGAAGCAGGATACGAAGAACAGGTCCTTCACCGTGTAGTACGGATGGAACGGCACGCCATCAGCCGGTGCCTTGTCGGACCAGCGATTGCCCTTCGGGCCCTTCTTGATCTCGATGCCTTCCGGATTGTTGGAACCCACCTCATGCAACGCAAACAGGTGCAGCGCCACTAGCAGCAGGATCACCAGAGGCAAGGCCACCACATGCAAGGCGAAGAAGCGGTTGAGGGTGGCATCGGACACAAGGTAATCACCACGAATCCACTCGGTCAGCTCGGGACCGACCACCGGCACGGCGCCGAACAGGTTGATGATGACCTGCGCGCCCCAGTAGCTCATCTGGCCCCACGGCAAGACGTAGCCAAAGAAGGCTTCGGCCATGAGGGTGAGGTAGATCAACATTCCCAACACCCACACCAACTCGCGCGGCTTCTGGTAACTGCCGTAGATCAGGCCGCGGAACATGTGCAGGTAGACCACGATGAAGAACATCGAGGCACCGGTCGAGTGCATGTAGCGGATCAGCCAGCCCCAATCGACATCGCGCATGATGTATTCGACGCTGGCGAAGGCTTCGGCCGCGCTGGGCTTGTAGTTCATCGTCAGCCAGATGCCGGTGACGATCTGGTTGACCAGCACCACCGAGGCCAGGATGCCGAAGATGTACCAGATGTTGAAGTTCTTGGGCGCGTAATACTCGCTCATGTGCTTGCGGTAGAACGGCATGAAGCCGGGCGCACGCTCATTGAACCAATCGACCGCACCACAGGCGGCACGCACGAGGATATTGCTCATCACGCGGCTCCTTCGGGATCGACGCCAATCTGGATATGGTTGTCGTCAATGAAGTGATACGGCGGAACCGCCAGGTTGGACGGCGCCGGAACGCCCTCGAACACGCGGCCGGCCAAGTCGAAGCGCGAGTTGTGGCAGGGGCAGTAAAAGCCCCCCTTCCAGTCGGCATCGAACGGCTCGGGCATCATTTCCGGGCGGAAGGTCGGCGAGCAACCCAAGTGTGTGCAGATTCCGACCAGTACCAGCAGCTCCGGCTTGATCGAGCGGTATTCATTCCGCGCGTATTCCGGCTGTTGATCGACGTTGTCCGACTTGGGATCACGCAAACGACCATCGACCGTTGGCAGCGAGGCAAGCATCTCGGGGGTACGCCGGATGATCCAGATGGGCTGGCCACGCCACTGCACCACGAGGCGCTGTCCGACGCCTAGTTTGCTGATGTCCTCGGTCACCGGCGCACCGGCCACCTCGGCACGAGCACTGGGCTTGAGGGTCTTTAGGAAGGGAACTGCAGCCACCGCAGCACCCGCACCACCCACCACGACCGTGGTGGCAGTGAGGAATCGGCGGCGGCCTGAATTGACGCCTTGGTCAGCCATTCGGCTCTCCACAACTCGTTGAATCAAAAAACGGGGCGACCCGCCATGAGCCGAAACTCATCGCAAATGCTGTCGCAAACCGTTTCAGTTTAACGGATGCCCAATGGCGACCACAATGCTTGGCAGGCGCGTGTCAATGCAATTTAGAAATGTCCCCTGGTTGTGCCAGTTAGAGATGTCCCCTGTGATCTGAGCTGGGCACCGCCGAGGAAGTAATGGACATGTTCCTCCATGGGTGGTTCTGGGCTGGCTTGGTGGCTTTGGCTGGCA
>CAUJJS010000077.1 GCA_963205415.1 Pseudomonadota bacterium
TGCGGCGACACCGTGGCCGATGTGCGCGTGCCCCACAAAGGCGACGTGGCCGGTTCCGTCATCGAAGGCGCTTTCGAGGTGTTGAGCGGCTTCGAGCGGGTGAAGGAATCGCGTGACCTGATGCGCGGCATCACCTTGGACGATGGCGAATCCGAAGTGTTCGCCCGCGCTGCGCTGGCGTTGAAGTACGACGACCCGAACAAGCCCGCGCCCATCACCGAATCGCAAATCCTGATGCCGCGCCGGTTCGACGACCGCCACCCCGACCTGTGGAGCGTGTTCAACCGCACGCAGGAGAACTTGACCAAGGGCGGATTGCATGGCCGCAGCAGCAATGGACGCCGCCAGAGCACCCGGCCCGTGCAGGGCATTGATTCCGACATTCGCCTGAACCGCGCCCTGTGGCTGCTGGCCGATGGGATGCGCTCCCTCAAGGCTTGACCGCTCCCCCGCCGGAGGGGCGGTTTCCCCTCCATTCCCTTGTTTCACTCGATTGGAGATACACCATGAACGCCATCACCCAAACCGAAGCCCGCGCCGTCAATACCGCCGCAGCTATCCCGCTGGAAGCTGCCGACCCGACCAAGAACCTGATTTTGGTTCCACTGTCGCGGCTGGTGCTGCGCCCCACGGGCCGCAACGTGCGCAAGACCCCGCGCATGTCCATCCCCGAGCTGGCCGCGAGTATTCAGCGCGTGGGCCTGCTGCAAAACCTGATCGTGATTGCATCCACCGATGGCGAGCATTACGAAGTCGTGGCCGGTGGCCGTCGCCTCGCGGCCCTCAAGCTGCTGGCGAAAAAGCACCGCATCAGCAAGGAATGGGAGGTGCCTTGCTTGCAGGTGGCCGATGGCACGGCCCGCACCGCCAGTCTCACTGAGAACGTGCAGCGCGAAGCCATGCACCCCGCAGACCAGTTCGAGGCCTTCGCGGCGCTGGTGGCCGAAGGGCGACCCATCGAGGATATTGCGGCGGATTTCTCCGTCACGCCGCTGGTGGTGCAGCGCCGCTTGAAGCTGGCGAACGTCTCGCCGCGCCTGATGGCCGACTATCGAGCCGATGCCGTGAGCCTTGACCAGTTGATGGCCCTTTCCATCACCGACGACCACGCCGCGCAGGAAGCCGCGTTCTACGATGCGCCGCAGTGGCAGCGCCATCCCTCGCACTTGCGCGAGCGCCTGACCGAGCGGGAAATCGACGCCTACCGGCATCCGCTGGTGCGCTTCGTCGGACTGGACAGCTACGAAGCCGCAGGCGGGGGCATCCGCCGTGACCTGTTCGCGGAAGGTGACGCGAGCGTGTACCTGACCGACGCCGCTCTGCTGGAGCGGCTGGCGCAAGACAAGCTGGCGGGCATTGCCGCCACTGTCCGCGCCGAGGGTTGGGCGTGGGTGGATGCCACGCCGGGCGTGACCCATGCCGATCTGCACGCCTTCCAGCATGCGCCGAGGGAACGGCGCGAGCCGAACAAGCGCGAAGCCGCACGCATCGAGAAGCTGCACGCCAAGATGCAGGAGGTTGCCGAAGCCGTGGATGCTGCGATGGACGCCAACGACGAGGACAAGGCCGACGCCTTGCAGGAGGAAGGCGAAGCCCTGGGTGAGCAGTTGCAGGCGCTGGAAGATGGCTTGCAGGACTACAGCGCGAACGTCAAGGCCGCAGCCGGTGCCATCGTCACCATCGACCGCAGCGGCGAGGCCGTGATTCATCGTGGTCTGATGCGCGAGGCCGAGGCCAAGGCGCTGCACACGCTGGAACGGTTGCGCCAAGGTTTCGGCAGCGAAGGCGAAGCCGAGAACGACGACGAAGGCAAGGACGGAGACGACGAAAGGCAGCCCAAGACCGCCGCCTTGTCAGACCGACTGGCACAACGATTGAGTGCCCACCGCACCGCCGCGCTGCAAATCGAAGTCGCACGGCATCCGCAAGTCGCGCTGGCTGCTGTGGTGCATGGCATGGTGCAGGCCGTCTTGCAGGAAAGCCGCTATGGCTTCAAGCGTGATTCCTTGCCACTGGGCGTGAGCCTGAAAGTGCAAGACCGGCTGGAAGGCATGGCCCCGGACTGGCCTCACTCCGCCGCCGCCGTGGCGCTCCGCGAACTGCAACAGGTGGCCGGTGAATGGTTGCCGGAGGACAGCGCCGAATTGTTCGCCGTGCTGCTGGCGAAGTCGCAAGACGAACTGGTGCGGCTGCTGGCCGTGTGCGTGGCTTCCACGGTGGACGCGGTGACGCCTCGCGCCACGCCGCGCCAGCCCGGCGCGGAACTGGCGCAGGCCGTGGGCCTCGACATGGCCGCATGGTGGCAGCCCACCGCCGATGGGTATTTCAAGCACGTTCCGAAGGCGGCAGTTCTGCAAGCCGTGGGCGAGTACGCGCCCGATCAGGTTTCCCGGCTGGCGAAGTTGAAGAAGGCCGACATTGCCAGCGAGGCCGAACGGCTGGCCGATGGCACGGGCTGGATGCCTGCCATCTTCAAGGCCGAAGGCCCGCAGGATGCCGCGCAGGAGGCAGGCCCGGAGCAGGACGCCCCGGAGGATGCCGAGGCAATGGCGGATGAACCCACCGAGGCGCTGGCCGCTTGACCCGTGCAGAAGGCGAGCGCCCCGGCTTCGACCGGGGCGCTTCGCTGGAAGGAGAAGCCCCCATGACCCGCACCACTACCAGCCGCCCGCGCATGGCGGCGAGCTACGCGCCCGGCACGGTACGTGCCCGCCGCTGGCACGGCGATGGCGATGTGCGCGGCTACCGCCCGCCCTCGGGCTGGACGGCCCGCGCAGACCTCACCGACATTCATCCCATCACGGGCCACGCCTTGCCGCGAGCCGTGTGGTGGATCATCGAGACGAAGGAATAACCGCGTTCAGCACCACGCCCAGGCCGTTCCGCCCTGGGCGCGGTGAACTTCAAAAATCCGGGCGCGGCAGTGGCCGCGCCCGGTGTTCAAGGCCAACAACCAAATCAGAACGCCGCCGCTTTCGTAGAGGTTCAGGCTGCGGCGTCGAAAGCGCGAGCCTCCTGCCCACGCAGCGCGTCAGTCAGATTGCAGCCGTGGCGTCCATCACGTGCTGCAACTTGAGCAACTCTGCTGCATTTGCATGGGCGGGCACTTGACCGATCCGTAGGAGCAGAAAACGCAGCAGTCGCCCACCTTCGGCCGCAGCAACGTCTTGCACAGTTCGCACTCGTAGAAGAACTGGCAGGCATCGGTCGGCATGGTCTCACGCCTGACATGCCCGCAGTGCGGGCAGGTCAGTACCGACTCCAGTGTGGGCGTGCCGGTTATCATTTGTGCACCGTCGTAGGGTAGCCCGCGTCGGTGGTCGCCTTCACGAGCGTCGAGACTTGGGCCTGTTCTGCATCGAACGTGACGGTCGCCGTCTTCTTGGCGAAGTCGATCCTGACCTGGCTAACGCCAGGCACCCTCTCCAGAGATTTCTTCACCGTGACCGGGCACAGCTCGCAGGTCATGTTCTGTACATTGAGCGTCGCCGTCTGGGGCGTTGCGGCCAGGGCAGCGAACGGCGACAGCGCGACGAGCGGCGATACGACTGATTTGCGCATGCAAGCTCCTTCAGAAAAACAAGGGTGCCATCCAGGGCACCGACAACAAGGCGAGAAGCACCAGCGCAACGGCCCAGAAGATCAGCCGCTGGCGTTTGAGGACGCTCGATTGGGCGCAGGCGGCGCCGGGCTCGCAGGCCGACTGTTGAAAGTACAGACGCTGAAACGCCAAAGCCACGAACAGAAACGTTGCTGCAATGAACCAAGGCCGCAGCGGCTCCAGCGCGGTGAGACTGGCGATCCAGGCACCACCGATGCCCATCATCAGCAGCACCAGCGGCACCACACAGCACACCGAGGCGCCGATGGCAGCCAGCGTCCCGGCGACGAGCGAGTTCTTGAAGTTGAAGGTGGACATGAGCGTGCGTGAACGTCTTCGACGCCTGCCACTCTAAACTCCGTACCATGCTACGGAGTCAAGGGGGCGACCAGTGAGCGCGCTGACGATAGGGGGTCTGGCTGACGAGGCTGGCGTAAACGTCGAGACCATCCGCTACTACCAGCGGCGCGGGCTGATGCCGGAGCCGGACAAGCCGGCTCACGGGTATCGCCGCTACGGCGCCACCACGGTCAAGCGCGTGCGCTTCATCAAGCGGGCACAGGCACTTGGCTTCACGCTGGAAGAGATCGGCGGCTTGCTCGAACTCGACGAGGCCCATGCCTGTGCCGAAACGCGCGAACTGGCCTCGCACAAACTGGAGGCTATCGAAACCAAGCTGGCCGACTTGGCGGCTATGCGCAGGGCGCTCATGACTCTGCTGCGCCAGTGCGATGCGGGCGCGATGAAGGGCAACTGCCCCATCATCCACGCCCTGGGTGCGGACTGATGCCCGCGAAGCTTCGATTTCCACACCCTTACTTCTGCCGTCACCCTGCATCCGGGTTTTTGCTGAGTGCAGACTGACTGGAGCGTGTCGGCGCGATGCGCCGCCGGGCTTTGCGGGCTGCGCCCCATGCCGACTTCGCCGTCACGACCATTCGGCCTTGTATCTTTAAGCCTCGGACCGGCTCGGGTAGCCCGAGCGGCCTCTGGGATGTTTGAAGCCCGTGATTGAGCACTGGGCGCCTGAGCCGGACCGTCCTTCTCTGCAGCCCGAACGGTTGTAGGAACTTGAAGTTC
>CAUJJS010000078.1 GCA_963205415.1 Pseudomonadota bacterium
TGCCAGCCAAAGCCACCAAGCCAGCCCAGAACCACCCATGGAGGAACATGTCCATTACTTCCTCGGCGGTGCCCAGCTCAGATCACAGGGGACATCTCTAACTGGCACAACCAGGGGACATTTCTAAATTGCATTGACACAACAAGCCTGTTCCAACAAGCCTGTTCCAACGACACATGAGCCTGGAAGGGCGGGCGTGATTCCAACGACAAGTGAGTCGGGGCGGGCAGGTTTGGGGCTCTCCTGCAACGAACGGCACAGGAGCTGGGTCGAAGCGACGTCACGCCAGCGGAAAGTGCTGCCGATAAGACGTGGCACACCGTTTAGCCAGAAATTCGCCATGAATCATGCGCGATCGGTCATTCGACTTTGGCTGACTGGCCTTACACTTTGAAACAAATGTCGATCGAGGTGTGGGTCATGATCAGGTGCTCAGGCGTGTCGAAGTTGTTGCATGGCTTCGTTTTGGTGACGCTGCTCGCGAGTTTGACGGCCTTGGTGGCCTGCGGTCCGCAAGCACCGCAAGCGCCTGAAACAGCGGAACCTGTGCAAACGGCCCCGCACGACAGCACGGCCTTCACCCTGCTCGAAGCCGGTGGCGAGGAATACAGCGGCCGCCCAGCACTGCGTCTGCATTTCTCCCAGCCACTGGTTTCGGAACAGGACTTCAACGCGCGGCTCTTGGTGCGCGATGCCAACGGTGGGGATGTTTCGGGAAGCTGGGTGCTCGATAACGAAGATTCCAGCATCCTGCGCTTCCCCTATGTGCAGGGCGACAAGAACTACCGCGTCAGCATCAAACCTGGACTTTCGGCCACGGACGGGCGTTCGCTGGGTGATCTGGCCGAGCGCGAGGTTTACTCGGGCAATCTTTCCCCCGTGGTGGGCTTTGCCAGCCGTGGCAGCGTTTTGCCGGCGCGTGGAACGCAGGGTTTGCCGGTGGTGGCGGTCAACACACGCGAAGTGGATGTCGAGTTTTTCCGGGTCAAGGAAAAGTCCTTGGCGGAGTTCCTGGAACGTTACGCCGGCGCAGGCAACCGTGGAAATTGGGAACTCGAACAGATCAACCGATTGGCGGATTCGGTCTATGCCAACCGCTACGCGCTGAACGCGCCAGCGAACCAGCGTCAGGTGAGTTTCCTGCCGGTGCAGTCGATCAGCGAGCTGCGCGAGCCGGGCGTGTACTTCGCCCTGATTCGCCGCGTTGGCAGCTTCACCGATGGCTACGAGACCACGCACTTCTACGTCACCGACCTCGGCCTGCATGCGCGGGTGGAAAAGAACGGAATGTTCGTGCACGCCGCTTCGCTCGCTTCAGGCCAGCCTCGCAATGGTGTAGAGCTGCAGTTGCAAGGCGCCAAGGGCGAGATCCTCGCAACCGCCACCAGTGATTCGGATGGCAATGCCGAGTTGTCCGTACTGCCCAAATCCTCACAGGTTCTGGTTGCACGCCAAGGCACCGAGGTGGCCTTGGTCGCCTTCAATCAGCCGGCGCTGGACCTGTCCGAGTTTCCCGTCAGCGGGCGCATGCAGGCCGCGCAAGATGTGTATGCCTGGTCGGGGCGTGACCTGTTCAGGCCGGGCGAAGTGCTGCAGGTCTCGGCCTTGCTGCGCGATTACGATGGCCGCGTACTGCCCAAGCCACACACGCTCTATGCCACCTTGCGCCAACCGGACGGACGCGCGATTTCGACCTTGCCGCTGGAATCGGATGCACAGGGCTACTACAGCTACCAGCGCACCCTGACCGATGACGTTCCGACCGGTCGCTGGTCACTGGAGTATCGGCTCGACCCGGGTGCGAATGAGCCACTGGGGCGCTTTGCCTTTCGCATCGAGGAATTCTTGCCGGAACGATTGAAACTGGCACTCGATTCGCCCGAGGCGCCGCTCGCCATTGGCGCCGCCCTGCCCTTGAGCGTGGATGCGGCGTTCCTCTACGGCGCGCCCGCGGCCGGCAATCGCTTCACCGCGCAAGTGCTCTATCGCGCGGCCTTGCATCCGGTCGACAGTCTCAAGGGCTGGTTCTTTGGCGACCCCACGATCGATTTGCCGAAAGAGCCGACCGATGCCGTCGACACCACGCTCGGTGAGGATGGCAAGCTGGCGCAAGACATTGCAGTTCTGCCCGGTGCGACCGCGCCCAAGGCACCGTTCGACGTCATCGTCAGCGGCAGCGTGTTCGAATCCGGTGGACGCGCCATTCGCCGCTCGATCGTGCGTACGGTCTGGCCCGCCGAGGCGCTGGTCGCCGTGCGGCCCCTGTTCGACCCGGACGATGGCCCCGGCGTGCGCGCCGACGCACGCTTTGAAGTGGTGATGGCCAACGCCAAGGGCGAGTACGTGGCGGCCCCCGAGCTGAACGTCAAGCTGGTTCGGGAACTGCGCGATTACCACTGGAACTGGGTGGATGGCAGCGGCTGGACCACCGAGTACACCCGGCGCTTCCAGACTGAAACCGAATCGAAGCTGAGCTTTGATGGCACCACGCCGGCGCAGTTCTCAGCGCGGGTGGAATGGGGTGAATATCGGCTCGAAGTGAGCGACCCGAAGACCGGTCTGACGATGCGTTACCCGTTTACGGCCGGCTGGAGCTGGGACGACGACAACCAGGGTCTGGATGCACGGCCGGACAAGGTCAAGGTGGCCTTTGATGCCGACGGCTATCGCCCCGGCGACACCGCCAGCGTCACCCTCACCGCACCTTACGATGGCACCGGCCTGATCCTGGTGGAATCCGATCATGTGCTGTATCGCGCACCGATCGAACTGCGCGGCAACACCACGGTGAAGATTCCGGTTTCGGCCGACTTCATGCGCCACGATGTCTATGTCACCGCCTTGGTGTTCCGTCCGGCGGACATGGGCAATCTCGTCGGCCCCAATCGCGCCATCGGTGTCGCGCATTTCCCGATGGCATCCACACAACGCACGACCACTCTGGAACTGAGCGGCCCCGAGCTGACGCGACCGGGTCAGCCCATCGAGCTTGCACTGTCCGCCCCGGAACTGGCCGGCAAGGAGGCCTGGGCCGTGGTTGAAGCCGTGGACCTTGGCATCATCAACCTCTCCGGCTACCCCGTGCCTGACGCCGCCGATTACTTCCTCGCCCAGCGTGGCCTGGGCGTGGAGGCCTACGATCTTTACAGCCGCGTGATCGAGCCGCTGGCGGGTGAGCAAGCGCGCCTGCGCTACGGCGGTGATGCGGCATTGGCGGCGCTGCCGCAGGCACGTCGCCCCACCGCCAAGGTGCAGACCGTGGCACTGCATCACGCGCCGGTGCAATTTGATGCTCAAGGCAAGGCCACGCTGCAATTCACGGCGCCGCAGTTCAATGGCACCCTGCGGGTTTCCGCGCTGGCGTATTCGAACGACACCTATGCCAAGGCCAGCCGCGAAACCCTCGTGCGCGCACCGCTGGTGCTGGAAGTCAGCACCCCGCGCGTGATGGCGCCGGGTGATCACGCCCAGCTCACGGTCGATCTGCACAACCTCAGTGGCAAGAGCGCCACCTATCGAATCAGCACCCAGGCCAAGTCCCCGATCTCGATCGACGAGGGCACACGCAAGCTCACCTTGGCCGACAATGCCCGCAGCACACTCAGTTTCCCGTTGTCGGCAGGCAATGGCCACGGCGTGGGACACTTCAGCGTGACAGCCTCATCCGGTGACACCACACTCACACGAGACTTTGAAATCACCGTGCGTCCGGCGTGGCCTGCGGTACGGCGCAGCCAAGCAGAACAGATCGACACTGCGCGCACACTGAGTTTCAACAACAGCATTTTCGACGGCCTGATGGCGGAATCTGCGGTCGCGCAATTGAGCATCGCTTCCGTGCCACCCTTGCCGTTTTCGGCCGCCATCGATGGCCTGATTGGCTATCCGTACGGCTGCATCGAGCAAACCACGAGCCGCCTCTGGCCTCTGGTGAATCTGGATGCCGCAACCTCACGCAAATACGGGCTGGAACCCCTGGACGAGGCCAAACGTCATCGCATGCTGGACGTGGGTTTTGCCCGCATCGCGGCGATGCAAACCGAATCGGGTGAGTTCAGCTTCTGGCCCGGTGAAGGCTGGACCGACCCGCAGATGACCGCCTACGTGGCCGACATCCTCATCACCGCCAAGAACAACGGCCTGAGCATCCCCGAAACGGTCCTGGAAAACGCCCTGAAGCGCCTCAACGAGAACGTGCTGACCGGTGGCGATGGCTATTACAGCTACGACCACTCCCAGCACCTGCGCTTTGCCGCCAATGCCTACGCCGGTTATGTGCTTGCGCGCGTCAATCGCGCGCCGCTGGGCAGCCTGCGCGCACTGTGGGACAACCAGCGGAGTAACTCGCTCACGGCCCTGCCCTTGCTGCAACTGGGCATCGCGCTGAAGCTGGCAGGCGACGAAAAACGCGCCAGTGAGGCCATCGCGGCCGCCCTGGCCAAGGACAGCGAGCGACCGAAGTACCTTGGCGATTACGGTTCGCCTTACCGCGACGAAGCCCTGTTGTTGGCGCTGCTCTACGAAAATGGACTGGCCACGCCCGCCACCGGTGCGCGCGTGATGAAGCTGGCTCGCGAGTTGCGTCAACCCGAGCTCAGCCGTTACTGGTACAGCACACAGGAGCGTTTGGCGCTATTCCGTCTGGGACGCATGCTGCTGTCAGAAAATCCGAACGGCCTGCAGGGTCAATTCCTGATCGACGGCAC
>CAUJJS010000079.1 GCA_963205415.1 Pseudomonadota bacterium
AGCGCCTGAAACTCGCTGGCGAAGCGCGCCGCTTGCTTGGCCTTGTTGGTTTGCAGGTGGCCGATCAACACCCAGCGCAGGTCCGCAAGATCCGCCATGGCTTCGGATTTGCCCGAGGCTTCCTGCACCTTGTTCTCACCCATCTCGTGCACACCGATGGCGTAGGCCGCGCGCAATCGTGCTTCGTCCACCGTCTTGGTGACGGGCAGCAGGCGCACGCTGGCAGGCTCTCGTCCGCAGGCACGGCACGCCGCCTCGATGCGCGCATGGATCGCATTGATGTTCTGACGAATCTGCGCCTGTGCGTTGTTCATGGCTGTGTTTTCCATCCGTCGTGCCGAACCGAGTGCTTCAACGGATCACGCCCAGTTCGCGGCCGACCTTGGTGAAGGCTGCGATCGCGCGGTCCAGATGCGCGCGGCTGTGCGCGGCGGACATTTGGGTGCGGATGCGGGCTTGGCCTTGGGGCACCACCGGGAAGAAGAAGCCGATGGCGTAGATGCCTTCATCCAGCAGGCGTGCGGCAAAGCGCTGTGCGAGCGGCGCGTCGTAGAGCATCACCGGGCAAATGGGGTGGTTGCCGGGTTTGAGATCGAACCCGGCAGCGCTCATCTTTTCGCGGAAATAGCGGGTGTTTTCCACCAGCTGCTCGCGCAGGTCGCCGGCGGCTTCGAGCATGTCGAAGACCTCGATGCCGGCTGCCGCCACGTGCGGTGGCAAGGAGTTGGAGAAGAGGTAGGGGCGCGAGCGTTGACGCAGCATTTCGATGATTTCGCGCTTGGCCGTGGTGAAGCCGCCCAAGGCGCCGCCCAAGGCCTTGCCCAGGGTGCCGGTGAAGATGTCGATCTTGTCGAGTACGCCTTTGACTTCGGCCGAGCCGCGGCCGGTCGCACCCAGAAAGCCGGTGGCATGGCATTCATCGATATGCACCAATGCGTCGTACTTTTTCGCCAACGCTGTGATTTCGTCCAGCGGGGCCACAAAGCCGTCCATCGAAAACACGCCGTCGGTCGTGATCATGATGGTGCGTGCGCCGTCGGCACGGGCCTGCTTGAGTTGCGCTTCCAGATCGGCCATGTCGCAGTTGGCATAGCGGTAGCGGCGGGCCTTGCACAGACGCACGCCGTCGATGATCGATGCATGGTTGAGCGCATCGGAAATGAGTGCATCCTCCGGCCCAAGCAGGGGCTCGAACAGGCCGCCGTTGGCGTCGAAACAGGCGGCATAAAGGATGGTGTCTTCGGTGCCGAAGAAATGCGCAATGCGGCCTTCCAGTTCCTTGTGCAAATCTTGGGTGCCGCAGATGAAGCGCACCGAGGCCATGCCGAAGCCGTGGCTGTCGAGCGCCTTCTTCGCCGCTTCGATCACACGCGGATGGTCGGCCAGGCCCAGATAATTGTTGGCGCAGAAATTCAGCACGCGGCGGCCATCTTCCAGGCCGATCTCGGCCGATTGCGGCGAGGTGATGACGTGTTCGATCTTGAACAGGCCCTGTTGCTGGAGGGTGGCCAGTTCGTCGCGGTAGCGTTGGGTGAGGCTCATGGCGGTGTCTCGGATAGGGCGCGTAGCCGCACATGATAGGACTTTGTGTGCGTTGAGTTCGTACCCGCTGGCCGCGACAATCAGCCCCCGTTCCTCATTTCCGCCATCGCCTGCTGCGCATGACTGTCCTGCTTGGCCTGAAGAGCATCTCCGAATTGCTCGAGTGCCCCGCCGCACGCATCGAGTGGCTGGGTGCCGACGAACGAGTGCGGCTGGAAGCGATGAATCATCCGCAGCGCCGGGATCAGTTTCGTGCAGGCCACGCTTTGGCACGCGAACTGCTGACGCAGCAGCACGGCGGTCACGCAAGGGACTGGACGCTCGAACGCGGTGAACACGGGGAGCCGCGCGTGCTGCGCCACGGCCAGCCTTTCCGTGCACACCTGTCGATTGCCCACAGCGGCGATCAGGTGCTCTGTGCCGTGGCCTCGCGGCTCGTGGGCGTGGATATAGAGCACGCGCGGCGCGAAAGGGATTGGCTGGCGTTGGCCACGGCGCTCTATCCGTCTGAGTTTGTTGAACAAATGAATCAACTGGATGCGGTCGGCAGCCAGCATCACTTCCTGCAACGCTGGACCTTGGACGAGGCCCTGGCCAAGGCGCAGGGTCTCGGTTTGCGTCCCAAGGAGCTCCGTACCCAGGTCTGGAGCAAAGCCGAGGGATCGGCGGCGCAGGCGTGGAGCTGGCATCGCTCAGGGCGGTGGCTGGCGCTCGTCTGTGACGGAAATTTTGATTCTGCCTCGCAGTTCTGGTGGTATGGTGAAAGCGAGCCTGACGCATCGCAAGTTGCATGGCGGTGGGATCAGGCGGGATGAGGTTGGGGGAACTTCTTCTCGGAGCAGCCAATGCAGAAAGTGTGTTTGCTTGCTGTTGCAGTACTTGGAACGGTGTTCGCGCTCACCGTTCGCGCCGCCTCGCCAGAGGCCAACGACGCGCAAGTCATCAGCCTGTGTCTGGAGGCGGTGCACGCGCAAACCGTGGCCGCCACCGGTGCGCGTGGGGACGTGATTCACGTCTTGCCCATGGGGCCACAGCCGGATAGCCCGTGGGTTCCTGCCACACGGCCGCCCTTGACGCAAAGCTGGATGGCCGAGGTCGAGCAGAATCTGCGCGCCAGGCAAAGCCAGGGTGATGGCTGGACGCCACCCAAGAAGTACGACGTGCAAGGAACGCGGGTGCGGCTCAAGGATCTTTATGACCGTCGTCCGTGGGAACAACAGCCTCTGCATTACCTGTTGTGGCCGCCCGGTTACGACGCCTCCACCAACCACGCGCTGGTCGTGGCCACCTTTGGCCCGACGCCTAAGGGTGGCGAGGTGTCCTGCGCGCTGGAGTTGACGGGCGGGGAATGGGGCGTGGTGGATCAGAAGGTGACGAAAAACTAGGGCGTGACTTGGCCTGTTGGCAAGGTTCGGCGCAAGCGTGCACCTGAGCCTTGCTAAACTGGCGCCATGCCTTTGATCACACTCAACGACGTCGACTTCAGTGTCGGCGGCCCGCTCCTGCTCGATGCCGTGGATTTCGCCATCGATGCCAATGAACGTATCGCCCTGATCGGCCGCAATGGCGCCGGCAAGTCCACCCTGCTGAAACTGCTGGCCGGAGAATTGCGCCCCGATGATGGGCAGTTGCGCGTGCAGGCCGGCGTGCGCATCACGCGCCTTGAGCAGGAAGTGCCGGCCGACGCTCATGGCAGCGTCTTTGACGTGGTGTCGCAGGGCCTGGGTGATCTGGGTGCGGACTTGGCCTTGTTCCATCGCCTGAGCCATGCCGAGCCAGTCGATACCGCGGCGTTGGCGGTGGTGCAGGCCCGCATCGATGCGGTGGCCGGCTGGAGCTTCGACCAGCGCGTGGAAGAAACCCTCAAGCGTCTGGAACTGGATGGCGCAATTGAGTTTTCGCGTTTGTCCGGTGGCATGAAGCGTCGCGTTCTGTTGGCACGTGCGCTGGTTGCCGCACCCGATGTGCTGCTCTTGGACGAACCCACCAACCACCTCGACATCGAGGCCATCGACTGGCTGGAGGGTTTTCTCAAGACCTGGAAGGGCAGTGTGGTGTTTGTCACCCACGACCGTCGTTTCCTGCGAGCCTTGGCCACGCGCATCATCGAAATCGACCGTGGCCAGCTCAGCAGTTGGCCCGGGGATTTCGACAACTACTTGCGACGTCGCGAGGAGCGCCTGCACGCCGAGAACGTGCAGAACGCCCAGTTCGACAAATTCCTGGCGCAGGAAGAAGCCTGGATCCGACAAGGCATCGAGGCCCGTCGCACCCGCAATGAAGGCCGCGTGCGGCGGCTCAAGGCACTGCGCGTCGAACGCGCCCAGCGGCGGGAGCTTGATGGCACCGTGCGCATGGAAGTGGCCCAGGCCGCAGCCTCGGGCAAGAAGGTGATCGAGGTGCGCGACCTGCACTTTGCCTTTGAGGGCGCACCCATCGTCAGTGGTTTGTCAACCACGATCATGCGCGGCGACCGCATCGGCTTGATTGGTCCCAACGGCAGCGGCAAGAGCACCTTGATCAAGCTGCTGCTCGGTGAATTGACGCCCCAGCGTGGCGAGGTACTTGCGGGAACCAATCTGGCCATCGCCTATTTCGATCAATACCGCTCCAGCCTGCGTGAGGACTGGAACGCACTGGACAACGTGTCCGAAGGTCGCGAGTTCATCGAGATCAATGGCAAGCGCAAGCATGTGTTGG
Source organism: Pseudomonadota bacterium (assembly GCA_963205415.1). Lineage (GTDB taxonomy): Bacteria > Pseudomonadota > Gammaproteobacteria > Xanthomonadales > Xanthomonadaceae > Denitratimonas. The sequence goes on from CAUJJS010000079.1 coordinate 4,243, forward strand.
GTTATTTGCAGGATTTTCTGTTCACGCCCGAACGCGCGCGCGCGCCGATCACGCGCCTGTCGGGCGGTGAGCGCAATCGCCTGCTGCTGGCGAAATTGTTCGCCCAGCCCGCCAACCTCGTGGTGATGGACGAGCCCACCAATGATCTCGATGTGGAGACCTTGGAGTTGCTGGAAGAGCTGCTCGACGACTTCGGTGGCACCCTCTTGCTGGTCAGCCACGACCGCGAGTTTCTCGACAACGTGGTCAGTTCCACCTTGGTGATGGAAGGTGCGGGACGGGTGGGTGAATATGTCGGTGGGTACAGCGACTGGCTGAGACAGCGGCCGGCCATGGCAAACCTTGCTGCCAGCGAAGCGAAATCGGTTCCTGCGCCAGCCAATGCCGTCGCAGCGCCACCGTCACGCCGCAAGCTCAGCTACAAGGATGCGCGTGAGCTCGACGCACTGCCAGCGCGCATCGAGGCGCTGGAACACGATCTTGCGCGCCGTACCGATGAAATGAACGCGCCTGCGTTTTATCAGCGGAGCAGCGCCGACATCGTGGCCCACCAAGAGGCCTTGACCCAGATTCAAACCGAGCTGGATCGCTGCTACCAACGCTGGGAAGAACTGGAAAGCCAGGCATGAAAAAGCCCGCGAGGCGTTCTTCTCGCGGGCTGGATGATTGCGGCAAGTGCGCTCAGTTCAGAAAGGCGTGACCATTGCTGATGCGGATGTACGCGCCTTCGCGGATGCCGTGCAGATCGCGTTGGCTGACCACGATGCGGCGGCCATCGTCCATGCGCAAATACAGTTCATACCAAGGCGCGGAATTGCCGTTGCGCTCGGCCGCATCGCCAATGGCACCACCCGCAATTGCGCCGGCCATGGTAGCGGCCGCACGGCCACTGCCGGAGCCGATCTGGTTACCGACGATGGCTCCCACGATGCCGCCGAGAATCGCGCCGCCACCGGATGATTGACGCTGGCCGTACACCCGATCGATGCGTTCGACCACGCCGCAGCTCTGGCAGCGGGCGTAGCCGTCGGTGGGTGGCTGGCGGTAGTAGCCGCCCTGATTGCCGTAGTACGTGCTTGGCGTCGCGCAGGCGCCCAACGCGGCCATCAGGACTGAAATCAAGACAATGCGCAGGCCCATGTTGAAACTCCCGTAGTCAGAGCGGTGCCATCACCGATGCACTTCAACAGTACGGGTAAGCACCTGAATGACGGGCAGGCCTTCGCGAACCGCATTCAGGTGCGCGCAGGCTTAACGAAACACGTCGTGGCAGGCCTTGCAGTGCTGGCCGATGTCGCCCATGGTCTTTTTCAACGCCGCGCAGTCGCCACGCGGAGTCGCCTGGGCCGTGGCAATGGCCTGACGCAGCTTGCCGGAAAGCTCCTTGAACTTGGCGTCATCGCCCACCGGCAGGAAGGCCGCATCAACGTCGCTCGCCGCCGCACCCAGCAGGGCAATGCGATGATTGGCCTCGGTCGCATCGCACTTGCCACTTTCGTGCATGCCGTGCATGGCGCCCATCTGGTGCTTCATGACCACCATGATCGCGTCGTTGTAGGGGACATCGCTCTTCAGCGCGCTCATGGCGGCCACCGCGCCCAGCGAGCCTGTGAATAGTCCGATCAGCAACATGGCGAAATAACGCATGGTGTCTCCAGTTATCGTGTCGTGGACGGTCATTGTTGCCGCAGTCCACAGCAAAGGCCAGCGGCGGGCTTATCATGGCCGCCCCTCACCCCGTGGCCGCTTCATGCTTGATGTGTCGCAACGTTTTGCTGGAATCGATCGGCTTTATGGCCAAGGTGCGCTGGCCCGTTTGGCGCGCGCGCGCGTGGCCGTGGTCGGCGTTGGCGGTGTGGGCTCGTGGGCGGCTGAAGCCTTGGCGCGCAGCGGCATCTGCCATCTCAGCCTGATCGATGCCGATGACATCTGCCTCAGCAACACCAATCGCCAGTTGCACGCACTCGATGGCCAGTACGGCCAGTTGAAGGTCGAAGCCATGGCCGCACGCTTGCAGGCCATCAATCCGGAACTGTCGATAGAGCCGGTGGCGCGCTTCCTGACCCGCGACAACCTCGATCTTCTTGCGCAGGGGTTTGATGTGGTACTCGATGCCTGCGACAGCTTCCGCACCAAGGTCGAGATGATTGCGTTTTGCCGCCGTCGCAAGATTCCCTTGGTGGTGGTGGGATCAGCCGGTGGTCGCACCGATCCCACCAAGATACAAATGCGTGACCTCTCACGGACCGAGCACGACGCACTGTTGGCCTTGATCCGGCGCAAGCTGCGCACCGAATTCAACTTCCCATCCAACCCGAAACGCTATTTCGGCGTGTCGGCGGTGTACTCACTGGAGAATGTGCGCTATCCGCAAGCCGATGGCACCGTTTGCGGCCTGCGCCCGCAACTGGGGCCAGATGCGGCGATGAAATTGGATTGCGGCGCAGGCTTGGGCGCGGCGACCCATGTCACCGGAGCATTTGCCTTTGCCGCGGTCGGGCGGGTACTGGGCTTGCTGCTTGCCGACAAGGCCAAAGCCGGCGACACGCAAGCGTCTTGAGGCGACGAGGCAAGCCCATTCAAACGGGCAACATCAGTGCCACGCACAAGCCGCCGCCATCGCGATTGTTCAGGGCAATGTGGCCGCCGTGGGCTTCGATGATGTCTCGCGCCAAGGCCAGGCCGAGGCCGGTGCCATGGCGTTTGGTGGAGTAAAACGGCAGCAGCGCGTTGGCCAGTACCGCCTCGCTCATGCCGCTGCCGCGATCCAGAATCTCGATGCGCCAGCCTTCGGCGCTGAGCCTGATCGAGAGTTGCACCGACTCGACCGCGCTGCCGGATTCGTTCGCGTTCTTCAACAGGTTGATTAAGGCGCGCTCGATCTGCGCAGCATTGAAGTGACCCAGTCCATCACTGGGCTGAACCTCGGCGACGAATGCGGCGTGTTTGTGCCGGGATCCACCAGCGGCTGCCAGATCATGCGCCGCGGAAATCGCACGTCGGGCTTCCTCTTCTCCACATTCGGCACCGTGCTCAACACTGCCCCGCCACAGGGTCATGCACAGCGTATTGACCACCGGCATCGGCATCACGCCAAAGGCCATCGATCAGAGCGTGATTGCACAGCACGCATGGACCCGCCAATTCGAGGGTCTGGCGTCAAGTGTGCTCAGGTGACACGCCGGTTCTCCTGGAGATCGATCACTGCTGCTGGTCGATCCGGTTCATGTCGTGAACTTCGCTCAAGCTCGATGGGTCATGAATCAGAACGATTGCTTCCCGTAACAGGTTGCCAGTGCAGCGAACTCCGTGGCCAGGCGTTGTCGCAATGCCAAAGGCGCCAGCACTTCCAACTGCTCGCCATGACTGCGTAGCCACCACACCAGTCGTTCGCTTTCGCGCACCGTGGCGTGCACGATCCACGTATCTGAATTCTCGTCTTCCGGCATGATGCGCTGATCCTTCGACAGCCACCGTTCTTCCAGATGCCGCGCCAGCCAACCGTGTACACGCAATTCCAGGCGTAGTTCCTCGATGCCGGGAAAATCGAATGGCGATTGCTCGCGCAGATAGGCAGTGAGGTCGAAGTTCTCCGGTTGCAAGGCTGTCGCGTCGAGCGGTTCGGGCTTGCTCATCCGGTGCAGTGCCAGAAGCCGCACATCGCTGTATTTCCACAACGTGGCGACCAGATAGCCGACCTGACCCACGTACACCAGTGCTACCGGATTGACCTCGTAGCGCTTGGGTTTTTCCGCCTCCATCGCACGGTAATCCAGCGCGATGCGGCAGTTGCGCAACAGTCCCTCATGCACCGTTGCAAGCACCTCGGGCGCAACATCGGGCACTTGCAACGGCGGGCCATCCTCAAGCACTGCCACCCGTTTGCGCCAGCGCGCCAGCGGCGTTGCGGCCAGCGTGTTCAATGTTGCCTTCGCCGCAGAAAGGCGCGGTTGCAACCCGGCCCACGCGCCTGCCGGCAACAACGGTTTGAGGTACCGCGCCAGCAGCTCCAGTTCCAGCGCCTCGCCTGTCGTCAGCCCCGGCGCAATCAAGTCTGCCGCGCCTTCCTGCCAATACCATCCTGCAGGCCGAGAACCCTCGTCGCAGGTGATCGGATACCGCGTTGACAGCTTGTGCAAATCGCGCTCCACGCTGCGCTTGTCGATCTCAAAACCCGCGCCGAGTAGATGCGCATGCACCTCGCCCGCCGTGGTCTTGCGTGGATGGCGGGGGATGGCGCGCAGGGTTTCGAGATGGCGCAGGGTGGTGTCGGTCATGGGCGTGGACGGCCAATTCGGGATTCCGGCAGCATACGACAGCCGTTGTCGCCTTTCTCACCGTCATCGCAGCCGGTGCTCGAAAAGCATCTTTCTCAACCAAACACCGCCGGCAATACCGCCGCCGCGCTCCCTCGCACGCGTACATGTGCCACGGCGGAAAGTTCGGTCTCCAGCGGGTTGATCTCCACCACCGTCGCTCCCGCCTCCTTGGCGACAGCAGGCAACCCGGCCGCCGGATGCACGATGCCGGACGTGCCTACCACCAACATCAGATCGCATTTGGCCGATGCCGCAAGGGCTTTCGTGAAAGCCGCTTCCGGCAGGTTCTCGCCAAACCACACCACACCCGGACGAATCCGTCCTCCGCAATGCACGCAGCGCGGCGGCTCCACCCGCATCGGCGTGGTGGCGGAATCGGGAATCGCCACCTTGCCATGCGGCCGCGCGCAGGCGAAGCAACGATGTGCGAATAGGCCGCCATGCAGATGCAGCACGTCATCGCTTCCGGCGCGTTCGTGCAGGTCATCGACATTCTGCGTGACGATGCGGATGGCGCGCGTTTTTGCAGCCATCGCCAAAGCCGCATGCCCGGCATTGGGAGCGGCCGCGCGAACAAGCGCCATGCGCCACAGATACCAGCCCCACACCAGCGCCGGATCGGCCTGCCACGCCTCTGGTGTGGCCAAGCGCTCGGGCGAACACTCCGCCCACAACCCACGCGGTGTTTGCCGGAACGTGGGGATG
>CAUJJS010000080.1 GCA_963205415.1 Pseudomonadota bacterium
TGCACGGCAGCCGTGCCGAGCACCAACAACAGCAAGGGCAGCCAGAGCATCGACTTTTCGCGCACGGCCTGCATGGCCTTGCCGGGTTCGATGAAGATCGCAATCAAGGTGGACAAAGGTGACATGGTGTTGGCTTCCCCAATTGAAAATAATGTTCCGGTCTGTGCGGTGAGACAGGACGCCATCGCATCGGCATTGTGACGGGCATCGGTGAAATTGCCGCGCCTTGGCATTGCTTTGACGCAGGTGTGTCATCCATGCCCCAGTGTAGGACGCCCTGAAACGCCTGAAATGTGCCGGAGGTATGGGGCAGGCGCCTTGGAGTGGCTTGAGATGCTTTTGATGAGCCTGCAAACCCTGCGCGAAGCGTCCCGCATCACCCTGCGCGAAGTCGCAGGGCCCATGCTGTTGATTGGGCTTGCGACGACGGCGATAGATTGGATACTCCGACCGTGGCCGGGCCTGGATAGCCGAGGCCGCCCCACGCGCCAGCCACGAACGCGTGAAAGGATGGCGGGGTGCGGGCACGGCCATGGCTCAGGGGTTCGATACTTCGAATCCGTCAGCAAAGATCGGGTTGACGCTGCCCAGCCGCACTCGGTAGCGCGAGCTGCTGCCGGAAATATCCAGTCGCCAGCCCTGATGCCAGGTGTCGCCGGGCTGGGTGCTCCAGTCGAGGATGCTGAAGTTGGCATTGGCCGGCTCGATTACTTCGATCAGAAGATTGCCGGCGCGTGCGGTTTGGCCGTTGATGATGGGCTGCACGGGCACATTGACTTGAAACACCGCGCTGGTGCCGCTGCCGAGTGTGAAATCGTCCTGCACCGTGAGGCTGCGCTGGGCGAAGTCCAGCGTGCGCTGCCAATTCACGATGGCGGGGTTATTTTTGTAGGCCGGTGTGAGGTTGGCCACGATGTGCACGTTGCCGCCGCTGCCCGGCGTGACCGTCATGCTCGAAGTCGTATTGCGCTGTTGCGGGATGATTGCGCCATTCTTGACGAATCGCAGCATATTGTTCGTCTCGGTGCCGGCCTGAATGCCGCTGTGGGTCCAGATGTTGGAGGTCACCGCCAGCCAGTCGCCTTCGAACAAGGTGAACGCACCTTGCTCCTGATGGGCGTGGCTTTGATCGAACTTGCCGGCGGTGAAGGCCATCCACATGGCATTGCGATCCCAGCCGGTGCGGGCAAACACGTGGCCGGTGGTGGGCGCGTAGTACACCAATTCCGAAGGTGGCGTGCCGCTGCTGCCGGCGGGCAGCAGATCGTTGTGGAGATTGAAACCACTGGTCATCTGCTGAATCGGGATGTTGTTGAGCCACCAACTGGCGTTGTCGCGTCGTTGTTGGGTGCTCGCCATCGCGCGCGCTTGCAGCATCAGGTTGCGGTGGTAGTCGTAGATCACCGGTTCCGATACCCGCGATTGGTCGCCGATGGCCGCGGTCTTGGCAAACGTCGGCACGGTGGCGTGGATCCACCACGCGATGGAGTCGTTCAGATGGCTGTTCTGGGTGGCGAAATTGGTGCCGGTCGCATCGCGCCAAACCCGATACAGCTCGAACACCCGCGCGTGCGAAAGGCCATAGCCGGTGCCTTCTTCGCTGCCGCCGCCCTGCACCGAGCCCATGTAGCTCGCCAACGCCTGCCACTTGGTATTGAGCAGGGAGTCCCAGTTGCCGGTGTTGCTGGCCAGGGCCCAGTACATCGTGGCTTGCAGGAAGCTGTAGTAGTAATTGTTGGCCGGGTCATTGATCGACCAGCCCGACCAAGGGAACGCGTTGCCGCCCCATTGCGCCTGCGTGGGATTCCACACGTTCCAGACCGCCTGCTCGGCGTAGGCTGCCCAGCGTGTCTGCTGATTGGTGCTGATGCGTGTCTTGCACCAATCCAGGGTCAAGGCCAGATCGCCGATCATCGCGCCCACATGCAAGTAGGAATCTCCCGCCACTTCCGGTCGATTGCCGCCCGCGATCGCCGCTTCTGCCGCGCTGACCTGATCGTCCACCATGTCGATCGCCAAGTCCGCGTATTGGGTTTGGCCGGTGAGCTTGTACATCGTCGCCGCTTCGCTGGCGGAAAAGGCATAACCGGGATTGCCGGCCACGGCCTGATCCACCCAATCCTTGAATCGCTGGTATTGGGCCGACTGGGTATCGACGTAGCTCAGGTCGATGGTGATCTGAGCGTGTGCGACGGGCGTGGCGGCGGCCAAGGCCAAGGTGGCCAGCAACACACAATGGCGCACAGACAACGAAAACGGCATGACGTCCCTTCCTTTGATGTGGCGCGCGGGAATGTAACGTATTGTCACGTCGGGCAAAATGGCCATTGGTCATCAGCATCTTCCCGGCCGATTGCACGCAGCGCGCGCCGAGCCACTCCACATTGAGCGTCACGCGGCCCTGCGGTAGGCTGGCGCATTGATTTGAAAGCCCGAAACCATGCAAGAAAATTACGATCCCAAGGCCGTGGAAACCTCGGCGCGAAGCTATTGGTCCGAGACCCGCGCCTATGAGGTGAAGGAAGACCCGAGCCGGCCCAAGTACTACTGCCTGTCGATGCTGCCCTATCCCTCGGGCGCTTTGCACATGGGCCATGTGCGCAACTACACCATCGGCGATGTCATCAGCCGCTACAAGCGCATGACCGGCCACAACGTGCTGCAGCCGATGGGTTGGGATGCCTTCGGCCTGCCGGCGGAAAACGCCGCGATCAAGCATCGCACCGCGCCGGCCAAGTGGACCTACGCCAACATCGACCACATGCGCAGCCAGCTGCAGTCGCTGGGCTATGCCATCGACTGGTCGCGTGAGTTCGCCACCTGCCGGCCGGATTACTACGTCCACGAGCAACGCATGTTCGTGCGCCTGTACAAAAAGGGCTTGGTCTATCGCAAGAACAGCGTGGTCAACTGGGATCCGGTGGATCAAACCGTGCTGGCCAATGAGCAGGTCGTCGATGGCCGTGGCTGGCGCTCGGGCGCGGTGGTGGAGAAGCGCGAGATTCCGCAGTGGTTCTTGAAGATCACCGATTACGCACAGGAATTGCTCGATGGTCTGGATACGCTGTCAGGTTGGCCGGATGCGGTCAAAACCATGCAGCGCAACTGGATCGGGCGCTCGCAAGGCTTGGAGATCGCGTTCAAGCTGGAAGACTCCGACGACGAACTGCGGGTTTTCACCACGCGCCCCGACACCCTCATGGGCGCCACCTTCATTTCGGTGGCGGCCGAGCATCCCGTGGCACTGGCTGCGGCCGAGGGCTACGACGAGCTCAGTCATTTCATCGAAGAATGCCGTCACGGCAGCACCGCCGCAGCGGATCTGGAAACCCAAGACAAGCGCGGGGTGTTCACCGGTCGCTATGCCATCCATCCGGTGACGGGTGCGCGGGTGCCGATCTGGGCCGCCAATTTCGTGCTGATGGGCTATGGCACCGGCGCAGTGATGGCGGTGCCGGGGCACGACGAGCGCGATTGGGAGTTCGCCCAGAAATACGATTTGCCGATCAAGATGGTGGTGGTGAGCGAAGCGGTGGCGCAAGCCATCGCCGAATTGCAGCGTGACCTCAAACATCACAGTGATCCGATGGAGACCGCGCTGGGTGAATCGGCCCCGCTGGATGTGTACGAGCCATCGGAAGCGGTGCGCGTGATCGAGGATTTCGAGCGGGCCATCGCCGAGCAGGGCGCCTACACCGAGCGCGGCATCTTGGTGAACTCGGAGCCGTATGATGGTCTCGATTACGATCAGGCCTTCGCCGCCATGGCCGAGGACTTTGCCAAGGCCGGATTTGCACGTCCGCAGGTCAACTTCCGCCTGCGCGATTGGGGTGTGTCACGCCAGCGCTACTGGGGTTGCCCGATCCCAATGATTCTTTGCAAGGCTTGCGGCTCGGTGCCGGTGCCTGAGGACCAACTGCCGGTGCGCTTGCCTGAGGACGTGGCCTTCTCCGGTGTGACCTCGCCGATCAAGTCCGACCCCGAATGGCGCAAGGTTTCCTGTCCCGAGTGCGGCGGTGCGGCCGAGCGCGAAACCGACACCTTCGACACCTTCATGGAATCGAGTTGGTATTACGCCCGCTACACCTCGCCGGGTGCCGGCGACATGATCGATGCGCGTGCCAACTACTGGTTGCCGGTCGATCAATACATCGGCGGCATCGAGCACGCGATCATGCACCTGATGTACTTCCGCTTCTATCACAAGCTCTTGCGCGATGCCGGCATGGTGCATGGCGATGAGCCGGCCACCCAGCTTTTGTGCCAGGGCATGGTGATCGCCGATACCTACTATCGCGACAACGCCGACGGTTCCAAGGATTGGTTCAATCCTGCCGACGTGGATGTGCAGCGCGACGACAAGGGTCGCAGTCTGGGCGCGGTGCTGCGCAGCGATGGTGCGGCGGTGGCCATCGGCAGCGTCGAGAAGATGTCCAAGTCCAAAAACAACGGCGTCGATCCACAATCGATGATCGACAAATACGGTGCCGACACCGTGCGTCTGTTCTCGATGTTCGCCTCGCCGCCAGAACTGTCGCTGGAGTGGAACGAAGCCGGCGTCGAAGGCATGAGCCGCTTCCTGCGCCGACTGTGGGCACAGGTGGCCCGCCACGTCACTGAAGGCGCGGTTGACGCGCTGGATCCTGCGTCCCTGAGCGCGGCCCAGAAAACCTTGCGCCGCCAGTTGCACGAAACCATCCGCAAGGTCGGCGACGACTACGGCCGACGCCTGAGCTTCAACACCGCCATTGCCGCGGTGATGGAACTGCTCAACGCGCTGGCGAAGTTCGACGATGCCTCGGCCAATGGCCGCGCACTGCGACAGGAAGCATTGGAAAGCGTCGTGCTGCTGCTCAATCCCATCATCCCGCATGCCGCGCACGCGCTATGGCAGGCGCTGGGGCATGAGCGCACCTTGGTGGATGATCTCGCCTTCCCGCAGCCGGATGCGGCGGCACTGGAACGCGATGCCTTGACCTTGGCGGTGCAGGTCAACGGCAAGCTGCGCGGCACCATCGAGGTGGCCGTGGATGCCACGCGCAAGCAGTGCGAAGCCGCCGCCTTGGCGCAAGCCAATGTCGCCTCCTTCCTGCAATCCATGATCGTGCGCAAGGTGATCGTGGTGCCCGGCAAGATCGTCAACATCGTTGCCGCTTGAACAGGGAGTCGCATCCATGTCCATCGTCGCCCATCACGAAACGCCGATTCTCTACGCCGCACCGCTTTCCGGCTACGCCTACAAAGCCGCCCTGATGTTGCGGCTGGTGGGTCTGGAGCATGAGCTGCGTTTGATCGATCTGTCCACGCCGCGCGCCGAGCGGCCGGCCGAGTTCCGCGCCGTGGCCCATTTCGACGAGGTGCCGGTACTGTTGATCGATGGCTTGGCGATCTGCCAGTCCAATGTCATCTGCGAATACCTCGCGCGGCGCGAGAGCGTGCTGCAGGAAGGCGATGAGAGTCAGCGGTTGAAGGTACGTGAATGGCTGGCCTGGGAGGCCGAGCGCGTTGGGCTGAACCTCGCCCACGCCTGTTTTGCGCACCAGTTCGGCGCCCATCCGCCGGCCGTGGCGAAGTGGTACGAACTGCGTGCCCTGCAGGATCTGGAACGCATGAGCGAGGTGCTTTCCAAACGCGACTTCCTGGTCGGTGAACAAGCCAGCGTCGCGGACGTGGCCTGCTATGCCTGGATGCCTTATGCCCACGCCAGCGGCGTGATCAGCGCCGTCCCGACACCCTTGCGTGACTGGATGGCGCGTATCGCGGCCCTGCCCGGTTTTGCCACGCCGCATGCGATCTTCGGTTCGATCGTGCGCGAGGCGATGGAATGAACCCGGCACGACTCTTGCTGTGCGTACTGGCGCTGGGCCTGCTGGCAGGCTGCGGCTTCAAGCTGCGCGGCGAGCAGCCGCTGCCGCCTGAACTGTCGATCCTGCGCGTGCAGGTCGCCGACAGCTTCTCGCCCTTGCAACGCAACCTGGAACAGGCGCTGGCGCGCAGCGGTGCGCGCGCGCCGGTGGGCAATGAGAAAAGCGCGGTGTTGCGGATCGACAAGAACAGCATGACGCGCTGGCCACTCACCGTTGGCAGCGCCGGCCGCGTGCAGGAATACAGCATGCGCTACGAACTCAGTCTGGTGCTCACTTCAGCCAGCGGCGAAATCGTGATGCCCAAACAATCCCTGCAACTGGAGCGCAGTTACCAGTTTGCCTCGCTCCGCGCCCAGGGCACACCCGGCGAAGAAGAAGTCGTGCGCGAGGAATTGGAACGCGACATGGTTCAGGCCATCCTGCGGCGCATCCACGCCGCCCTGTCGCGGCACTGAGACGCCCGCCGTGGCCCTGAACCCCGCGCAGTTGCAACAACGCCTGGCGCGTGAAGAACTGCCGCCCATCGTCTTGCTCGCCAGCGCCGAGCCTCTATTGCTGCTGGAAGCGGCTGACGCCGTGCGTGCGTGTGCGCGCGCACAGGGTTTTGGTGAGCGCACGGTGTTCGAGATCGACGACAAATTCGACTGGAGTCAGGTTCTGGCCGAAGTCGCCACCTTGTCGCTGTTTTCACCCCGGCGCCTGATCGAACTGCGCCTACCGACCGGCCGCCCCGGCAAGGACGGCGGCGCGGTGCTGACGCAGTTGGCCGAGCAGGCGCATTCCGACGTGGTGCTCTTGGTACAGGCTGCGCAATGGAGTCGCGCACACGAAGAAACCGCTTGGGTTCGTACGGTCGATCGCAGTGGTTGGCTGGTGCCCATGTGGCCGATCAAGCCACACGAAATGCCGCGCTGGATCGAGCAACGCCTGCGCGCCCACGGGCTGCGAGCCGAGGCCGCGGCCATCGCCCTTTTGGCCGAACGGGTTGAGGGCAATCTGTTGGCGGCCGCACAGGAAGTGGACAAACTCGCTTTGCTGCAACCCCAAGGCACGATCGATGCCGCCACGATGCAGGCCTTGGTTGCAGACAGCGCCCGCTTCGATGTGTTCGGTCTGGTGGAAACCGCCCTGCGCGGCGATGCCGGTCACGCCCTGCGCATCCTCGCAGGCTTGCGCGGCGAAGGCGCACAGGTACCGGCGCTGATGGCATGGATTGCCTCGCAACTGCTGTTGCTGGCACGGCTTGCCGGTGTGCAGGCGCAGCGCGGCAACCTCGCCCAAGCCATGCAGAAGGCGGGCCTGTGGCAAAGCAAACAACAGCTGTTTCAACAGGCCTTGGGGCGCGGACGGCTGGCCGATTTCGAGCAGCTTCTGGCCACCGCCGCCCGTATCGATCGGCTGGCCAAAGGTCAGGAACGCGGCGACGCTTGGCGTGAGCTGGAGCGACTCGTCGTCGGCCTTGCCGCCCCCAGCCGGCTCACCGCCTGAGCGTGTTGCGCGCACTCTACGGCGGCGCCTTCGATCCGGTGCACGTCGGCCATCTGGCCGTGGCGTGTGCTGCACGCGACCAGCTCGATGCCGATGTCGCACTCATTCCCACCGGCAAGCCACCCCATCGCGACGCTGCACGAGCCTCGAACGCCGATCGTCTGGCCATGCTGAAACTGGCCGTGGCCGACGAACCGCGCCTTTCGGTCGATGGCTACGAACTGGATCGGAACGAACCCAGCTACAGCGTGGACACGCTGACACATTGGCGCCACACGCTCGGGGTCAACGCGCCCTTGGCCTTGGTCATCGGGCAGGATTCCTTCGCCAAGCTGCCGACTTGGCACCGCTGGCGTGAGCTGTTCGAACTGGCGCATATCGTGGTGGCCGATCGGCCGCAGCCTGAAGCCCTCCCGACGGACTTGATTGGCGAGGTCCGCGGGCGCGAGTGCCACGACCCGCGCGTGCTGCACGCGCATCCGGCCGGGCTGGTGCATCACCTGAACCTGCCCCTGCATCCCCAATCCTCACGCGTCATTCGCGCCCGTTGCGCCGCCGCTGCACCGCTCTCCGGCTGGGTGCCGGACGCAGTGGCCGCCTACATCACCACACGCGGCCTCTACCGCCATCCCTGAGCGGCTTGCAATCCGGCTCGATTTGGCGGCATATACTGCGCTCGTCGGCTCGGCACCCGCCGGCCGCATCCCAAGGAGATCCGGCGTTTGAATCAAACCGCATTGGCTACACCCACACGTCACCCCTCACCCGCGCTGCTCAAGCGCAGCATCCGCGACGCGCTGGAACACCTGAAAGCGCATGACATCATCGAAATCGATGTTCGCGGCAAATCCAGTGTCACCGACACCATGGTCATCGCATCCGGAACCTCCACCCGCCACGTCGGCTCGATTGCCGCCGAAGTCGAACGGCGCGCCCGCGCCATCGGCAACCCGCCCATCGGCGTGGAAGGCGAACGCGAAGGCGAGTGGGTGCTGGTCGATCTGGGCGATGCCATCGTGCATGTGATGCTGCCGCGTGTGCGCGACCTCTACACCCTCGAACGCCTCTGGGGCGAAGGTGGCCGACAGTCGCGCAACAGCGACGACGCTGATTCGATCACCGCCTGAAACGCTGAGCGAATCAGGCCATGAAAGCCCGCTTGATTGCGGTGGGTGAAGGCGCGCCACCGTGGGTGGCCGAAGGCTTTGCCGAATACCGCAAACGCCTGTCGCACTGGCTGCCGCTGGAGCTGGTGGAAATCCAGCCCGGCGTGCGCGGCAAAGGCCGAGACACCCAACGCGCCATGTTCGAAGAAGGCCAGCGCGTGCTGGCCTCGGTGCCCAAGGGCGCACACATCGTCCTGCTCGATGGTGAAGGCAAGGCCCACCGTTCCGAACACCTGGCCCAACGTCTGGAACACTGGCGCAGCCAAGGTCAGGACCTTGCCTTTCTCATCGGCGGCCCCGAAGGCCACGCCCCTGAAGTGCGTGCCACCGCGCACGAATCCTGGTCCCTCGGCCCCACCACCCTGCCGCACATGCTGGTGCGCCTGATCGTGGCCGAACAGCTCTACCGCGCCGCTGCCATCCTCGCCAATCATCCCTACCACCGCGCCTGACATCGGCGCTTCCGTGCGCCGGTTAGAATCAGCGCCTTCCTTGCCGTGGTGACCTTCGATGATCGACGCAACGCACCGTGCCGCGAACGTATTCGGACTGCTGGGTTTCCTCGTACTGTTTTCCATGCCGGCGCTGGCCACGAACTTTCCGGTGACCGGAACCCTCAGCATCGACGGCAGTCCGAGCGCCTTGCCGGCCGGTGGCAGTTTCGGTGATTCCACCTACGACTCGGTGAGCGGCGCGCTATCTGCCGGCGCCTTCAGCCTGCCGACAAGCACGGTCAGCTTTTCAACCCAGCTCGGCACGGTCGTGGCCACCTATCAGCTCATTCAGACCAACACTTCCACCGGCACGGTCGGTTCCGACAGCGTGGCCAGTCTCACTCTCGCGCAGATGAAGCTCACCATCACCTCCGCCACCCTCAATGGATTTCCCGTGTCCTTGGGCACCTGTGTGTTCCAGCCCATCGACTGGTTCCTTGCCGGCACCGCCTCATCCACTGGCATGCAGTTGGATGATCCTGATTTCACCATCCCGCCCGTCGCCGCCAGCGATTGCGCCGGCTACGGCACCACCATCAACAACGCCATTGCCGGCAGCAGCAAGTCCATCAGCCTGACTCTGAGTGGCGACTTCACCCCACCCACCGGCACCCCGATCGACGTCATCTTTGCGGACGGCTTCGAAAACACCGACTGAGCACCCCGCCTACGCACGTCCACATCGCAGGTCGGCCTCAACCCATCAACGCCACGTCGTGTCGGGTGAAAAAACCCGACCTACAACAGCGCAGCATCGCTTCGCTCGCGCCGCCTTCGTAGGCCGGGCTTCAGCCCGACAAATGCGCCGAATCCACCTGAGGATGGGAGCCGAGGTGGCTCCCAACACAACACAAGCCAATCACGGGTGGGTCGGAAACCCAACGCGAACCCCGCTTGGGCTAAGAGCTTATCCGTAAATACTGTAGTACCCTGTTTCCCCGTTGCGCGCGAGCGCAGGACGGAGCGAACCGGTGGCCAAGACGAAGGTGGCGGCGTGGGAGGTGTCGGACGAATTTTGGGAGCGGGTCGAGCCGTTGATCCCGACACCGCCCGAACGACCGGCTGAGAGAAAGTACCAACGCAAGCAGGGTGCTGGGCGCAAGCGGAAGGATCCACGCCTTGTGTTCGAGGGCATTGTGTATGTGTTGCGCAC
>CAUJJS010000081.1 GCA_963205415.1 Pseudomonadota bacterium
CACACCGAGGAAGTTCTCGTTGGCGATCATGAAGGGGCGCAAGTAAAGGCTGGACTCGCCACCGGAGGGCGTCCACACCGCATCGGCCTTGACCAGTTCGCGGATCGAATCGACGAACACATCAACCGGCAATTCCGGCAACGCCAAACGACGCGCGGAACGTTGAAAACGCTCGCCATTGGCCTCGGGCCGGAACGACCAGATCGAACCGTCGGCATGACGAAACGCCTTCAGGCCTTCGAAGATTTCCTGGGCGTAGTGGAACACCGCTGAAGCCGGGTCGAGCGACAGCGGCCCATAAGCCTCAACGCGGGCATCGTGCCAGGCTTTTTCTGCATCCCAGTCGATCGCCACCATGTGATCGGTGAAGTACTGGCCGAAGCCGGGGCTGGCGAGGATGGCCTCGCGTTCGGCGACAGGCTTGGGATGGCTGGATGCGGTGATCTGGAACGGGATGCTCATGGTGTGCTCGTGGTAGTCAATCAGATGTGCAGCGCGTGGCCCAAGGCGCGCAGTGCGGTTTCCTGCACGGTTTCGCCCAAGGTCGGGTGTGGATGAATGGTAGCGGCGATGTCTTCCAGCGTCGCGCCCATCTCGATCGACTGCACGAAGGCAATCGACAGTTCCGAGACCTGCACGCCCACCGCCTGCCAGCCGAGAATCCGATGATTGTCGGCGCGCGCCACCACGCGCACGAAGCCTTCGGACGACTCCAACGTCATGGCGCGACCATTGGCGGCAAAGGGGAACATCGCGGTCTTGACCTCGATGCCCTGCGCGCGGGCTTCGTCGGGCGAAAGCCCCACCACGACCACTTCCGGATCGGTGAAACACACAGCGGGCATTGCGGCCGGCTGGAAGTGGCGCTTCTTGCCGGCGATGATCTCGGCCACCATTTCGCCCTGTGCCATGGCGCGATGGGCCAGCATCGGTTCGCCGGCGACATCACCGATGGCCCAGACATGGCGCATCGAC
This sequence comes from Pseudomonadota bacterium, assembly GCA_963205415.1. Classification (GTDB taxonomy): domain Bacteria; phylum Pseudomonadota; class Gammaproteobacteria; order Xanthomonadales; family Xanthomonadaceae; genus Denitratimonas. Next base: position 976 of record CAUJJS010000081.1, read on the forward strand.
GTGCGGCACTGGTCGTCGATCTTGATGGCGCGGCCGGCCATGTCCAGTTGCAGGGCTTCGAGCTTGAAGCCGTCGGTCTTGGGTTTGCGGCCCACGGCCACGAGGATCTGGTCGGCCTCGAAGGCCAATTCCTTGCCCTCGGCATTGCGCACCTTGAGCGCGCCGTTGTCGGCCAGGCCCAGCACGCTGTGTCCGGTGAGGGCCAGGATGCCCAGATGCTTGAGGTGCTTGGCCACCGGCGCGGTGAGTTCGGCGTCGTAGGCCGGCAGGATGCGATCTTGGGCTTCGATCACCGCCACCTCGCAGCCGAGCTTGCGGTACACGATGCCCAGCTCCAGCCCGATGTAGCCACCGCCCACCACGATCAGACGCTTGGGCAAGGCCTTGGGCGAAAGTGCTTCGGTGGATGAGATGACCTTGCCGCCAAACGGCAGGAAGGGCAGTTCCACCGGCACCGAGCCGGTCGCCAGCAGCAGGTGATCGCAGCGGATGCGCAGGGTATCGCCGTTCTCGCCGGCGCCTTCGACATCGACGGTTTTGCCATCGACGATCGTGCCCAGACCATGCACCAGACGCACGCCATTTTTCTTGAGCAGCGCACCGACGCCGCCGGTGAGGCGTTTGACGATGCCGTCCTTCCAGGCCACGGTTTTTGCGATGTCCAGCGTGGGTGCTTGAAGCCGGATGCCGAGTGCCGAATCGCCCTTGGCAAAGGCCGTCACTTTGGCAAATTCCTCAGCCGCGTGGATCAAGGCCTTGGACGGAATGCAGCCGATGTTGAGACAGGTGCCGCCGGGATTCACGGCTTCGACCAAGACGGTTTTGATGCCGAGCTGGCCGGCGCGGATGGCAGCGACATAACCACCCGGGCCACCGCCGATGATCAGCAATTGCGTGTCGATTGTCTGGCTCATCGTTTACTCCACGAACAACAGGGCCGGGTTTTCGAGCAGCGCACGGATGGCCTGCACGAACTCGGCCGATTCCATGCCATCGACCACGCGATGATCGAACGAGGACGAGAGGTTCATCAGCTTGCGCGCTTCGACGTTTCCATTGCGGAAGCAGGGACGCTCGATCATCCGATTCACGCCCACGATCGCCACTTCCGGGTGATTGATGATCGGGGTGGACATGATGCCGCCGATCGGCCCCAAGCTGGTGATGGTGATGGTGGAGCCGGACAGTTCTTCGCGCGTGGCTTTGCCGGCGCGCACCTCACTCGACAGGCGCGCGATCTCGGCGGCGGTCTGCCACAGGTTCAAGGCTTCGGCATGGTCGATCACCGGCACCGAGAGCCCGGCATCGCTTTGGGTGGCAATGCCCAATTGCACCGCGTGCGAACGGGTGATGACATTGGCTTCGTCATCGAAGCGCGCATTCATCTGCGGGAAGTCACGCAGCGCCAGCACCATGGCCCGCGCCAGGAAGGGCAGGAAGGTGAGCTTGCCGCGCTCGGCGCCGTATTTGGCATTGAGCTTGGTGCGCAGGCCTTCCACTTCGCTCACATCGATTTCTTCGACGTAGGTGATGTGCGGAATGCGGCGCCACGAATCCTGCATCTTCTGCGCGATCTTGCGGCGCAGGCCCATGACCGGAATCTCCTGCGTGCCCTCGCGGCGCGCATAGGCCGACGAGGTTGTGGTCGATGTGGCCTGTGGCCCGCGTGCGGCGTAGGCATCCAGATCCGAATGCATCACCCGACCGCCGGCGCCCGTAGGCGGCACGAAACGCAGCTCGATCCCCATGTCCCAAGCGCGACGACGTACCGCCGGTGAGGCCAGTGGGCGTTCGTCGGCGCGCAAGGTGCCGCGGGTGGGGGCGGTGGCGGCGGGAATCGGGAGTGGGGAATGGGGAATGGTAGAAGCCTCCAGCGCCCGGCTGGGGGACTGGCTTGCGGGCTTCGCTTGAACCTCGGGTGTTGGGATTCTGGGAGGCGGCGCAGGCGTCCGGGCAACCGCAGGCTTTTCGACCTCGATTCCCGATTCCCGATTCCCGATTCCCGGCTCTCCCACCACATTGCCGGCGCCTTCCACTTCCAGTCGGATCAGCTCCGAGCCGACGGCCATGACTTCGCCCAGCTCGCCGCCCAGCGAAATCACGGTGCCGTGCACGGGCGAGGGGATTTCCACCGTGGCTTTGTCGGTCATCACCTCGGCGATGATCTGGTCTTCGACCACCTTGCTGCCGACAGCGACCTTCCAGCCGACCAGTTCGACCTCGGCAATGCCTTCGCCGATGTCCGGCATCTTGATGACATGCTGTCCCATGGTTCAGTCCTCCAACACGCGCTGCATGGCGTCGATGACCCGGGCCGGGCCCGGGAAGTAGTCCCATTCCTGCGCATGCGGATAGGGCGTGTCCCAACCGGTGACGCGCTCCACCGGCGCTTCCAGATGGTAGAAACAGTGTTCCTGCACCAGCGCCACGAGTTCCGCACCAAAGCCGCAGGTGCGTGTGGCCTCGTGCAGCACGATGCAGCGGCGGGTTTTCTTCACCGATTCAACGATCGCATCCAGGTCCAGCGGCCACAGGCTGCGCAGGTCGATCACTTCGGCATCGATGCCCGATTCTTCGGCGGCCGCCTTGGCCACCCACACCGTGGTGCCATAGGTGAGGATGGTGAGGGCACGGCCTTCGCGCACGATGGCGGCCTTGTCGAAAGGCACGGTGTAATAGCCTTCCGGCACGCTGTTGCCGGCATGCTTGGTCCAGGACGTGACCGGGCGCTCGTGGAAGCCATCGAAGGGCCCGTTGTAGAGGCGCTTGGGCTCCAGGAAGATCACTGGGTCATCGCATTCGATGGCCGATATCAGCAAGCCCTTGGCGTCATACGGATTGGAAGGCATCACCGTGCGCAGGCCGGCAACGTGGGTGAACACCGCTTCCGGGCTTTGCGAATGGGTCTGGCCACCGTAGATGCCGCCGCCGCAAGGCGTGCGGACGACCATCGGGGCGGTGAACATGCCGCAGGAGCGATAGCGCAGGCGCGCCGCTTCCGACACGATCTGGTCGTAGGCGGGATAGATGTAATCGGCAAATTGCACTTCGGCTACGGGACGCAGGCCATAGGCGGCCATGCCGATCGCGGCGCCGACGATGCCGCTTTCTGAAATCGGCGCATCGAACACGCGCTGCTTGCCGTACTTGGCCTGCAAGCCATCGGTGCAGCGGAACACGCCGCCGAAATAACCCACGTCCTCGCCGAACACGACGACATTGCTGTCGCGCTCCAGCATCACATCCATGGCCGAGCGCAGGGCCTGGATCATGGTCATCGGCTGACCGGCCTGAATCTCTGTCTGGCTCATGATCACACTCCCAATTGCTGACGCTGGCGGCGCAGGTGTTCGGGCATGTCCTTGTAGACATCCTCGAACATGTCGGCGGCGCCAGGACGGTTGTCGCTGCCAAGGATGCCGTGGCGTTCGGCTTCCTTGAGTGCGTTGGCCATTTCCGCGTCGAGTTCGGTGCGCAGGGCTTCGTGCTTGGTCTCGCTCCACAGGCCACGCTTGATCAGGTGCTTCTTGAGGCGTTCGATCGGATCGCCCAAGGGGAAGTGTTCGGCATCATCGGCGGGCCGGTACTTGGACGGATCATCCGAGGTGGAATGCGGGCCGGCGCGGTAGGTGATCCATTCGATCAAGGTCGGGCCCAGATCCGAACGTGCACGTTTGGCGGCCCAGCGCGAAACCGCGTAGACGGCGAGAAAGTCGTTGCCATCCACCCGCACCGAGGGAATGCCATAGCCCAGCCCGCGTGTGGCAAAGCTGGTGTATTCACCACCGGCAATGGCTTGGAAGGTGGAGATCGCCCATTGGTTGTTGACGATGTTGAGGATCACGGGCGCTTCATAGACTTCGGCGAAGGTGAGTGCCGCGTGGAAGTCGCCTTCGGCGGTGGCGCCATCGCCGACCCACGCGGCGGCAATCTTGGTATCGCCCTTGATCGCCGAGGCCATCGCCCAACCCACGGCTTGGATGTATTGGGTGGTGAGGTTGCCGGAGATCGAAAAGAAACCGTGTTCCTTGTAGGAATACATGATCGGCAACTGCCGACCACGCAAGGGGTCGGCGGCGTTGGACAAGACCTGGCACATCATTTCCACCAAGGACACGTCCTTGGCAATCAAGATGCCCTGCTGGCGGTAGGTGGGAAAATGCATGTCGCCATCGCGCAGCGCCAGCGTCTGGCCGATGGCGATGGCTTCCTCACCCAGGCACTGCATGTAGAACGAGGTTTTCTTCTGGCGCTGGGCGATCAAGAGGCGCGCGTCGTAGGCGCGGGTCTTGAGCATGGCGTGCATGCCCTTGAGCAACACCTCGTCGGGAATGCCTTCGGCCCATGGCCCGATGGCATTGCCCTCGTCGTCCAGCACCCGTATCAGGCCTTGTGCGTGTTCGTAGGTGGCCGATGCCGGCAACTCCAGCGGCAGTGCCGGCATCGCGCCGGCGGCAGACAAATTCAAATAGGAGAAATCGGTGCGCTGTCCTGGCCGGGCGCTGGGCTCGGGCACGTGCAGCTGCAACGGGGCGTAGTCACTCATGGCAAAAACCTCACATGGCGAAACGGCGGTGGTTACGCGCCCGCACTGCGCGCGCGGTCGGCTCTGAAGCGTGCAACCGCCAATTTTAGAGTGTTTACTTGCTATCGTAAAATGCGGAATCGATCTTTCTGGTATCTGAAAAGCTAATGGCAATCCCCGGCAACCTCTCGCTCAAACAGTTGCGCTACTTCGCCGCCGCCGCGGAAGCTGGTCAGTTCTCGCTGGCTGGCCGCCAGCTGCAAGTCTCCCAATCGGCGGTGACCACGGCGATCGCGCAACTGGAGACCATTCTGGGCGCGGATCTGTTCGAACGCCGACCGCATGGCGTGGCCTTGACCGCCATCGGCCATCGCTTTCACCAGCACGTGCGGCACGCGCTCGACACCTTGCAGGATGCCGTCGGCGAGCCACTGTTCTTCGGCGAGTCGCTCAGTGGTACGGTGCGCCTTGGCGCGTCCTACACCGTGCTGGGTTACTTCCTTCCCGGCTTGTTGGCGCGCTTTCGACGTGACTATCCGCACGTGGACTTCGACCTCATCGACATGGATCGCCAAGGCATCGAGCGCGGCGTCGAAGCCGGCGAACTGGACCTCGGCCTGTGCATCACCTCCAACATGGACGCGGACAGTGGCCTGCGCCGCCAAGTGCTGGCGCGCTCGCGCCGGCAACTGTGGCTGGCGCAGGAACATCCCTTGGCGGCTCTGCCTCAGATTCGACTGGCGGATGTGGCCGAGTTTCCCTACATCATGCTGACCGTGGACGAAGGCGAGGAAGCGGCATTGCGCTATTGGAATGCCGCAGGACAGACGCCCCGCATCGCATTCCGCACCTCCACCTTGGAAGCACTGCGCGGCCTGGTCGCGCACGGTTTCGGCGTGACCATTCTCTCGGACATCGTGTATCGCCCACTGTCACTGGAAGGCCGCCGCATCGACAGCCGCATGGTGGCCGACATTGTGCCGCCGATGGAGGTGGGCGTGGTCAGCCGCCGCGACACACCACTGACGCCAGTGCCGCACGCCTTCCAGCAGTTTTTGGTGTATGCCTGCAGTGCCTTGCCGGATACGATCCTGCGCTAGGGAATGTCCGAACAAGTCCGAATGTCGTCATTGCGAGATCCCTTTTCCGTTCCGGAAATGCCCACGGGCCATGAACCTGGTGTAGGTTTGGCTCGGATCGTCGTGTGAGCAGCGTATCCGCCTCGTGCTCTGGTGCCTATGCCCGTTCGCGAGATTGGTTCTGGTC
>CAUJJS010000082.1 GCA_963205415.1 Pseudomonadota bacterium
CACTGGCAATCAGTCGATGTCCTCTTCGAAGCCATCACCAAATATGAATGGCGGAGTGGCGTTCGTGCAGGTGACACCGACGTCGGTCACATGGCTTGCGTTCACAGTGCCATGACCATTGTCGATGACGCATTCTTGGTAGGGATTGTTCGGCGCCGTACCCACGCTGACGTCGTAGGGCGCGCCAGCAAGCAATCCGGCCGCAAAGGTGAATGGGCCGTTCGCGGCAATCGGCAAGGCATTTCCACCATTCAACAGCAAGACCAATCCGGAACCATTGAGTCCGGACACCGTGCCACCAATGGTGTAGGTGGTGGCCTCGATGTTGAAGTTGCCCGGTGAAACGTTGAAGAAAATATTGTCTGAGCACATGACCCGAACACGCGCTTGTGTGGTGTTTGCAGCCGGTACGATCACACTGGCGGAGCCACTGTTGGAAACGCCAACCGCCAGCGATTGGGTGAAGCTCGCCCCAGCATCGAGCGATAAGTCGATATCCACCGACGCGCAACTCACCGGTGTCAGGTTGGTGTTGGCCACGTCCCAGGTGATCGATACTGTGCTGCCAGCCGTCCAGCTTGCCCCACTTCCAGGTGTGTTCACCTTGAATGGGCCTGCGGTATTGGTGACCGCGACCTGATAATCGGTACTCTGGCTCGTGCCCCAGCCGTGGGCCGCGTCGGATCGATCGCGCACGGTGAGGCGGAACTTCAGTGCGGTGCGGCTCTTGGTCGGTACGGTCTCACCCTTGATGGCGGGTCCACCCAGCACCGTGGACATGGACGGGAAGCTGCGAACCCCGGAGGCGACGGGCGAGTAGGAACGGAAGATCGGGCTGGACCCGTTGTCACCCGCCGACAGCGGCGCCTGCGGACCCAGATCCCATTCTTCCCACGAATAAGCCAATCCGTCGTTGCTGGGATCGGTGGCGCTGGCGTACAGCATGAACGGGGTTTGGACGGGAATGGTCTTGCCGCTCGGCGGCAGCGAACTCGGTGCAATCACGGGGGGCTGGTTGCTGGCTGGCGTGTTGACCGAGCAATTGCCACCACCGTTCGTGAAGTTGGTGATTTCCTGCAGACTGATGGCGTGGAAGTAGGGGTCTGAGTGCGGTTGCAGATCGTCCGCCCCACAGATGCCGGCGTAGGCCATGATCGAACTGCCACTGCCGGGTTCGTAGGCCGTGCTGCCGTTGCGGTTGCTGCCTGAGCAATTGCCGTTGGAGCCGTTGAAAGGGTGGTTGCCAGCAAATTGGTGGCCCATTTCGTGAGCCACGTAATCGATGTAGAAATCATCACCGATCGGATTGGACAGGCCCGTGGTGCCGCGCGCCTTGGAGCCGCCGCAGACCACGCCCAAGCCAGCCACGCCACCGCTGCCGGTGGTGAAGACATGGCCGATGTCGTAATTGCCGGAACCAATCGCAGCGTTGATCACGCTGGTGGAGTTGTTGATGACTCCGGTGCCGTTGCTCGAAAACGGATCGGGATTCGAAGTCGGATACATGATCTGGTCATTGCTGGGCACCAGTACGAGGCGAATGGACATCTCGTACTCGTACACTTCAGTCACCCGGTTGACGGCGGTAGTGACCGCAGCAAGGCCGCCTGCGACCGTTCCACCGCCAACGGCAGCGATGTACTGATGATTGGCTGCAACAGCAGCTCGATAGACGCGCTGTTGAGCACCCGTCACGGTACTGGGTGTGACTGTCTTGGGATGGACGGCCGCCGTCAGCGGGTTGACCTGATCACCGTGGGTTTCGCATTGCCATTGGCCACCCAGACCGGCCAGCTCGCCACGACGGTAGCTAAGGTAGTTGTCGTTGCCACCGGCGATCACCTCTGGGCGCACCATCCAGATGCCGTCCTTGTCGAACACCATGGCCTGAAAGCCCAGTGGCGACACGTCCAGACGCAAGCGGCGCCCTTCGGCGTCGGCGCCCTTAAAGCTCAGGATCTCGGGATACTTGGCCTGAAGTTCCGGTGGCAGAGTGCCTGAATCCACAACGTTGAAATCACTGAAGCCACCCTCGGGCAGTGGCAGCGAGACTTCGGTTGCAATCCCACGAGCGTGCGACTGAGCCAAATACGCGACCATCTGCCGACTGTCCAACGACAAGGACCGGAACTGGTCGGGCTTGGGTGCGTTGGCGACCAAAGAACGCCCGGCCACGTCGTGCCAGAGGTTGTCGGTGCTGGCAGCCAAGCTCGAAAGCGGTGTCAGCAGGCAGGCGAATGCCATGACTGTCAACAGGTGTCGGAACGGTTTGATGGTCACGGTGCAACTCCCGGGAATGGAATGAGATCTTGGATCAAACCGTCTTCCACGCCGCTCACACCGCGCCTTGCATATCGCTGGACGTGTTGCGTCGTCAGAGGTTTGAAACCAAACCGCGAAGTGTACTGGCTGGCCTTCGCCGTCAGCACCTAATTGTGCGGTCGCTCACAAAAAAACACCACCTCCATACAACATCTCCCCAGGGGCCATCCGAACACGTCGATACGACGTCATTGCGCCGCGAAGCAAACCATGATCTTGATTCATTGCCAGTCTCTGAATGGCAGGCCGCATCGTTCGACGGGCCCTGCAGGCCATATTGGCGATGCGAACCTTCGCACCGGCGTCCCTGCCTGCGCCGTGCCGCGTCGCTTGGCTCCTCGCAATAAAGGCTTATGCAACCTTACCTGACGGCCTTCGAACTGCACCGTTTGCCTGACAACGTGTCCGTGAATTGGGGCCAGACGCAAACTACGCGTGATCAAGGACATCACCCACTACAAACAACAATCCCGGCCACCTTGCGGTGTCCGGGATTGTTTTTGAAACCTGAGCTGCGACGAGGCGGCGAACCGCCTCGCCTGGCATGCATCAGTTCTGAACGTTCAACTCGGTACGACGGTTGGTTTCGCTCTTACAGGCCGGGAAGGTCTGCGCGGTCGGCTCCAAGGGGCGGCTCTCGCCGTAACCGGTCGGACCCACCAGACGCGAAGCGGCAACGCCGTTGCTGGTCAGATAGTCATACACCGCCTTGGCGCGACGCTCGGACAGCGACTGGTTGTAGGCATCGGCACCGCACAAGTCGGTGTGACCGGCCACTTCCACGCGCAATTCGGGGTACTGCACCAACACCGAAACGGCTTCCTTCAGGGTTTCGACGGCATCGGCACGCAAGGTGGACTTGTCATAGTCGAAGTTCACACCGCGCAGGTCGATCGTCACCGCAACCGGGCAACCATCGGGACCGACGGTCTGGCCAGCTTGGGAATCCGGGCAGCGGTCATCGCAGTTGTTGACGCCATCACCATCACCATCCAGATCCGCGCACGACGGCGGCGGGGGCGGCGGCGGAGGTGGTGTCTCCGCTGCAGGAGCCGGCGGTGCAGCCAAGTCACCCAGCTTCACCAAGAAGGTGATCTGGGCGAGGTAGTCAACGAAACCCTTGTCGTTCGGTGACGCAAAGCTGCCGTCATCGGCGTCATAACGAGCCAGTACTTCGCCACGCAACGACGTGCGCGAGTAGTCAGCCTGGAGCCCCGCGCCGACCTGAGCGGCAAAATTATTGCCCGTGCGCTTGTTTGGCTTGCCACCCAAGGGATTGGAATACTGTTCCTCGTGACGAAGCATGCCTGCGCCGTAGGCCAGATACGGCCCCCAGTTGCGCTCGGCCTGACGGAAGTGGCTGCGGCCGGTCAGCATGAAACCGTAGTCGTTCCAGTGCAGCCCGCCACCCTTCTGCGTCTGACGCACGGTGTTGAGGTCGAGATCCAGCGAGAAGTTCGGTGCGAAATACTTACCCACACCAAGGCCGTACATGAGATTGTCATCCATGCCACGGTCGGAATCGGAAATTTGCAGGCCGCCGGTGCCGGTCAGGTACCAACGGTCGTCGAAATCCTGTGCCAAGGCCACATTGGCCAAAGTCATCGCGCCAAGCAGGGCGCAGCCCAAGAGCGTCTTCTTCATTTATTACTCCTACATACAAGGCAATGAACGGGGCGAACATGTGACGCGGCGATCTGCATGCGACCTGCGCCGGACCTGACGTCAACCGGCTCAGTGTACACGGAGATCGAGTCCGCAGTTTAACATAATGGTAACGCGCGTTCAGCGTACTTGGGGCCGCTCGCGCCATCAAACCGACTTGCTGCTTTTTCGCCGGCGCGGCATTGTGCAATCAGACCGAACTCGTACTACGTCCGCCATGGCGACTCCGTATCCCCACCTCTTTTCTCCGCTCGACCTTGGTCACTGCGTCCTGCCCAATCGCATCCTGATGGGTTCGATGCACACCGGTCTGGAGGATCGCCGTGCCGACTTCCCGAAACTGGCTGCCTACTTCGCCGAACGTGCACGCGGCGGCGTCGGTCTGATGGTGACCGGCGGGATTGCCCCCAACATCAGCGCCTGGACCAAGCCATTCGCCGGCATGCTGGCCTGGCCTTGGCAGGTGCGCAAACATCGACTGGTGACCGAGGCGGTCCATCGCGAGGGTGGGCGGATCTGCATGCAGATCCTGCACGCGGGTCGTTACGGCTATCACCCGTTGAACGTGGCGCCTTCGCGCATCAAGTCGCCGATCACGCCCTTCACCCCGCGCGCCCTGTCCGATCGCGGTGTCGAGCGTCACATTCGGGACTTCGCGACCTGCGCCAAGCTCGCTCGCGAAGCCGGCTACGACGGGGTGGAGGTGATGGGTTCGGAAGGCTATCTCATCAATGAATTTCTCGCTTCGCGGACCAACAAGCGAGCGGGGCCTTGGGGTGGCGCTTTTGAGACTCGACTGCGGTTTGCAACCGAGATCGTGCGACGCACGCGTGAGGCGGTCGGGCGTGATTTCATCTTGATCTTTCGGCTCTCGATGCTGGAACTGGTCGAAGGCGGCAGCGATCTCACCGAGGTCGTCACCGCAGCCAAGGCCATCGAAGCTGCGGGTGCCTCGATCCTCAACACCGGCATCGGCTGGCACGAATCACGCATACCGACCATTGCCACCAGCGTCCCGCGTGCCGCTTTCACCTTCGTCACGGCCCGCCTCAAGCGCGAAGTGTCGATCCCGTTGGTGGCCACCAACCGCATCAACATGCCGGAGGTGGCCGAAGCCGTGCTGGCACGGGGCGAAGCGGACATGGTGTCGATGGCGCGTCCGTTTCTGGCCGACCCCGATTGGGTACTCAAGGCACAGCGCGGTGACACCGACAGCATCAACACCTGCATCGCCTGCAATCAGGCCTGCCTCGATCACGTCTTTCAGAATCGCAAGGCCAGCTGTCTGGTCAACCCACGTGCTGGCCGTGAGACCGAACTCGTCTACCGAACCAGCCTGCAACCCAAACGCATCGCCGTGGTCGGTGCCGGCGTCGCGGGCCTTGCCTGCGCCACGACGGCAGCCGAGCGCGGGCATCAGGTCACCCTGTTCGAGGCGCAAGGTGCCATCGGTGGCCAATTCAACTTGGCGCGCGCCATTCCGGGAAAGGAAGAATTCCACGAAACCATCCGCTATTTCCAACACCGTATCGACCAGACGCGCGTCGAGCTGCGACTGGCAACGCGCGCAGACGCGGCCGCTCTGGAAGGTTTTGATGCGATCGTGCTGGCGACGGGCGTCGTGCCGCGGGTGCCGTCGATCCCGGGCATCGACCATGCCAAGGTCATCAGCTACCCGGATTTACTCAGTGGTCGCCGCAGCGCCGGTCGCCGCGTGGCGATCATCGGCGCCGGTGGCATTGGTTTCGATGTGGCGGAATACCTGATCGAGTCCGGCCCGTCGATGAGTCTCGATCCGGCGCGTTGGCGGGCGCATTGGGGCATCGACGACAGTTTGCGCGCGCGCGGCGGGATCGAAGGCGTGGCGGCAACGGAGTTCAAACCCGAACGCGAGGTTTGGCTGTTGCAGCGCAAGACCGATGCGTTTGGCAAGAACCTCGGCAAAACCACCGGCTGGATCCACCGCGCCAGCCTCAAGCGCGCCAAGGTCAAGATGCTGGGCGGGGTCGAGTACCAAGGCATTGACGATGCCGGGCTTCATGTTCAGGTCGATGGCCAAGCCCATGTACTGCCGGTCGATCACGTCATTGTCTGCAGCGGGCAGGAGTCGCGCCGCGACTTGCTGGAGCCATTACAGGTCGCTGGACGCCAAGTCCATCTGATCGGTGGTGCCGAACTGGCGGCCGAATTGGATGCCAAGCGGGCCATTGCCCAAGGCTGCGAACTGGCCGCGAACTTGTAGCCTTCGACGTCGAATCTAGCCCCTCCTGATCGGCGCCATTCAGCAGGCGTTCGACAAAACACCCGTAAGTTCACTGCGTTTTCCGGCCGCCAACAGAGCCGCGCTGCCCGGAAACAACGGAAACAGGTCTGTGCATGTCCCGCACAACCTCCGTGCGGCTGGCGCCGCGATGCCCCGACCGGCCCGCGCCAGGCGTACCCCCCAACGCCATGTCCATGCGCTTGCGTGCATTGCCTTTCAGGGATGCACCCGCCGAGAACGGTGCGTGTCTGCAACCGCGATCTGCACAAGTCAGTGGACGCAACGCCGAGGAGTTCGCATGAACCTAGCCACCTTGCTGTGGTTGTCGCAATTGTTGCCCCAGCCTTACGCCGATCAGGCCTGCCTTGCCACGACGGTGTATCTGGAAGCACGCAACCAATCCGAACTGGGCCAACGTGCCGTGGCGGAAGTCGCACTCCGCCGTTTGGATAGTGGGCGATGGGGCGAGAATCTGTGTGCCGTCGTCACCGCGCCCAAACAGTTTGCGCCGACCTTGTTGCCCCCCGATTACGGCATCAAGAACCTCAAAGCCTGGAACCGCGCGGTGGCGGTGGCCTTGCGCGTCGAACACGATTGGAACAGGCCGCCACCCCAACGTCGTCTTGTCGTCCCTGGCGCCGATCACTTTCTAGTGCAGGCCCAGCTCAAGTCTGCACCCGACTGGGCGCAAGGTGTACCCGTAGCCACCATTGGCGATCACACCTTCTACAGCGTGGCCATCCGTCTGTAATCAAACGACTCCATCTTGATCTTGGCTGCGACCGGCCACACATGCTCGGTCGTATCCCACTCAAGGAGTCATTCATGAAGTTGTATTGCCTGCCAGGTGCCTGCTCGCTGGCCGACCACATTGTCCTGCAATGGATCGGCGCACCGCACCAGATCGAAGTGGTGCCGCGCGACCAGTTGCACGGTGAATTCCTCAAGGTGAATCCGGCGGGAGCCGTTCCGGCCCTGTTGCTGGACGATGGCACCTTGGTGACGCAGAACATCGCCATCCTGGATTACCTCGCCCAACTCAAGCCCGAAGCCAAGCTGTTTGGCGATGGAACGGCCGTGTCGCGTGCACAGGTGCTGCGCTGGACCGCCTTCCTGAACGCGGATGTGCACAAGAACTTCTCGCCGTTATTCAGCGCGCCGCGTTTCGTCGATGGCGAGGATGCACAAGCCAACCTCAAGACCAAAGCGATCGAACGCCTGCAAACGCAGTTCGCCATCCTCAACACGCAGATTGGCTCGGGCACTTGGCTGGTGGACGATCGCCGCTCGGTTGCCGATCCTTATCTGTACGTGCTGTTGCGCTGGGCGCGTGGCATGAAGATGGATCTATCGGCACATGCCAATCTGAACCGCTTCTTTGATCACATGGGCTCTGACGCCGGCGTCAAGGCCGCGCTGACCGCCGAAAACCTGAGCTGATTGCTTAGGCCTCACCTGCGGCCAAGGCCGCGTAGAAGTCGGCCCGGAACGCCTCGAATCGGCCGGCATCGATGGCGCTCCGGATGCCGGACATCAGTTCTTGGTAGTAGTGCAGGTTGTGGATCGTGGCCAGCATCGGGCCGAGCATTTCGTTGCAACGATCCAGATGACGCAAGTAGGCACGGGTGAAGCCCCCGGCACAAGCAGCGCAACGGCAGTCAGGATCGATCGGGCGTAGATCCTTCTCGTATTTGGCGTTGCGGATGCGCACCGTGCCAAAGCGGGTGAAGTAATGCCCGTTGCGGGCGTTGCGGGTCGGCATCACGCAATCGAACATGTCGATGCCACGCGCCACCGCTTCCACGATGTCCTGCGGTCGGCCGACACCCATCAGATAGCGCGGGCGATCTTCGGGCAACTGCGGACAGGTGTGTTCCAGCATGGCGTTGCGCTCGGCTTCGGGCTCGCCCACCGCAAGCCCACCAACGGCATAGCCATCAAAACCGATGTCGATCAGGCCCGCAGCCGAGCGGCTGCGCAGTTCGGGATAAACATGGCCTTGCACGATGCCGAACAAAGCCGCGTCGTTGCCCAGGTCCTCGTGTGCGCGACGCGAACGCAGCGCCCAGCGCAAGGACAGTTCCATCGACTCTCGCGCACGTTTCTCGCTAGTCACCACGCCATCGACTGCGTACGGCGTGCATTCGTCGAAAATCATCACGACGTCCGAATCGAGCACCTGCTGGATCCGCATGCTCACTTCCGGGCTGAGAAACACCGGTGCGCCATCCACGGGCGAAGCGAACTTGACGCCTTCTTCTGTGATCTTGCGCCGATGTGCCAGTGAAAATACCTGAAACCCACCGGAGTCCGTCAGGATCGGCCCATCCCATTTGGCCAAACCGTGCAGGCCGCCATGGGCCGCGATCACCTCAAGGCCAGGACGCAGGTACAGGTGAAAGGTGTTACCGAGGATGATCTGTGCACCGGTCGCACGCACGGACTCGGGCATCATCGCCTTGACTGAGCCATAGGTTCCCACCGGCATGAAGGCCGGGGTTTCAACCACCCCACGCGGGAAATGCAGACGTCCGCGCCGTGCAGCGCCATCGCGGCGCAGGAACTCGAAACTCAAGCGCGACATCAGGCTGAACCTCCCGCCGCCCTGCCCGATCCCACATTGAACAGCAGCATGGCGTCGCCGTAACTGAAAAAACGATAGCGTTCACGCACCGCGTGCTGATACGCCGCCATCACCCGCTCCTGCCCGGCAAAGGCACATACCAGCATCAGCAAGGTGGATTCGGGCAGGTGGAAGTTGGTGACCAGCACATCGACGCTGTGGATCGGTCGCCCCGGAAACAGGAACAAGCGGGTTTCACCGGCAAACGGTTGCACCTCGCCATCGCGCCAGCTCGATTCCAAAGCACGCACCACCGTGGTTCCGATCGCCACGACGCGACCGCCGCGCGCGCGCGTGGCCCGAATTTTTTCGCACAGCGAAGCCCCGACATTGAGCCATTCGCTATGCATGGTGTGGTCTTCAAGGTTCTGCACGCGCATGGGTTGGAAGGTGCCCGCGCCAACGTGCAAGGTGATATGCCCCGTTTCAACGCCACGCTCAGCCAAGGCGTCCAACAAGCCTTGATCGAAGTGCAGTCCGGCCGTGGGTGCCGCCACGGCCCCGGGCTCGTGCGCGAAGATCGTCTGGTAGCGCTCGGCATCGGCGGCATTCGGCGCGCGCGTCATGTAAGGCGGCAAGGGCATCCGTCCAATGCGTTGCAGCAGAGATTCCAAGGCTTCTTCCGTTTCGAAACGCAGCTGGAAGAATCCCTGATCGCGACCAAGCACCGTCACCCGCGTGCCATCGTCCAGCACCAGTCCCGACCCATCCTTGGGCGTCTTGCTCACACCGAGCTGCGCCAAGGCTTCATTGGATCCCAAGACCCGCTCGATCAGGATTTCCACCCGGCCGCCAGTGTCCTTGTTGCCGAACAGACGCGCCGGTATCACACGGGTGTCGTTGAAGATCATCAGATCCCCGGCCGATAGCCACTGCGGCAGTTCCCTGATCCTTCCATCGTGCAGCGCGCTGGAGCTCGGTGGCAGGATCAGTAGCCGGCTGTCCGATCGGCCGGCGAGGGGCTCCTGCGCAATCAGTTCGGTCGGAAGCTCGTAGTGAAAGTCGGACTTGTTCAAGGGTGCGGATCCAGATTCAAGCCGCACATTATCCTGCGCGCGCGTCGCCTGACCAAGCCTTGCGCTGCGCACCGCTGAAACAACGAGCCCCGCGTACTGCGGGGCTCGTTGGCTCGTTCAGGTGGATTGCACCCGATCAGGACTCACGCCGGGCGACCACGCCGGCTCCAAGCCAAGGCGAGCATGGCCAAGGCCATCAGCAACAAGGCCCAAGGTGCGTTGACGGGTATGAACACTGGACGACCAATCACGGTCACACTGGAAGAGTTGTTCGGCGGCGTGGGGTCGGGGCCATTGCTACCATCGTCCGCAACGCTGGCGGTATTCAAGATGCTGCCATATCCCACCAACACGACCGCGAACGTGACAGTGTGATTGGCACCATCGGCAGCCACGTTACCAACAGCAAGCGTGCACGTGGTTCCGGCGGGCGACCCGTCGGCGCAACTCCATCCGGCACTGCTGCCCGCTGCAGAGAACGATGTGCCCAGGGGCACCACCTCCGTGATCACCACGCCACTCGCATCCTGCGTGCCGACGTTACGGTAGGTCAGGGTGTAAATCACGGTGTCCCCGGGGCCTGCTATCGGGCGGTCCGCCACCTTGACGATCTCCATGTCCGGTGCCGCATCGATCGGCCGTACATCACCACTGTCGTTGTTGCTCGGATCCGTATCGGCACCGTTGCTGCCATCGTCAGCGATGCTCACTGCGTTGGTGATCGAGTCGACGCCACTGGGCAAGGGCTCGTCGATGCGCACGGCAAAGTTCACCACCGTGCCAGGCGTCAGGCTCTGGCCGCCCGCGACGGTGCCGGAAATCGCCAAGGTACAGGTCGAGCCGGCATTGCCATCGGGCACGCAAACCCAGCCGAGGCTGCTGGAGCCGGCCTCGAACGTACTGTTGGCCGGCACCGTTTCGGTGATCACCACACCCGTGGCGGCTTGGTTGCCGAGGTTGGCGTAGGTCAACTGATACACGACGAGCCCGCCTGCGACGGCCGTTGAACTGGACGTCTTGACGATGGCCAAATCGGGCGCCGCGGTAACGGGTGTGTCTTCGTTGTCCTGTCTCGGGTCGCTCGGGTCGGCCGGATTCGGCGGCGTGCTCGGCTCCCCACCCGCGCCATCAGACACCACGGTGACACGGTTGAGGATGGAAGTTACTCCAGCAGGCAGAGGATTGACCACGGTAACTGCAAAGTTCACCGTTGCCGCCGCTGCTCCCGCCGCCACATTTCCGATGGCCATGGTGCAGGTCGAGCCGGCATTGGCATTGGGCACGCAATTCCAGCCCGAACCGGTGTACGTGGTGTGCTGCGGCACCACTTCGGTCAGCACCACACCGCTGGCGTTCTGATTGCCGGTGTTCTGATAGCTGATGACGTAGTTGATCACACCACCCGGCGCCACCGTGGCCCCGCCATCGGACTTGCTCACCGTCATCGCCGGCATGGCGTTGACCGGCGTGGTCACATCATCGTTGTTGTTGGTGGGATTGGTATCGGCACCATTGCTGCCGTCATCAGCGATGGTTGCGCTGTTGGCGATGCTCTCCACACCCGCAGGCACGGGGTTGGGAATATTGACCGCAAACAGCACGTTGACCGCCGCCGCCCCTGCAGCGACGGTACCGGCCACATTGAAGGTACAGACCGAACCGGCAGGCGCACCATTGCTGCAACTCCAACCGGCGGTGCTGCTGGTGGCGTTGAAGGTGGTGTTGGCCGGCACGGTATCGGTGATGACCACGCCCGTTGCACCTTGATTACCGATGTTCTGGTAGCTCAGGGTATAGACCAGCACATCACCCGGCGCCACGCTGGCGGCACCGGCGGTCTTGGTGATCGCAAGATCCGGGGCTGCATTCACCGGCGTGGTATCGCTGCCCGGCACGTCCGGAATCAGCGGATCGGGCTGGATCAACACCGCCGTATTGGCGACGTTGTTCACCCCGGCCAGCAGCGGATTGTCGATCTGCACCGCGAATACGGCGGATGCCGCCGAGGCCTCGGGCGTGTTGCCCGCGAGCGTACCGACCGCCAAGGTGCAGGTGGAACCGGCGTTGTTGTTGGGTGTGCACACCCAACCCGCCGTGCTCGATGCGGGCACGAAGGTGGTGTTGGCTGGCACGGTCTCGCTGATGCTGACGCTCGCCACGTCGACATTGCCGTCGTTCCAATAGCTCAGGACATAGGCCACCACATCACCCGGCACCGCGCTGATGCCACCGTCGGTCTTGTTCAGATGCAAGCCCGGCGCGGTATCCAAGGGCGAGGTTTCGCTGTCGCTGTTGTTGGGCGGCGTCGGGTCGGGTCCGTTGGTTCCGTCGTCAGCCACCGAGGCGGTGTTCTGGATGGCGCTGGCGCCGGCAGAGACCGGGTTATTGATCAGCACCGCAAATTGCACGCTGGCTGCCGCCGCACCCGCCGCCACGTTGCCGATCGACAAGGTACAGGTCGAACCGGCATTGCCGTTGGGCGTGCACGTCCAGCCGCTGGTGCTAGAAGCCGAATAGAACGTCGTGTTGACCGGCACCGTTTCGGTGAGGGTGACGCCCGTGGCGTTCTGGTTGCCCACGTTCTGATAGCTCAGGGTGTAGATCAACACACCACCCGGGATGGCATTGGCACCACCGAGGTTGTCGACCTTGGTCAACACCAAGTCTGGCGTGGCCACTACCGGCACGTCTGTGGGGTCGTCAGGTTCCCCTGGCGTACTCGGATCATCGCTTGGAACGGTCGTGGGCACATCGGGCGAGGACAGCACGGCCTGGTTGGCCACCGCCGTGACGCCTGCGGCCAAGGGGCTGTCGATCTGCACCGCG
>CAUJJS010000083.1 GCA_963205415.1 Pseudomonadota bacterium
ACCCTTCACGCCACCAAATGCGGTGCCGAGCCATTTGCGCCCGGTCACCAACTGGAACGGTCGCGTGGAAATCTCCTGGCCAGAGCCGGCGACACCGATGATCACGCTCTGGCCCCAACCACGGTGTGCACATTCCAGCGCTGCACGCATCACGTTGACATTGCCGATGCACTCGAAGCTGTGGTCCACGCCCCAGCCGGTCATCTCCACGATCACCTGCTGGATCGGCTTGTCGTGATCTTTGGGATTGACGCAATCGGTGGCTCCCATCCCGCGCGCCATGTCGAACTTGGACGGGTTGGTGTCGATGGCGATGATGCGCCCCGCCTTGGCCCGCTTCGCCCCCTGGATCACGGCAAGGCCGATTCCTCCGAGGCCAAACACGGCCACGCTATCGCCTTCCTGCACGTTTGCCGTGTTCTTGACCGCGCCAAGCCCGGTGGTCACGCCGCAGCCGAGCAGGCAGACCTGCTCATGGTTTGCCTGCGGATTGCTTCGCGCCAGCGACACCTCGGCCACCACGGTGTATTCGCTGAAGGTGGAACAGCCCATGTAGTGGAAGACCGGCTTGCCTTCGAAGCTGAAACGCGTGGTGCCATCGGGCATCACGCCTTTGCCCTGGGTGGCACGCACCGACGTGCACAGGTTGGTCTTGCCGGATTTGCAGAACAGGCACTCACCGCACTCCGCCGTGTACAACGGAATCACATGATCGCCGGGCTTCACCGACGCAACACCCTCACCGACCTCCACCACCACGCCCGCGCCTTCGTGGCCGAGCACGCAGGGAAACATTCCTTCCGGATCATCACCGCTCAAGGTGAATGCATCCGTGTGGCAGACCCCGGTGTGGCTGATCTTCACAAGCACCTCGCCCTTGCGCGGCGGCGCGACGTCGATCTCGACGATTTTCAGAGGTTCGCCGGCAGCAAAGGCAACGGCAGCACGGGATTTCATGCGGAACTCCTTGGGTACCCTGAGAAAGAAACGTACAAGCGATCATCGGGAAGCGCTATCTTGCACCGTTGCCTGGTCGCATGGCCATGGTGTGCCGTCGGACTGCTGGACCGTTTGAAAATCGGCATGCCGGATTGCGACGCCCAAGCGTGTTGCCCGGAGCTTTTCGTTCAAGGCCACGGCGAGCGACGTCATCGGGTTGTTGACCAGGTTTGCGTCACCTCATTCGTCATGCGATTTGACACGTGTAACGTATCGCGTAACACTGTGCGAGATGATACGCAACTTCAAGCACAAGGGATTGGGCAAGTTCTTCGTTACGGGCAGCACCGCGGGTATTCAAGCCGCGCATGCCAAGCGACTTCGGCTCATCCTCGGTCGGCTCAACGTTGCGTCACTCGTCAAGGATATGGACCTTCCGGGTCTTCGCCTTCATGAACTCACTGGCAGCCGCAAGGGAACGTGGTCGGTCACGGTCAGTGGCAACTGGCGTGTCACGTTTCGGTTCGAAGGCGGCGATGCCGAGATCGTCAACTACGAGGACTATCACTGAGGTTTTCATCATGCGCATGCACAACCCCCCCCATCCTGGCGAAGTGCTGCGAGAGCTCTGCTTGGAGCCGCTTGGAATTTCGGTCACCGATGCGGCGCAGGCGCTAGGCACAAGCCGCAAGACTTTGAGCTCCATTCTCAACGGCAAGGCTGGCATCAGCCCGGAAATGGCACTTCGCCTGTCCATCGCATTCAACACCACGCCCGAGAGTTGGTTGGCCCAACAATCGCAGTACGAGCTGTGGCAAGCTGAGCAGCATCGCGGCGAATTGCGCGTCAAGCGGCTTGTTGCTGCGTAGCAACCGCCACATGACTGTTCGGTCAACCGGACTGCCAAAGCGTTACGCGGTTCGTCAGCTGGTTACCTCAAACCATTGCTAGAGGAGTATATGGCAGCAGCGTTCTTTGCTCGAACTGCGCTCGCAATCGCCGCTTGCGCGTGCACTTGCGCGCAGTTGATCGCGGCTGAAACCCCGTGCGCAGGCGCCTCGGCTCAAGCTAAAGATCTCCGGGTAAAAAAGGAGACAAATACTTCTGCTATTGAAGTATTCGACCAGTCCGCTCAAGCCTACCGAGTCGTATTCCGGTCAATTGCAAAGATCGAGTTGCCGCGCCGATCTCCGGATGGCACTTTCTTAGCATACGTTTCTACAGAACGCGGCAGTCCATGGTTGTACTTACAGCGGCTTTCCACTGGAGCAAGAGAAGCTATCTCCGAGCTTGATCCGAGCCCCACTGAGTTGTGCTTTGACCCTGCAAGTACTGTCATCCACACCGTCACCCCCTCCGGAACTGCTGCCGACTACAATATCGAAGCGCAAATGAAGCTGCTTCCTAGTCGGTAGTGGCTAGCCATTCCCCAAGAAGTTTCCCGTAAAGGCGGCGTGAGTGATGCCGTTGCCCTGAGCTCTTCATTCAAGGCATCGGTGAAGGACGTCATCGGGTTGTTGATGCTCCTGCCGTGACCCAGAGCCTGCCGCGCACCCCGAACCGGGCTTCGACACGAGCGCGGGCCAGTTCTTCACCGGGGTGCCGGTACGGCAAGCGCCAGTAGCGCACCTTTGGAAGCGCACTCTGACCGCAGATCTGTGAATGGATGGCGTAGGGTGGATAAGCGAAGCGCATCCACCGAACAACATGCACGGGTTGAACTGGTGGATTCGCTGCGCTTGTCCGTCCTACTGCTGCCCCCCAGTAGCGGAGCCTGCCCCGGATTTGGACGCCTCAGAATTTTCGCTTCACGCCAACCGGCAATGCGCAAATGCGCGCGTATTCGCCTTCGCTGAATACGGCCGGGTTCTCAAGGAAGCATTCGGCCATGGGCGTTGCATCGTTGCCCCAGAACAGCTCATCGCCGAGCTTGAGCGTGGGTACGCCGAATACGCCGCTGGCAATGGCTTCTTCGGTATTGGCGCGCAACTGCTCCTTGACCGAGGCCGCGGCGATTGCGTGCTCAATTTCGGCGATACCCAGGGGTGCAGACAACGCCGCCAGGGATTCGGCGCTGTCGCCCGCCAATCCATGTTTCCAGATATGCGCAAAAATCGCATCGACCGCTTGCCAGCCTGAACCAGCGGCGATGCAGAGGCGCAAGGCGGCCATGGGGTTGAACGGATGGGCCGGCGGGAACTTGAGTTCGACGCCGGACGCATCGGCCGTCCACTGCACCATGCGATAGGTGAATTCGCGCTT
>CAUJJS010000084.1 GCA_963205415.1 Pseudomonadota bacterium
AATGCAACCGCTCCCGTCTTGCCGGGGTTGAAGCAAACGCGTCATCAGGATGAAAAAGACGGAATCAAATGCCGTGAAGCTGCCGCTTCACATATTCATGCCGTCAAGGGTTGACAGGGGAGTCCATACATGAATTGTTAGGCACCACCGACGGGATGCCAGAACGAGATATCCGGCGGCCCCGCGAGGAAGGCGCCGGCGCTTTGGATGAAGGATTGAATGTGTGGTTGCTGCATGTGCGGCCCAAGAAAAGTCTCTTGACTTGGCCAGTACTCGATCAGCGTGAAGCGAGTCGGGTCGCTCGCGTCCTGGAGCATGGTGATGCCGCCGCAATCTGGCTCAATGGCCTGGACGGCAGCGATGAGAGTGTCAATCTCGCGTTTGGCTGTGTCCACATGCTCCGGAAGTGCACGATAGCTGACGATTACGACTGCTCCGCTCATACGCGCCTCGATTAGGTTGATGTGGTGCCCAACTACAATTCGGTTGCAAATCGCCGTGTAATCCGGCGGCCTAAATCCTGTTTTCTCGCCAAACCCCAGAAAATCCTTCGCCTGCTCAAGCAGTTGGCTGTTTCTGCCATGTAATCCTGCCGTCTAATCTTGCAGTCTTTCCGGTACATGGGAGCAGGTGGTGGGGCGATGGTCACACGGTGGTGGGCGCGAAGCAAGCGCGCCGAAATCACGGGCGACTGCGTCGGGCACGCGCGTGCCGAAGTTGCTGGATCGGGTTCGTGAACGTGTTTCTCGTTTGGGCCAAAAGTTGACCCAAGACCAGTAGACCGATACCGCAGGGAACCTCTGAACAAGGCCGTCATGCCCGCGAAGGCGGGCATCCAGCGACTTCAAGGCATCGAAATCAACGACGCTGGACTCCCGCTTTCACGGAAGTGACGAACAATTGTCGACTTGTTCGACATGCCCTCAGGGAGTTCCCAACCACCACGCCAAAGCCTGCACGCCGGCCAAGGCACACAGGCCCGCCAGGGCGTCATCGACCATGGTGCCAAAACCGCCTTTGATGGTCCGATCCGCCCAGCCGATGGGCCAGGGTTTGAGGATGTCGAACAGGCGGAAAAGGACGAAACCGGCCACCACAAAACCCCAATGGGCAGGCACGGCGATGAGGGCGATCCACAGGCCGACGAACTCGTCCCATACCACCAGCCCCGGATCGTGCACGGCCAGCCGCCGCATCGTCCATTCGCAGGCCCACACGCCGATGGCGAAAGCCACGGCCAGCGCCACCAGATAAGACACCAGCGGCAATTCACGCATGGCCAACCACGGAATCAAGGCTGCCAGAGAACCGAATGTGCCCGGAGCACGCGGAGCAAGGCCCGAGCCGAAGCCACTTGCAATCCAGCCTGCGGGGTGCTTCAGCAGTTTTTGCGCCGCGCCGGGGATGGGGCTCATGGGCCGGCTCCGGCAAAGTGTTCCCAGCCAGCGCGGCCGTAGTCGATGACTTGCCCCTCGGCATCACGCAGCACCACGCCGCTGCCCTCCACCACGCGACCGATGCGGGTGATGGGCAGGGTTTGCCTGTCCCAGGTCTGGCACAAGGTCTCGAAGGCGGCCGCCGTCAGGGTGAACGCCAGTTCGTAATCGTCCCCGCCAATGGCCATGAAACGACGGCAATCGTCGCCATCAAACACGGAACGCAGGGCATTCGATGCGGGCAGACACGCGGCATCCAGCTCGATGCCGACGCCACTGGCCCGGGCGACGTGGGCGAGATCGGCCAATAGCCCGTCGGAAACATCGATGGCCGCATGTGCCACTCCACGCAAGGCCACGCCCAGATCCAGACGCGGACCTGGCCGCGCCATGCGAGCGCGCAGCGCTGTTTGCGCCGGTGCCTCGCATCGCGCGCCATGCTGATACAGATGCAGCGCCGCCGCTGCATCACCCAAGGTGCCGCTGACGCAGACCACATCGCCCACCTTCGCACCCGAACGAAGCAAGGCCAGTCCGTGCGGCACCCAGCCCAAGGCAGTGACCGTGATGGCCAGTGGGCCGCTCGTGGTATCGCCGCCCACCAAGGCCACTCCTGCTGAGTCGGCCAGTGCCGCGAAACCTTCCATGAAGCCCGACACGAATTCCGTATCGGCTCGCGGCAGACTGAGCGACAACAATGCCCACGCGGGCGTGGCGCCCATCGCGGCCAGATCGGAGAGATTCACGGCCAGCGATTTCCAACCGATGTCGGCGGCCTCGGCATCGTGCGGAAAATGCACGCCGACATTGAGGGTGTCGCAGCAGGCGACCAACTGCTCGCCGGGGCGCGGCTGCAACACCGCCGCATCATCGCCAATACTCAGCGCCACATCCGCGCGCCGAACGGCACGCGCGGCGATGTGTGCAATCAGGTCGAACTCGGCCATCGTCAGCCGCGTGCGGCAGCCACTTCGGCCGCTCGCCACTTGGCTGCGGCGTGATCGAGCACGCCGTTGACATAGGTGTGACCTTGATCGGCTCCGAAACGCTTGGTGGTTTCCACTGCCTCGTTCAGCACGACTCGATAGGGCACATCGATGCGGAACAGCAACTCGTAGGCCGCCAGACGCAGCACGCCGCGCTCGATCGGATCGATCTGGGCGATGTCACGATCCACGAACTGCCGCAGTTCGTCGTCGATGCGCGCCAATTCCGCATCCACGCCGCGCAGCAAGTCCTCGAAATACTGGAGATCAGCCACTTCCATGTCCTGCTCGTGGCGGAACTGCTCGATGACCTGGGCCATCGAGCCGCCATTCAACTGCCAGGCGTAAATGGCCTGCAAGGCACGCCGACGGGAGCGCGAACGCGCCGCCGGATCGATGCCATCGGGTCGTGCGTGTTGCCGATGCTTGCTTGTCATGCCCATTGCTCCAGAAGATCGGCCATTTCCAACGCGGCCAAGGCCGCTTCTTCACCCTTGTTGCCATGCACGCCACCGGCGCGGGCCACGGCATCTTCGTGCCGCTCCACCGCCAATACGCCATTGAGCACGGGCACATCATGATCCAGCGCCACCCGCATCAAGGCCTGCGCGCAGCCGTCGGCCACGTGTTCGTAATGGCGCGTGTCGCCACGCACCACGCAGCCCAAGGCGATCAACGCCGCGTAGTCTCCGGTTGGTGCCAGGCGTGCGGCAGCCTGCGGCACTTCCCAGGCGCCCGGCACCCGCACCACGTCGATGGCGTCGGCCTTCACGCCATGCTGTGCCAGCGTCGCGCAGCAGGCCGACACCAGCGCATCGACGATGCCCGGGTTCCAACGGCTGGCGATGACGGCAAAACGGGCATCGGGGTGAACTCGAAGCTGGCCTTCAATGAGCGGCATGGCGTGAACGGTGCAGGAAAGCCGGCATTTTAACCGCCACGCGCCGGCTCGGCATACGCGATCAATTCCAGACCGAATCCGGTCAGTGCGACTTGGCGTCGAGGCGTTCCCAGAACGTGCAGCCGTCGCGCCCCCAGATCGGCCAGAATCTGCGCACCCATGCCATTGCTGCGCCACTGCGCCGGCCCATCGTTGGCCTGTGCGCTCACTTCGCCCCGCAGGCGCCGCAGCAACGAGGTGCCATGCGCTGGATTGGAAAGCACCACCACGATGCCGCACGGCGTCCCCTGCACCGCCGCCAGCGCCTGTGCCAGCGAGATTCCAAGATCCTCGCGCTCCAGATGCAACAGGTCGCTCAGGCCGTTCTCCACGTGCACCCGCACCAGCGCTTCGTCGGCGGAGGCCGGCTCGCCGTGCACGAAGGCGTGATGCAAGCCGCCATCGATCAAGTCGCGATACGTGACGAGCCGGAAGGAACCCAGATCGGTTTCAACGGCCCGCTCGTCCACGCGTTCGATGCTGCGCTCGGTGCGCAAGCGGTGCTGGATCAGGTCAGCGATGGTGCCGAGCTTCAAACCATGTTCGCGTGCAAACGCCTCCAGTTGCGGACGCCGCGCCATGCTGCCATCGGGATTGAGGACTTCCACGATCACGCCGGCTGGTTCCAGCCCGGCCAGACGTGCTAGATCAACCGCCGCTTCGGTGTGGCCGGCGCGTCGCAACACGCCGCCCGGCTGCGCGATCAAGGGGAACACGTGTCCCGGCTGGTGCAAGTCCTCGGCCCGGGCATCGGCTTTCACCGCCGCATGGATCGTCGTGGCACGATCGGCTGCGGAAATGCCCGTCGTGACGCCCTGCGCGGCCTCGATCGACACCGTGAACGCGGTACGAAACTGCGAACGGTTGTCGCGTGCCATCAAGGGCAGGCCCAGACGTTCGCAGCGTTCGCGGGTCATCGGCAAGCACACCAGACCGCGTCCGTGGGTCACCATGAAGTTGATGTCTTGGGGCCGCACCAAACTGGCCGCCATCACCAGGTCGCCCTCGTTCTCGCGATCTTCGTCATCGACGATCACCACCATGCGGCCGGCACGGATGTCCTCGATCAATTCGGCAATGCTGGCAAAGCTCATGCCTCGCACTCCCGCGCAAACAAACGCTCGGCGTAGCGCGCCATCAGGTCCACTTCGATGTTCACCGCGTCGCCCACGCTGCGTTGCGAGAGGGTCGTGACCTCCAGCGTGTGCGGGATCAGGTTCACTTCGAACTCATCCTCGTGCACGGCATTGACGGTGAGGCTCACCCCATCGATGCAGACCGAGCCCTTGCGTGCGATGTAGCGCGCCAAGCCCGATGGCACGCGGAACGCCCAGCGCTGCGAGCGGCCATCGCCTTCGATCGCGATGACTTCACCCAAGCCATCGACGTGGCCGGTGACCAGATGCCCACCCAGACGATCGGCCAAGCGCAAGGCCTTTTCGAGGTTGACGGCATCGCCCACGGCCGCATCGCCCAGCGTGGTCAGGCCCAGGGTTTCGTTCGAAACATCGGCAACGAAGCTGCGCGCGGAAGGCTCCAACGCCGTCAAACAGACACCGGATACGGCGATGCTGTCGCCGGACGCGATGTCGGAAAGGTCGAGCGTGCCGGCCTCGATCTGCATGCGCAGATCGCCACCGCGTGGCTCGATCTGCGTGATCGTGCCCAAAGATTGGATGATGCCGGTAAACATGGCCGTTCTCCGCGAAGCCCAATGCGAAAAACGCCGTCAAGGCAAAGCGCGCATCAACCCAGTGATGCGGCGGTCTTCTTCACTCCGGACTGTGACCGTCGGCTCCGGAATCAGACCGGATCTGCTGACCTTGCGGGTGACGCAAGCGCTCGCGGGCTCGTCGCTGTGCGACCTACCGCCGGTGGGGACTTTCACCCCGCCCTGAAGACGTTGCCCGACGAAACCTCGTCGAGCCGCATGAAGTTGGGGGCGACCACGGTCAATAACAAGGCCCGCAGCAAGCCCTTGCCATGGCGGCGGATGCGCTGCGCTTATCCGCCCTACGGTGTGGCCAACACCAGACCGCTGGTGGCTATGGTGGCGGATGCGCTGCGCTTATCCGCCCTACGGTGTGGCCAGTACCAGGGCCAAGGCCAGCGCCGCCGGCAGGGCTTGCACGAACAGGATCTTGCGACTGGCCGTGGCCGCGCCGAAGACACCGGCCACGAGCACGCAGGCGAGAAAAAAAACGCGCACGGCAAACCCGTCCTGGCCCAGCCACAGGCCCCAGATCAAACCGGCTGCGAGAAAACCGTTATACAAGCCCTGATTGGCCGCCAACACCCGCGATTGCAGTGCGAACTCGGCCGTGGTGCCGAAGGTTCTGCGACCCTTGGGCCTCGTCCACAGGAACATTTCCAGCACCATGAACCAGAGCTGGAGTGCTGCAACCAACCCGACCAACACCTGCATTGCCAACATCACGATTCGACTCCAAAACTCAAAACCACGCCGTTGCTACAGTGCGCGCTCAGGGCTGTGGACGCAACAACAGCCGCCAGTCGTCACCGATCCGGCGTTCGTCCACGCAGGCCAGTCGCCGGCGCTCGGCCATGTCCGCAAGCGATGGCAGCGCCAACAAGGGCTGCGCGCTGGAACCGAGCAGCACGGGCGCGATGTAGAGCAAGAGTTCGTCCACCAGCCCTTGCGCGAACAGAGCCCCGCACAGTCGTGAGCCAGCCTCGACCTGAACCTCGTTGATGCCGCGTGCGGCCAAGCGCGCCAGCAGGGCGTGCAAGTCCAAACCGGCGCCGTCCACCGCCAGCGGCTCACAGTCGACCTTGGAAAAGCGCGCGTCGGGCCGAACGTCCGGCGCATGGAAAAACAGGGTCGGGGCGCTGTCATCCAGCACCTTGGCAAAGGCCCGCGTGCGCAGGTGCCGATCCAGCACCACGCGCCATACCGGCGCCACCTCAACGCCATCGTCCACACGTGCCGTCAAACGCGGGTCATCCGCCAGGACCGTTCCACTGCCCGTGATGATTGCCCCGCTGCGCGCACGCCATCGCTGCACATCGGCGCGTGCGGCCTCACCCGTGATCCATTTGGATTCGCCATTGGACAGCGCGGTGCGACCATCCAGACTCATTGCGAGCTTCACGCGCAGCCAAGGCCGGCCGCGCTCGATGCGCGAGAAGAACCCGCGATTGAGCCGCCGCGCCTCGTCCTGCATCAAGCCGCATTGCACCGTGATGCCGGCCGCACGAAGTCGTGCCATGCCCTGCCCCGCCACCTGCGGATTGGGATCGCCGGTGGCCACCATCACGCGTGCCACGCCCGATTCGATCAAGGCATCGGCACAGGGCGGCGTGCGGCCGTGGTGACTGCAGGGTTCCAGTGTCACGTAAGCCGTCGCCGCTCGCGCCCGTTCGCCGGCCTGTCGCAAAGCAAACACTTCGGCATGCGGTTCGCCGGCCCGCACATGCCAACCTTCGCCCACGACCTCGTCGCCGTGTGCAATCACGCAGCCCACCATGGGATTGGGTCGCGTGGTGAACGCGCCGCGTTCGGCCAAGCGCAAGGCACGCGCCATCATGGTGTGATCGGTGTCGGACAACGGCGCGTCATCGTTCATGGCGGTCCTAGACCAGCGCAGGCAGACGCAGCACCGCCAGCCACACAGCGATCACGCCCAGACCATCGACCAGCATCGCACCCATCACGCTCACCGCGGCCGTGATCGTGCCACGCATGGGGTGACCCCGAAACCGCCACCACAAGAAAGCAACCAAGGCCGGAAGCAACAAGGATGCGGGCCAATAGTTCATCCAGAAGGCGGTCAGTGTCGGAAGTTCGGCCTCGGCCGAGGCATGGATCGGCGCCAAGTACGCGTGCAAGACCCATGGCAGGATCGCCGCCGGAATCGAGCCGATCAGGCCCACGTTTGCCAGCAGGGTTTGCCGCCGTTCCACAGCTCAGCGCCTGGGCTCGGGCGGCGGGCGCTCGTCCTCGACCACACCCGGCAAGCGCAACTGCCCTTGTGACGAAGGCAAGTCACGCTCCAGCATTTCGATTTCTTCGCGGAACTCGGACACATCCTCAAAACGCCGATAGACCGAGGCAAAACGCACATAGCCGATATGGTCGAGTCCGCGCATTTGCGCCATCACGAAATCCCCGATGCGCCGCGAAGCCAGTTCGCGTTCGCCACTGGTGCGTGCTTGCCAGACGATGCGCCGAACCGCGATTTCGATCTGGTCCTCATCCACCGGCCGCTTGTGCAAGGCGCGCTGCATCGACAGGCGCAGCTTGTCCACATCGAAGGGCACCCGCGAACCATCTCCCTTGATGACCACCGGCAATTTCAGCTCCGGTGTTTCAAGGGTGCTGAAGCGCTCGTTGCACTGCCCACACTCGCGCCGACGGCGGATGGAACTTCCATCCTCGCTCACCCGCGAATCGATCACTCGCGTGTCTTCGTGCTGGCAGTAGGGGCAGTGCATTTTCGGGAATGGGGAATGGGGAATGGGGAATGGGGAATCGGAAAGTGCCGGGAATCGGGAGTCGGAAATGGAGAATCGCCAAGAGTCGCTTTCGTTACCTTAGACGCCTCGAAAAATCCGCGGGATCAAAGCCTTGACGCTGCCTGCTCCTCCAATTCCCTATTCCCTATTCTCGATTCCCAGCTCTCAATACACCGGATACTTCCGACACTGCGCGGTAACGTTCTCACGCACGCGGGCGATGACGGCCTCGTCATTGGGCGCATCGAGCACGTCGGCGATCCAGTTGGCCAGGTCGATGCAGTCCTGTTCGCCATAGCCGCGGGTGGTGACGGCAGGCGTGCCGATACGCAGGCCGGAGGTGACGAAGGGCTTTTGCGGATCGTTGGGCACGGCATTCTTGTTGACCGTGATGTGGGCGCGGCCCAGTGCGGCTTCGGCATCCTTGCCGGTGATCGGCTTGCCGATCATGTCGACCAGCATCAGATGATTCTGGGTGCCACCGGAAACAATCTTGTAACCGCGTGCGATGAGCGTGCGGGCCATCGCTTGCGCGTTCTTCACGACCTGCTGCTGATAGCTTTTGAACGCCGGATCAAGCGCTTCCTTGAAGGCCACGGCCTTGGCCGCGATCACGTGCATCAGCGGGCCGCCCTGAATGCCGGGGAAGACGATCGATTGCAGCTTTTTCTGGATCTCCTCGGCCTGCTCGCCCATGGACGAGGTTTTTGCCACGATCAGGCCACCGCGCGGGCCGCGCAGGGTCTTGTGGGTGGTGGATGTCACCACATGCGCGTGTGGTAGCGGGCTGGGATAGACACCTGCCGCGATCAAGCCCGCCACGTGCGCCATGTCCACGAACAGATATGCGCCCACCTTGTCGGCGATGGCACGGAAACGCACCCAGTCGACCACCTGCGAGTAAGCCGAGAATCCGGCCACGACCATCTTGGGCTTGTGCTCCAGCGCCAGTCGCTCGACTTCGTCGTAGTCGATCAGGCCGTTGTCGTTGACCCCGTATTGCACGGCGTGGAACAACTTGCCCGAGGCATTGACCTTGGCGCCATGAGTGAGGTGGCCACCGTGCGCCAGCGACATGCCAAGAATGGTATCGCCCGGCTGCAACAGCGCGAAATACACCGCCTGATTGGCCTGCGAGCCCGAGTGCGGCTGCACATTGGCGTAATCGCAGTCGTACAGTTGCTTGAGCCGTTCCAGCGCCAGCTTCTCGGCGACATCGACATGCTCACAACCACCGTAGTAACGCTTGCCCGGATAACCTTCCGCGTACTTGTTGGTCAAGACGCTGCCTTGCGCCTGCATCACCAGCGGACTGGCATAGTTCTCGCTCGCGATCAGCTCGACGTGGTCTTCCTGGCGTTGCGCTTCGTGCGCGATGGCCTGGGCGAGTTCAGGGTCGAATTCTTCGAGGCGAGCATTGCGCGCGTACATGGCAACTCCAGACGTGTGGTGGCGGGCCGACCATTGTAGCCTGCAGCACGCGACGGGAGCAGCTTGGGTCCGGCAGTTCAGCACCTCATGCCAACACCCGCGCCAGCACCTTTTCAACCAAGGCATCCGGGGATTCGGAGGCTGCGTCGAGGTAAACCTCGGGCGCTTCGGGCGCTTCGTAAGGTGAATCAATGCCGGTGAAATTGGGGATCTGTCCGGCGCGCGCTTTGCGATACAGGCCTTTCACATCGCGGGCTTCGGCCACGGCCAGAGGCACATCGACGTGGATTTCGATGAACTCGCCCGAGTCGAACAGGTCGCGTGCCATCTGGCGCTCGGCGCGGAATGGAGAAATGAAACTTACCAGCACGATCAAGCCGGCATCGGCCATGAGCTTGGCCACTTCGGCCACGCGCCGGATGTTCTCGACGCGGTCTTCCGGGGTAAAGCCCAGGTCGCGGTTGAGGCCGTGGCGCACGTTGTCGCCATCGAGCAAGTAGGTGTGGCAGCCGCGCGCATGCAGGCGCTTTTCCACGCGATTGGCAAGGGTGGATTTCCCCGCGCCCGACAAGCCGGTGAACCACAGCACGCGCGGTGTTTGGCCCTTGCTGCGGGCGCGCGCGGCCTTGTCCACATCCAAATGTTGCCAATGCACATTGCCGGCGCGGCGCAGGGCAAATTCGAAGGTGCCTGCGGCAACCGTGGCGTGGGTTTGACGATCGATCAGGATGAAACCACCCAAGGCTCGGTTTTTTGCGTAGGGCTCAAACGCAATCGGTTCGTCCAGGGTCAGATTGCAGAAGCCGACTTCGTTCAATTCCAGTCGCTTGGCCGCCAGAAATTCCTGCGAATTCACATCCACCCGATGTTTGATTTCGCTGATGCTGGCCGCAACCGTGCGGCTGCCCAGTTGCAGCCAATACGGACGACCCGGCAACAACGGCGCCTCGTCCAGCCACAGCAGGTGGGCGGCAAATTGGTCGGCCACTTCCGGTGGATCGTCGCTGGCGGCAATCACATCGCCACGGCTGACATCGATCTCGTCCTGCAAGACCAAGGTGATCGCCTGCCCGGCTTGAGCCAGTTCCACATCGCCATTGGGCCCAAGCACACGCGCCACGCGCGAACGCTGGCCGGAGGGCAACACCGTCACGCCCTGCCCCACGCATACCCGCCCGGCCGCGAGTGTTCCGGCGAAGCCACGGAAACTTGAATCGGGGCGATTGACCCACTGCACCGGCAAGCGCATGGCCGTGCCGGTGTCCTGCGCACCTGTCGGCACCGTTTCCAGATGTTCCAGCAGGGTCGGGCCGGCATACCAAGGCATGTGCGCAGAACGCACGATGAGGTTGTCGCCCTTGAGGGCCGACAAGGGAATGATCTGCACCTCGTCCAGCTTCAGCTGTTCGGCCAATTCACGATAGCTGGCGGCGATTTCGTCGAAAACCGAGCGCGAATAATCCACCGCATCCATCTTGTTGACCGCCAGCACCACGCGCCGAATGCCCAGCAGTGACACGATGTAACTGTGGCGTCGGGTCTGCGTCAGAAGGCCCTTGCAGGCATCCACCA
>CAUJJS010000085.1 GCA_963205415.1 Pseudomonadota bacterium
CACACTATGTTTTGCCGTGGATCCCATGCCATTTCGTGATGCCGCCGAAGAAGCGCGCTTTCGCGCATTGGCGGCGGAACTGCGTTGCGTGATGTGCCAGAACCAGTCCCTCGCCGATTCCGACGCGCCCATCGCGCACGACCTTCGGAACGAAGTGCTGGAACTGATGCAGTCGGGTAAAAGCGACGACGAGATCAAGGCCTTTCTGACCGAGCGTTACACCGATTTCGTCCTGTATCGCCCAGCCATGCGCGGCAGCACGCTTTGGATCTGGATTGCGCCACCCTTGGTGCTGGTGGCCGGTGCCATCAGTTTGTTTTTTGTGTTGCGATCACGACGGCGCATGGGACCCAAAACCCAGCCCGTCGCAGTCAATGAGGATGAGTGGCAGTGACGGCATTCTGGTTGGCGAGCGCAGTCTTGATCGTGGTGGCTCTGGCCTTCGTCCTGCCGCCGCTGTTGCGCACCCCGCTCACAGCAACGCAGCATCGCCGCGCCGCGCTCGATGAGGCTCGCCGCCGCGGCGTGATCGATGCCAGCGAATACGCCGACAAACTGGCGACGATCGACGAAACGGCACAGCCCAATACCCGCCGTTCGATGCCCTGGCTGGCCTTGAGCCTGGTGCTGCTGGTGCCGGCCATCAGCGTCGGTCTCTACACCCGACTGGGTGATCCGCGCGTGTTCGACCCGGCCGTGCAATCGGTGGAAGCGGCCATGCAGCAGGCACAACAGGCTGGCATGGCGCCGATGGATCAAGCCATTGCGGGCCTGAGTGCCCGTCTGGCGCGCGAACCCAAGGACCTCGAAGGTTGGTTGTTGCTGGCCCGCGCACAAAAAGCCAGCGAACACTTCGATGAATCGGCTCAAGCACTGGCCAAGGCGATGGCACTGGCACCGGACAATGCCTCGATCATGGTCGAATACGCCGAGGCCAAAACCCTGGCCTCGGCCGACAAGCACTTCGATGACGAAAGCGTGGCGCTGCTGGAACGCGCCTTGGAAATCGAACCCGATCACCAACGCGCACTCTGGCTGCGCGGCATTGCCCACTACCAGCGCGGGGATGTGGACGCGGCCAGTGCCACATGGAATCACTTGTTGAGCGTATTGCCCGCCGACAGCCTGGTGCGCGCCAGCATCGAGCAACAACTGGCGCAACTGAAGCCTAATGGCCAGGCCAGCGCTGCCAGCGAAACCACCGCGACCGAGGCAACACGCGGCGCTGCCGCAACGGCTTCGGCGCCGCGCTTGCGCGTGCATGTGACGCTCGCACCGGACTTGGCCGACAAGGTGCAAGCTGACGATGTGCTGTTCGTGTTTGCGCGTGCCGCGAGTGGACCACGCGCACCGCTGGCCATCGTTCGTCGCAAGGCCGGCGAGCTGCCGCTGACGCTGGAACTGGACGACAGCCAAGCCATGGTGCCGACAATGAATCTTTCCAGCGCGCCACGCGTCGTGGTCGGTGCGCGCATCTCGCGCAGCGGTCAGGCAGAGGCCACAAGCGGGGATCTCGAAACCTATTCGGAGCCGGTGGCCAACCGCCACGCCGAAACCCTTGAACTCACCATCGATCATCGTGTTCCATGACCGAATTCATCCCGCCCGGCACGCGCTTTTTTGCGCTGCCTTCGCCGTTCCCGATGAAGCGCGGCGGTCAATTGATCGACCCACGCTTGGCCTACGAAACTTGGGGTCAGCTCAATTCACGCGGTGACAATGCCATCCTGATCCTCACCGGCATGTCGCCCAGCGCGCACGCCGCCTCCAATGCCGGCAACCCCGAACCGGGCTGGTGGGAAGCCATGATCGGCCCCGGCAAGGCGATCAATACCGATCGTTGGTTCGTGATCTGCTGCAATGCCTTGGGCAGTTGCAAAGGTTCCACGGGTGCAGCCTCGACCAACCCGGCCACCGGCCACGCCTATCGTCTGGATTTCCCCGACATCTCGCTGGAAGACATTGCCGGTGCCGCGCACGCCTTGGTGCATGGCCTCGGCATCGAGCGTCTGGGTTGCCTGATCGGCTGTTCGATGGGTGCGATGGCGGCATTGGCCTATTTGCAACGCTTTCCCGATTCCACCGAACGCCACATCAACATCTCCGGCGGCGCCCAGGCCCTGCCGTTTTCAATCGCCATTCGGTCGCTGCAACGCGAGGCCATCCGCCTGGATCCAAGCTGGAATCAGGGCCAGTACGAGGGCGACATTTATCCCGAATCGGGTATGCGCATTGCGCGCAAGCTGGGCGTGGTGACCTACCGTTCCGCGCTGGAGTGGGATGGCCGATTTGGTCGTGTCAGGCTCGATGGCGAGCGCCGTGCCGATGATCCCTTTGGTCTGGAATTTGAAGTCGAGTCCTATCTCGAAGGCCACGCCCGCCGCTTCATTCGTCAATACGACCCCAACTGTTATCTGTATCTCAGCCGCAGCATGGATTGGTTCGATCTGGGTGAATACGCCAACGGCGACGTGATGGCTGCACTGGCCGCCATGCGCGTACCGCGCACCCGCGTGATCGGCGTCACCACCGACATCCTGTTCCCGATCCAACAGCAGGAACAACTGGCCGAAGGCCTGCGCGCCGGCGGTCAACAGGCGGAATGTCTGGATCTGCCCTCACCGCAAGGCCACGATGCCTTCCTCGTGGATTTCGACCGCTTCATCCCTGCCGTGGCCGAGTTTCTGGCCACCCCGTGAGCCACGCACGCAGCGCCACCGCAGTGGCCAAGCCGATCCGGATTCGTCAAGTCTTGCCGCCCATCCGGATCGGTAATAGGGTGAACCTTTGCCGCGTGGCAGAGCCAACATCCGGCTGATGGAACCCCGCTTCGTCCACCTGCATCTGCATACCGAGTACTCGCTGATCGACTCGACCGTCCGCATTGCGGCACTGGTCAAGCGTTGCGCGCAGTTGGGCCTGCCCGCGGTTGCAGTCACCGATCAGAGCAACTTGTTTGCCTTGGTGAAGTTTTACCGCGCCGCCGAGAAGGCGGGCGTCAAACCCATCATCGGCGCCGATGTCTGGGTTGAGGACGCAGGCCTGCGCCAAGCCGCGCGTCTGACCCTGCTTTGCCAGAATCGCGAGGGCTATCTCACCCTGTCGCAGCTCATGTCGCGAGCCTATCTGGAAGGCCATCGCGAGGGCCGCGTGGTGATTCAGGCGGACTGGCTGCGAGGCGCTTGCGAGGGTCTCATCGCCTTGGCCGGGCGCGACAGCGATATCGGCCAACGCCTGATGGAAAACCGTTTCGACGACGCGGCCGGACACCTGTCGCGCTGGCAAGCCTGCTTCGGTGACCGTTTCTACCTCGAACTGGTGCGCAGTGGCCGCGACGGCGAAACCGAGTTTGAAGCCGCTGCCCTGGAATTGGCCGAGAACGCGCACTGCGCCGTCGTGGCCAGCAACGACGTCCGCTTTCTGGACAAAACCGACTTCGAGGCGCACGAAGCCCGCGTCTGCATCGCCACCAGCCGCGTGTTGGCCGATCCACGACGGCCGCACGACTACAGCGCCGAACAGTACCTCAAGACTCCCGAGTCCATGGTCGAACTGTTCGCCGACCTGCCGGAGACGCTCGAAAACTCGGTCGAAATCGCACGCCGTTGCAACCTCGAACTCGAATTTGGCACCTACCATCTGCCGCAGTTTCCGGTGCCCGCCGGCCATGACCTTGATTCCTGGATCGCAGAACAAGCCCGCCAAGGTCTGGAACTGCGACTGAAAGACCATGCCTTCGCGGCCGGCCTTGATCGCGCCGCCTACGACCAGCGACTGAGCACCGAGTTGGGCGTGATCTGCAAGATGGGTTTTCCCGGCTACTTCCTGATCGTGGCCGACTTCATCAACTGGGCAAAACAAAACGGCATTCCGGTGGGTCCGGGCCGCGGTTCCGGCGCCGGTTCACTGGTGGCCTGGGCCTTGCGCATCACCGACCTCGACCCACTGCCCTACGACCTCCTGTTCGAGCGATTCCTCAATCCGGACCGCGTTTCGATGCCGGACTTCGACATCGACTTCTGCACCGAAGGTCGCGATCGGGTCATCGACTATGTGACCGAGAAATACGGCCGCGATCACGTCAGCCAGATCATCACCTACGGCACCATGGCGGCCAAGGGTGTGGTGCGTGATTGTGGCCGCGTGCTGGGCATGGGCTATGGCTTCGTTGATGGCATTTCAAAACTGATTCCCAACGTGTTGGGCATCGGGCTGGAAGATGCCTTGGGACGCACGGAAGCGGCCAGAACCAAGTCGGAGTTGCAATCACCCGAGCTGATCGCGCGCGTTCAGGACGAGGAAGAAGTACAGGGCCTGATCGAGCTGGCGCTCAAGCTCGAAGACCTCACCCGCAATGCCGGCAAACATGCCGGCGGCGTGGTCATCGCACCCGAACCGCTGTCGTCGTTCTGCCCGCTCTACGCCGAAGCGCCCGCCAAGGGCGAGCTCGTGCGCGGCGTGGTGACCCAGTTCGACAAGGACGATGTCGAAGCCGTGGGTCTGGTGAAGTTCGACTTCCTCGGCCTGCGCAACCTCACCGTGATCGACTGGGCGGTCAAGGCCATCAACCAGGGCCGATCCCAGCGCGGTGAACCAGAACTCGACATCAGCACCCTGCCGCTCGATGACGCGGCAACCTACGGCCTGTTTGCGCGTGCCGGCACGGTCGCGGTGTTCCAGTTCGAATCCTCGGGCATGCAGCGCCTACTCAAGGATGCGCGGCCCGATCGCTTCGAAGACCTGATCGCGCTGGTGTCACTGTATCGACCCGGCCCGATGGACCTGATCCCCAGCTTCTGCAAGCGCAAGCACGGGGAAGAAGCCATCGAATACCCCGACCCGCGCCTGGAGCCTGTGCTCAAGCAGACCTACGGGGTGATGGTGTATCAAGAGCAGGTCATGCAGGTGGCCCAGATCATCGGTGGCTATTCGCTGGGCAACGCCGACCTGCTGCGCCGTGCCATGGGCAAGAAGAAAGCCGAGGAAATGGCCAAGCACCGCGCCGTGTTCCAGCAGGGTGCGGCCATCAATGGTCTGAGCGCGCAGAAGGCCGACGAAATTTTCGACCTGATGGAGAAGTTCGCCTCCTACGGCTTCAACAAATCCCACGCCGCAGCCTACGCCCTGGTGAGTTACCAGACCGCCTGGCTCAAGACCCATTATCCGGCCGAATTCATGGCAGCCGTGTTGTCATCGGACATGGACAGCACCGACAAGGTCGTGGCTTTCCTGCACGAGTGCCGGGCACTGCAGTTGGCGGTCTTGCCACCGGATGTGAATGCCTCCCGACATGATTTCGTGGCGATCGACGCCAAGACCCTGCGCTACGGCTTGGGTGCGATCAAGGGCGTGGGTGCGGGCGTGTGTCACGAGATTGCCGCCCAGCGTGATCGTGATGGTCCGTACACCAGCTTCTTCGACTTCTGCGAGCGTCTCGGACCCAAGGTCAATCGGCGCGTGCATGAAACCTTGATCGCATCCGGCGCCCTGGATTCGCTCGGCAGCAATCGAGCCAGCATGAAGGCGCAGCTGCCCGATATCGCGCGCGTAGTCGAACAGCGTGCCCGCGACCGCGAAGCCGGTCAGGTCGATCTGTTTGGCGCCAGCCCTGCGGCGCAGGCGCAAACCCTGCCGGAGCTGGCCAGCTTGCCGGAATTGCCGCTGATGGAACGTTTGAAGGCCGAACGCGAGGTCTTGGGTCACTATCTCAGCGGCCACCCACTCGATGGCTTGAGGGAATACCTCGCCGACGTGCTGGCCTGCACCTTGGATGGCGTGGAAGCCTGTCGCGAGCAGCGGCGCATGGCGCGCGGCGACGATGGCAACGTACTCTTGGCCGGTCAAGTCGTGGCCATCAATCGTCGCAACGAGAGTCGCATCTTCTTTGCGATGGAAGACGGCTGCGGACGCGTGGAAGTCACGGCCTTTTCCGATGCGCTGGATGACTTCGAGTCCTGGCTGAGCAACGACGCCTTGTTGGTGGTGGAAGGCTATCTGCAGGAAGACCGCTTCAACGGCGGCACATCGCTGCGACTACGCCGCGCTTGGCGCGTGGACGAGTTCATCCGTACCCAGGCACGGCGGATCACGTTCAGTCTGGATGCCAAAGCGCCAGAGACGGTCCCAAGGCTCTTGGCGGCGCTCGCACCCTGGCGCGGCGGCCATGCGAGTCTCAGCATCGCCGTGCACACGGCACAGGCACGCGGCATCGTGGATGGCGGCGATACCCTGAAATTGCAGGGCAAGGTGGAACTGATCGAGCAGCTTCGTGCGCTGCCAACGGTTTCCGGCGTGCGCATGAAGCTGGCGGCACCCACGCCTTTACCGCCACGCGCACGCCCTGGCCGCGACTGAAGCCTGCGCCGCCAGCAAGGGCGACGCAGGAACTTGCTGCTTCAGCCGGCAAATGCCGCGATGCACATGTCCAGCAGCGGATTCCAGAACAGGCCAAGCACCAACATCGCCAAGGCGTTGGCGGAAAACACCCAGCGCAATTGCAGATCGGACTGCGGCACGATCTTGACATCCTCGGCCGGCGGATCGAAGAACATCACCTTGACCACGCGCAAGTAGTAGAAGCAGCCGATCACCGCGAACACCACCGATACGATGGCCAGCCACAGCATGCCGGCGTCGATCGCGGCGCGGATCACCGCCAGCTTGGCCCAGAAACCAAACATCGGTGGGATGCCGGCGAGCGAGAACATCAGCAAGAGGATCATCAGCGCGTGCCACGGATGCGTCCGGAACAGCCCGCGATAATCGGAGATGTTCTCGGCTTCGAAGCCCTCCCGCGACATCAGGATGATCGCGGCAAACGAACCGGCCGCCATCAGGGTGTAGCAAATGGCGTACAGCGCGGCCGCGGCATAACCATCGGCGGTGCCGTTGGCAAGGCCCAGAAACAAGAAGCCGACGTGCGAAATCGCCGAATAGGCCAGCATGCGCTTGAAGTTGGTCTGCATCAGGGCCACGACGTTGCCGATCACCAGCGACAGCGTGGCGAGCCACGCCAAGGCGATGCGCCAGTCTGGATCGAGTCCGCCAGCGGCATTGTCGAATAGGCGATAGGCCATGCCGACGGCAGCCAGCTTGGGCGCCGCGCTGATGAACAAGGTGATGGCCGTGGGCGAGCCTTCGTACACATCCGGCAGCCACATGTGGAATGGCGTGGCGCCAAACTTGAACGCGATTCCCACCACGATGAACATCAGGCCCGTCAAGGCCAGCACATGCTGATCGCCTTGGGCCGTGGTCACGGCCTCGTAAACGCGTGGCAGGTCGACCGAGGCCGCAACGCCGTACAAGAGGCTCATGCCATACAACAACATGCCCGAGGCCAGCGCGCCCAGCACGAAGTACTTGATCGCAGCTTCAGTCGCTCGCGCATTGTCACGGTCCAGCGCCACCAGCGCGTACGACGACAGCGCCAGCAGTTCCAAACCGAGGTAGACCATGATGAGGTTGCCGGCCGAAACCAGCAGCATCATGCCCAGCACCGCAAACAGACAGAGCAGATAGAACTCGCCCTTGAACAGCTTGTGATCTTTCAGATAGGGCCGCGCATAAATGAAGGCGATCGCCGTCATCAAGTAAATGAAGAGCTTGAGCAGGTCGCCAGCGCCATCGCGCACGAAGGCACCTTCGAACACGCGCGTGGGCAGGGCCACGCCCGGCACCCCGCGCAAGGTCAAGATGGCAGCGACGGCCAAGATCGCGATCGCGAGGAAGTGGATCAGGCCACGGCGTTCACGACTGACGAACAAGTCCGTCATCAGCAAGGCGCAGATCGCGCCCAGCATGAAGATCTCGGGAACCAGCGGCAGGAGGTCGGCGGAAGTAATCATGTCGGCGCGCCCTTACAGCTTGGTTGCGATGATTTGGGTTGCCAGCTGGGCAACGGAACTTTGCATCAGGTCGGTCACGGGCTTGGGATAGATACCCAAGGCCAGCACCGCGACTGCGAAGACGGTGAGCATCCAGACTTCGTTGCCGGAGATGTCCTTCATCGTGGCGACATTGGCATTGCCGACCTCACCGTAAAGAATGCGCTTCACCAGCCAGAGCGAGAAGCCGGCCGCGATGATGAGACTCAAGGCGGTGGCGATGGCGATCCAGGCGTTGTCCTGGAATACCGAGAGGATGACCATGAATTCGCCAACAAAGCCCGACGTGCCCGGCAGGCCGCAGTTGGCCATGGCAAACAGCACGAAGAAGAAGCCGAACCACGGCATCTTGTTCATCACCCCGCCGTAATCGGCAATGTTGCGGGTGTGCAGGCGGTCGTAGAGCACGCCCACGCAGGAGAACAT
>CAUJJS010000086.1 GCA_963205415.1 Pseudomonadota bacterium
TCGGGCTTGGTCGATCTCAATATTGCCGATCAGGGCATGCTGACGGAACTGTTCCTGGGTGCGGGAGTCGAAGCTGACCGAGCTGCTGCCTTGGCGGCGGCAATCCAGGATTGGCGAGACCCCGATGACCTCATTTCCCCCAATGGCGCCGAAGACGACGACTATGCCGCCGAAGGCTATGTGTGGGGTGCGAAGGATTCACCTTTCGCCATGGTGTCCGAGCTGTTGCAGGTGTTCGGCATGACGCCCGAGGTTTATCACGCGATCGAAGCGGCGGTGACGGTCTATGGCGGGCAGTCTCGCCCGAATCTCGCCTTTGCGCCTCTGGAGGTGATCCTGTCCATTCCAGGCATGACCCCGGAACTGGCGCAACAGATCATCGAAGCCCGTCACGCTTGGGATCCGACCAGTGGTACGCCGCCACCCTTGTTGCCGGATGGCACGCCATTGATGGCGCAAGGCGGCACCGGCACGTATAGTATTGAGTCCCGCGCCACACTCCCCAATGGAACCTGGACGCAGGTGGATGCCACGATCCGGCTTGGCGGCGGCGGGGTTTCGGGCATGGCCTACACCGTTCTGCGATGGCAGGACGGCAATACTCGTTGACGATTGCATGCCCTCGACTCCCAATCCACTGACCAAGCCACTCAGCCGCCTCGCCTTGCGCTACGCCCAAAGCCCGGTACCGCGTTTCCTGCGGTGGTGGGGCGGTGAGTTGCTGGCCTGTCTTCCACAAGGCTGGCGGCAGCGGTTTCAGGTGTCGGACCGTTCAGTCCAATTGCGCATCGAGGCCGATGGCCTGGTCGTGTGCGCCACTCGCGGCACCGTGGTGGAGGAACTGGGGCGCTTGCCGCTGGAGCCGCCGGAAGCGTTGCCGGGCTTGCTCAACGAGCTGCTGGACGAAAACCAACGTAGCTTGCGGCGCATCTTGTTGGTGCCTGCAGCGTTCGTACTTCGGCGCAACCTGCACTTGCCTGCGGCCGCGCTGGAAAACCTGGCCAGTGTGCTGGGCTTTGAGCTGGACCGACAAACGCCGTTTCGTGCCGATCAGGTGCGCTACGACAGCCGCGTATTGGCGCACCGGTCCGACGCGCGCCAAGTGCCGGTGCAGCTGGCACTGATCACACGTGAACGGCTGGCGCAGGAGTTGGCAAGGCTGGATGGCTTGGCATCCACCTTGGGTGCGGTGGATGT
Organism: Pseudomonadota bacterium; assembly: GCA_963205415.1. GTDB lineage: Bacteria > Pseudomonadota > Gammaproteobacteria > Xanthomonadales > Xanthomonadaceae > Denitratimonas. Next base: position 1,198 of record CAUJJS010000086.1, read on the forward strand.
CGCCGATGACGATGGCGGACGGGCAGGCTTCAATTTCCTGCCGCCCGAGCAGCGTGCGCGCCGCAACCACAGTTTTGCCTGGATGATGGCCGGCATGGCCGCCTTCGCGGTGTTTCTGATGTGGTTGGCCATGAGTCAGATGATTGCCAACCGGCAGGATGCCGTGCAACGCCTGCAGGCCGATGTGGAGGCGCAGCGCGCCGAGGCCCGCGCCGTTCTGAGCTTGCGCGACGAACTCGATTCGGCCGCCGCCGGTGCCAATTTTCTGGCCGTGGAAAAGGCCAGCCAGCCGTCGATGTTGTTGGTGTTGGATGAGCTGACACGCCTTCTGCCAGACGACACCTATCTGGAGCGCCTCAGTGCCTCACGCGGCGAGCTGACCTTGGCTGGACAAAGCACGCAGGCGCCGCAATTGGTGAAGCTGCTGCAGCAAGCCAAAAGCTTCCGTGGCGCAGCCTTGAGTGGCCCGATCCAGCCCGATGCGCGCACGGGCAAGGATCGCTTCAATCTCGCCGCCAAGTTTGGCGCCGAAACGGAGGGCGATGATGCGCCTGTTGCCCGACGCTAAACACGGCCGCACGCTGGCGGTGATCCTGCTGCTGATCACGCTCTTGCTTGCCTATCTCTTGGGCATGCACTGGTGGTTTGTGGCGCCCCTGTGGCAGTCACGTCAACAAATGATCGAACTGCGCGATGAAGAGGCTCGTTTCCGCGCCATTGCCCAACAACGCGATGCCATCCGCTCGGCCCTGAAGGAAGTGCACGCCTTCGAGAGCGAGAACCCCGGCTTTCTGACCGAGGCCAATTTTGATCTGGCAGCCTCGGCCATGATCCAGCGCTTGCAGGAACAAGTGGATCTGCTGCAAGCCGGCGAGCGTTGCAAGCTGGTCAGTCGCACGCCCTACCGCGACAACCGCACCGCACGCGGTGACAAGGAGAGCGTCGAGCCCTTCGAGAAAGTCACCATCAAGGTACGAATGATGTGCGAGATGGAACACTTCGGGCCTTTGCTGCACGGGCTGGAGAGTGGCAGTCCGCAGTTGTTCGTCTCGGACCTCACCATCAACAGCCGTCGCGGTACGCCGGGTGTGCGACGCGCGCCACGCCCAGGACAACCGAACGCGAACGGATTTCTGGATCAATCATTTGACCTGTACGGCTATCTGCGGCGCGCCTCCGGAGGCAAGTCGTGAGTGGCCTGCAACTGACACCCGCGCAACGCCTGCCAGCCTTGTTGATGGCTGTTACGGTGGTATGGGCAGTGATCTTTGCTGTCGCCGCGTTCACGGGTTTGGCCGGGCGCTATCGCCTGCATCCGGATGACCCATCGCGTGTACCGGAATTGCCGGCGCTCGATCTTTCACGCGCACACAGCCCTCTGCAACTGGTCGAAGCGTACGCCGTAATCGGCGAGCGGCCCTTGTTCAACTCCGATCGGAAACCCTTGCCACCGGAAGACGAAGGCAAGGATGATGGAGCTGGATCGGAGAACGCGCCTGCCACCGACTCGCCCTTGGACGTGGCACTGACCAGCGTGATCCTGACGCCACAGATGCGCATCGCCATCGTCACCGACAATCGCAGCGGCAAAAGCGTGTCATTGAAGGTCGGCGAGTCGCTGGAAGGCGAACAGGCCGGCTGGCGATTGCAGGAACTGCAGGCGCGCAAAGCGGTCTTTGTGGGCTCGGGCGGATCGTCCGAAGTTGACTTGAGGGTCTTCGACGGGACGGGTGGACAAGCCCCAACCACCGGCGTGGCAGTGGCTGAGAAGCAGGGCGAGGGCGCGCCGGAAGGCGTGACTCCGGCGAATCAACCTGCACCTGCAGCACCGGCGGCGGCTTCGGCACCGAATACAGCACAAGGCATGACGCCGGAGCAGCGTGCGGAGATGATCCGCCGCCGGATTGAAGAGCGACGCCGACAAATGCGCGAAGAGTCCGAACGCGCCAACAACTCATAGGATGGCACCTGGTGATTTCGAACACGTACATGCTTACCTCCCGGCTTTCCCCCACTCGATGCGGTGGGGCCAAGCGCTATGGCCTGCTGGTGCTGGTTGCGCTCACCGTGTTTCTCGCGGGCTGTGCCGCGCGGCAACAGCGGCCGGTGTTCCAGCCATTCGACTCCTACAGCGAAGAGCTTGCGCGCAACAAGGCCGATGGCGTCGAGAGCGCACCTGCTGCAGCCGAGTCCCCGGATGCCACCGCCGATGACAAGAAGACGCAGAAGGATCTCGACAAGGTCGGCAGCGGGGTGTTCATCAACCAGGATGCTGCACGACAAACATCCCCCGGCCCCGGGCCGACGGGCGAAGTGTCGTTCAACTTCGAAGGTGAATCGCTGCATGCGGTGGTCAAGGCCATTCTGGGTGACTTCCTGCAGCAGAACTACGTGATCGCTCCCGGCGTGCAGGGCAACGTCACCTTCTCCACCGCAAAGCCCTTGCGTGCCGATCAGGCGCTGTCGATCCTGGAAATGCTGCTGCGCTGGAACAACGTCACCATGATCTGGCAGGACGGGCGCTACACCATTCTGCCGGTGCAGCAGGCGCTGCCGGGCAACCTGACGCCGCGTATTGGATCCTTGCAGAACATGCGCGGTTACGAAGTGCGAGCCGTGCCCCTGCAGTACATCTCGGCGCTGGAGATGGAAAAACTGCTCAAGCCCTATGCCAAGCCGGAAGCCATGGTGAGCGTGGACCCGGCGCGCAACATGCTGGTGCTGGCCGGTTCGCGGGCTGAACTTGAGAACTACCTGCACACGGTTTCGGTGTTCGATGTCGATTGGTTGGCTGGCATGTCGGTGGGCGTGTTCAATCTGACCCAGACCGAAGCGACCAAGACGGTCACCGAATTGGAAAAACTTTTTGGCGAAGGCAGCAACACGCCGATGGCCGGCATGTTCCGATTCCTGCCGCTGGAAGGCATCAATGCCATCCTCGTCATCACCCCGCAGCCCAAGTACCTGACGCGCATCGAGGAGTGGATCGAGCGCTTCGATCTGGGCGGCAGCCAGGCAGGACAACGGCTTTACGTGTACGAGGTCAAGAACGTCAAGGCGATGGACTTGGCCACTACCTTGGCGGATGTGTTCGGCACGCAGGCGCCGGTCAGTCGCAATCCCAGTGGCGGCAGCGTCGCGCCGGGGCTGGAATCGGTGCAGGTACGCAGTGTGGGCGCCGATGGCAGCGTCACCTCACCGTTCGCGCGCAACGCACCCAATACCCAGCGCAGCCGGCAAACCAATGCCCAACGAACGCCCGGGCAAAGCCTGCGCGGCAACCAAGGTCGGCAGGATAGCCCGGAGTTCTTCATCGCCCCCGGCGAAGGCGGGCCGGTAGTGGATGCCACCGGCGGCATCGCCTTGGGTGCCACCGAAGAAATCCGCGTCTCGGCGGTGGAAGAAAGCAACTCCATCCTGGTGCTGGCGACCTCCTCGCAGTGGGAGTCGATCCGCCGCGTGATCGAACGGTTGGACACCATTCCCTTGCAGGTTCATATCGAGGCCAAGATTCTGCAAGTCACCTTGAACGATCAGTTGAAGTACGGCGTGCAGTGGTATTTCGAGAACGCCATTGGCGCCGAGGGTGGGCCGGGTACGGCCATCGCCGATCTGGCCGCTGCAGCCAATGGTTGGGAGAGTCTGGGTGGCAGTGTCGTTTCTGGCGGCAATCTG
>CAUJJS010000087.1 GCA_963205415.1 Pseudomonadota bacterium
GCGCGGCTACCGTCCGCAGTTCTACTTCCGCACGACCGACGTGACCGGTGCGGTGCAGTTGCCGGAAGGCGTCGAGATGGTGATGCCGGGTGACAACATCAAGATGACGGTGACCTTGATTGCACCGATCGCGATGGAAGAAGGCCTGCGTTTTGCAATTCGCGAAGGTGGCCGTACCGTCGGCGCCGGTGTGGTGGCGAAGATCATCAAGTAATACAGCCGGGATTGGGGAATAGGGATTCGGGATTTGCAAAAGCGAGCGGCGATTGACAGCCCGACGCTGAGTGCGAATCCCCAATCCCGAATCTCCAATCCCGATCCCATATCAGAACGCCAGTAGCTCAATTGGCAGAGCAGCGGTCTCCAAAACCGCAGGTTGGGGGTTCGAGTCCCTCCTGGCGTGCCAAAAGTTGAAAGCCCGGATGAATGTGAAGGCTGAAAAACAGGACGCGGCACCGGTCGCCGATATCGCCAAGTACGTGGCGGCGGTGTTGTTGGTGATTGCCGGTATTGCCGGCTATTACTGGTTCCAGAATTGGGCCACGTCGATGCGGGCCCTTTTGCCGGCCTTGGGCGTGGTGGCTGCGGGCTTGGTATTCGCACTTACGGCGAAGGGGCGGGCCACGTTGGCCTACCTGCACGAGGCGCGATTCGAGCTGCGCAAGGTGATCTGGCCAACGCGTCAGGAAACCATTCGTACCACGACCACGGTGCTCATCGTGGTGGTGGTGGCCAGCTTGCTGCTGGCCCTGATCGATTTCTTCGTATCCGGAGGCGTTCGCTTCCTGTTGCGGCTCTGAGGCGAGGAACGATCATGGCCAAGCGGTGGTATGTGGTTCACGCCTACTCGGGTTTCGAGCATCCCGTGGCGCGATCGTTGCGCGAGCGCATCGTGCGTGCTGGCATGGAGGATCGCTTCGGCGAGGTTTTGGTGCCGACCGAGGAAGTGATCGAGATGCGCGCCGGGCAGAAGCGTCGCTCCGAGCGCAAGTTCTTCCCGGGCTACGTGCTGGTTCAGATTGAAACCAGTGGCGAAGGTGGCGGCCTGCGCATCGACGATGAGAGCTGGCACTTGGTCAAGGAAACATCCAAGGTCATGGGCTTCATCGGCGGCACCGCTGATCGGCCCTTGCCGATCAAGGACAGTGAGGCCGATGCGATCCTGCGTCGGGTACAGGATGGTACGGACAAGCCGCGACCGAAGATCCTGTTCGAGCCGGGCGAATTGGTGCGCGTCATCGACGGCCCGTTCAACGACTTCAACGGCACGGTCGAAGAAGTCAACTACGACAAGAGCCGCCTGCGGGTGGCAGTACTGATTTTTGGGCGTTCCACGCCGGTCGAACTGGAGTTCGGTCAGGTGGAGAAGGCCTGATAGGGCCGGGATTGGGAATTCGGGATTGGAGATTCGAAGAAGCGGTTTGACGCTCTTGCAAATCACCAATCCCGAATTCCCAATCTCGAAACACGCAAGCAACGGGGAGCCATAACGGTCTTCAACACCGCGCGGCGCTGGAACCCGAGGAGTTCACATCATGGCAAAGAAAGTTGTTGGTTACATCAAGCTGCAGGTGAAGGCCGGTCAGGCCAACCCCAGCCCGCCCGTCGGCCCGGCTCTGGGTCAGCGCGGCCTGAACATCATGGAGTTCTGCAAGGCGTTCAACGCCGCCACGCAGAAGCTGGAGCCAGGCTTGCCGATTCCGGTGGTCATCACCGCCTATTCGGATCGTAGCTTCACCTTCATCACCAAGACGCCGCCGGCCACCATTCTTCTGAAGAAGGCCGTGGGTATCCAGAGTGGTTCCAAGCGCCCGAACACCGAGAAGGTGGGCAAGGTCACTCGCGCCCAGCTCGAGGACATCGCCAAGGCCAAGGAACCGGATCTTACCGCCGCTTCGCTTGATGCCGCCGTGCGTACCATCGCCGGCAGCGCGCGCAGCATGGGCTTGAACGTCGAGGTGTAATGTCATGGCAAAGATCAGCAAGCGATTCAAGGCGCTCAACGCCACCGTGGTTCCGGGCAAGAGCTACGCGCTCGACGACGCCCTGAAGATCATCAAGGACAACAGCAAGGTCAAGTTCGTCGAATCGATCGACGTTGCCGTGCGTCTGGGTGTGGACGCCAAAAAGTCCGACCAGCAGGTGCGCGGTGCCACCGTGCTGCCGGCCGGCACCGGCAAGTCCGTGCGCGTGGCGGTGTTCTGCCCGGCGGGCGCCAAGGCCGATGAGGCCAAGGCGGCTGGTGCGGATGTGGTCGGCATGGACGACCTGGCCGAGAAGATGCAGGCCGGTGATCTCAATTACGACGTGGTCATCGCCACGCCGGATGCGATGCGCGTGGTCGGCAAGCTCGGTACCGTTCTGGGTCCGCGCGGCTTGATGCCCAACCCCAAGGTCGGCACGGTGTCGCCGGATGCCGCAGGCGCGGTGCGTAATGCCAAGGCCGGTCAGGTGCGCTACCGCACCGACAAAGCCGGCATCATCCACTGCACCATCGGCAAGGCCAGCTTCGAAGTGGCAGCCCTCAAGGACAACCTGCATGCGCTCTTGGCCGACCTGGTCAAGGCCAAGCCGGCCACGTCCAAGGGTCAGTACCTGCAGAAGATTTCCCTGTCCAGCACCATGGGCAAGGGCGTCACGGTCGACCAGTCCAGCCTGTCGCTGGCGAAGTAAGAAATTTGGGCGGCTTCGCGTCGCCCATAAGGTTTTGAAGGCCCCGACCGTTCGCGGTGGGGTGCCATCAAAGACCGCAGGCGAGGTTGGGTGATGGCTTTCAGGCATCACCGCAATCCCTTAATCCGGTAGTCAACGGGCCTGCGCAGATGGTGTTGCCTTCTGGAGTTTTTCTGGTTCGCGCAAGTCCTGGGAGTCCCCAGTTCTGGCACCGTCCAGGTCCAGTACGGCCACCAAGGAACGCCACGCGGCGTTCCCGGCGTCCAGGAAGGATGCTGATACGGACCGCACGCGGCAGGAGCCGCAAGCGGAGTTCACCAGGAGGAGTGTTATGGCTCTCAATCTGTCCCAGAAGAAGGAAGTCGTTGCCGAATTGGCCGACGTCGCAGCCAAGGCGCATTCCCTGATCGCCGCCGAATACGCGGGCACCACGGTCGCTCAGATGACCGCGATGCGCAAGAAGGCGCGTGAAACCGGTGTGTTTTTGAAAGTTGTCAAGAACACCCTGGCCGCACGTGCCGTCGCCGGAACCGAATACGAGTGTGCCGCTGAGGCGCTCGTGGGTCCGCTCTTGTACGCGTTCTCGACCGAGGAGCCCGGTGCTGCCGGGCGCCTGATCAAGGAATTTGCCAAGGGTAACGACAAGCTGCAGCCAAAGGTCGTCGCCATGGGTGGCAAGGTATTTCCTGCCAGCCACGTCGAAGTGCTTGCGTCCTTGCCCACGCGCGAACAGGCGTTGGCGATGTTGGCGCGCGTGCTGGCCGAACCGGCAGCGATGTTTGCTCGTGCGGTCAAGGCCGTGGCCGATCAGCAAGGTGGTGGCGAAGTCGCCGCTGATGCTGAGGCCGAGCCTGCAACGGCTTAATTCCATTCGCAGCCTGCGGGCTGCTTCATCGAATCAACTCCAGAGGTAAGAAACATGTCCCTGTCCAATGAACAGATCGTCGAAGCCGTCGCCGGGAAGACCCTTCTCGAAGTGATGGAGCTGGTCAAGGCGATCGAAGAAAAGTTTGGTGTGTCCGCCGCCGCTCCGGTAACGGTTGCTGCCGGCCCTGCCGCTGCCGCCGCTCCGGTGGAAGAGCAGACCGAGTTCACCGTCGTGCTGAAGTCTGCCGGCGACAAGAAGATCGACGTCATCAAGGTGGTCCGTGCGATCACCGGCCTGGGCCTGAAGGAAGCCAAGGACCTCACCGAGTCCGGTGGCGTTCTGAAGGATGCCGTCAGCAAGGACGATGCCGCCAAGTTCAAGAAGGATCTCGAAGCCGCCGGCGCCACGGTCGAAGTCAAGTAAGCGGCGCCTTGCGTCGTTTGCCTGCTTCGGAAAGAGCCTGAAGCCTGGGGGCATTTGCCCCCGGGCTTTGTCCGTTGCTGGAGTCGCTGGGATTGGTGACTCGGGATTGGGGATTGGAAAAGCATCCAACGCAGCTTTTCAAAATCCTCAATCCCGAATCTCGAATTCCAACGTTCATTTTGTTTCACCTGAGGGATCGCTCCCTCGCAACCAAAGGGTGGTATGCCGACCATGAACTACTCGTTCACTGAAAAAAAGCGTATCCGCAAGGATTTCAGCAAGCGTCCGTCGATTCTGGAGGTGCCGTTCCTTTTGGCAATCCAAGTCGATTCCTACCGTGCATTCCTGCAGGAGCACGTCGCTGCCGGCAAACGCGCCGACCAGGGCTTGCACGCGGCGCTCAGTTCGGTCTTCCCCATCGCCAGTTTCAGTGGCAATGCCGCGCTTGAGTACGTGAGCTACAAGCTCGGCGAACCCGCCTTCGACGAACGCGAGTGCCGCAACCGCGGCTTGAGCTACGGCGCGCCCTTGCGTGTCACCGTGCGTTTGGTCATCTACGACAAGGACAGCCCGGCCAGCAACAAGGCAGTCAAGTACGTCAAGGAGCAAGAAGTCTACATGGGCGAAATTCCGCTCATGACCGACAACGGCACCTTCATCGTCAATGGCACCGAGCGTGTCATCGTCAGCCAGCTGCACCGCTCACCCGGCGTGTTCTTCGATCACGATCGTGGCAAGACCCACAGCTCGGGCAAGCTGCTTTACAGCGCGCGCATCATTCCTTACCGCGGCTCGTGGCTCGACTTCGAGTTTGATCCGAAGGATGCTCTGTTCACCCGTATCGATCGCCGCCGCAAGCTGCCGGTGACGATCCTCTTGCGTGCGCTCGGTTACACCAACGAGCAGATGCTCGAGATCTTCTTCGAGACCAACCGTTTCCACCTGCGCAAGAACGACGCCGAATTGGAACTGGTGCCACAGCGTCTGCGCGGCGAAACACTGCCCTTCGATATCGGAGTGGACGGCAAGGTTCTGGTTGAAAGTGGCAAGCGCATCACCGCGCGCCACGTCAAGCAACTGGAACAGTCCGGCATCAAGACCCTCGACGTGCCGGACGAATACTTGCTGGGCCGCATTCTGGCCCGCGACATCGTCGACGCCAAGACGGGTGAGCTGTTGCTGGAAGCCAACACCGAGTTGGGTGAAGAACATCTGCACACGCTGCGCAAGCACATGATTCCGACGATCGACACCCTCTGGGTGAACGATCTGGATCGTGGGCCTTACATCTCCAACACCCTGCGCATTGATCCGACCCGCACCCCGCTGGATGCGTTGGTCGAAATCTATCGCATGATGCGCCCCGGCGAGCCGCCGACCAAGGACGCGGCCCAGAACCTGTTCAAGAACCTGTTCTTCAGCCTCGAGCGCTATCACCTGTCGTCGGTTGGTCGCATGAAGTTCAATCGCCGCGTCGGTCGCAAGGAAGTCGAAGGCGAAGGCGTGCTCGACAATGACGACATCCTCGCGGTGCTCAAGGTCTTGATCGACATCCGCAACGGCAAGGGCATCGTCGATGACATCGATCACCTCGGCAACCGTCGCGTGCGCTCGGTCGGCGAAATGGCCGAAAACACCTTCCGCGTGGGCCTGGTGCGCGTCGAGCGTGCCGTGCGCGATCGCTTGTCGCTGGCCGAAGCCGAGCAGTTGACCCCGCAGGATCTGATCAATGCCAAGCCGGTGGCTGCTGCGATCAAGGAGTTCTTCGGCTCCTCGCAGTTGTCGCAGTTCATGGACCAGAACAATCCACTCTCGGAAGTGACGCACAAGCGTCGCGTTTCGGCCCTCGGTCCGGGCGGCCTGACGCGCGAGCGCGCCGGCTTCGAAGTGCGCGACGTGCATCCGACCCATTACGGCCGCGTCTGCACCATTGAAACCCCGGAAGGCCCGAACATCGGTCTGATCAACTCCTTGGCTGTGTACGCCCGCACCAACGAATACGGGTTTCTCGAAACCCCGTACCGCAAGGTCGTGGACGGCAAGGTCACCGAGCAGATCGACTATCTGTCCGCGATCGAGGAAGCCGAGTTCGCGGTGGCGCAGGCCAACTCGCCCTTGAACAAGAACGGCAGCTTCGCCGAAGCCTTCGTGCCCTGCCGATTCCAGGGTGAGTCGGTGCTCAAGGCCGCAGCCGACATTCGCTACATGGACGTTTCGCCCATGCAGACGGTCTCGGTGGCCGCAGCGCTGGTGCCCTTCATCGAGCACGACGACGCCAACCGCGCCTTGATGGGCGCGAACATGCAGCGTCAGGCCGTGCCGACCCTGCGTGCCCAGACCCCGCTGGTGGGTACGGGCATCGAGCGCGCGGTGGCGCGCGACTCGGGCGTCACCGTGGCGGCGCTGCGTGGCGGCGTCATCGACCAGGTCGACGCCGGCCGTATCGTGGTGCGTGTGAACGAGGACGAGATCGGCAGCAATGATGCGGGCGTCGACATCTACACCCTCACCAAGTACACCCGCTCCAACCAGAACACCAACCTCAACCAGCGACCGCTGGTGAATGTCGGCGATGTGGTGGCGCGTGGCGACGTGCTGGCCGATGGTCCTTCCACGGATCTGGGCGAACTGGCTCTGGGCCAGAACATGCGCGTGGCCTTCATGCCATGGAACGGCTACAACTTCGAAGACTCGATCCTGTTGTCCGAGCGCGTGGTGACGGGTGACCGCTTCACCACGATCCATATCGAAGAACTGACCTGCGCGGCACGTGACACCAAGCTCGGGCCGGAGGAAATTTCCGCCGACATTCCGAACGTCTCCGAGCAGGCCTTGGGTCGACTGGACGAGTCCGGTGTGGTCTACATCGGTGCGGAAGTAGCGGCAGGTGACATCCTGGTCGGCAAGGTTACGCCCAAGGGCGAAGCCCAGCTGACGCCGGAAGAAAAGCTCTTGCGCGCGATCTTCGGCGAGAAGGCCTCGGACGTGAAGGACAGCTCGCTGCGCGTGCCGCCCGGCATGGATGGCACGGTCATCGACGTACAGGTCTTCACCCGCGATGGCATCGAGAAGGACAAGCGCGCGCGTCAGATCGAGGAAATGGAAATTCGTCGCGTCAAGAAAGACTTCGACGACCAGTACCGCATCCTCGAAAAGGCCATCTACGACCGCCTGCGCTCGCAGATCGTGGGCAAGATCGCCAACGGTGGTCCGGTGGGTCTCAAGAAGACCGCGATCACCGATGCCTACCTCGACGGGCTCAAGAAGGACGATTGGTTTGCAATCCGCATGAAGGATGAGGATGCGGCCGAAGCCATCGAGAGTGCACAAAAGCAGGTCGAAGCGCACAAGAAGGAATTCGACAAGCGCTTTGCCGACAAGCGCGCCAAGATCACCGCTGGTGACGACCTCGCGCCCGGCGTCTTGAAGATGGTCAAGGTGTTCCTGGCGGTGAAGCGTCGCATCCAGCCCGGCGACAAGATGGCAGGTCGCCACGGCAACAAGGGTGTGGTGTCGATGATCAAGCCGGTCGAGGACATGCCCTACATGGCCGACGGCCGTGCGGTGGACATCGTGCTCAATCCGCTGGGCGTGCCCTCGCGCATGAACATCGGCCAGATTCTGGAAACCCACTTGGGCTGGGCGGCGCGCGGCTTGGGCGAGAAGATCCAGAAGATGCTCGACGAGCAGCGCAACATGAACGAGGTGCGCAAGTTCCTCGATCAGATCTACAACCACGATGCCAGCGGCAAGGCCGGCAAGCGCGTAGACCTGAGTCAGCTTGATGACGCCGAACTGGGTGCGCTGGCCAACAACCTCAGCGCGGGCGTGCCGATGGCAACACCCGTGTTCGATGGGGCGGACGAGAGCGAGATCAAGGCCATGCTAAAGCTGGCCGACTTGCCCGAGTCCGGGCAGACCACCCTGTACGACGGTCGCACCGGCGAGGCCTTCGATCGCAAGGTCACGGTGGGCTACATGTACATGTTGAAGCTCAACCACTTGGTTGACGACAAGATGCACGCCCGCTCGACTGGCCCGTACTCGCTCGTCACCCAGCAGCCGCTGGGCGGCAAAGCGCAGTTCGGTGGCCAACGCTTCGGTGAAATGGAAGTGTGGGCACTGGAGGCTTATGGCGCGGCGTATACCTTGCAGGAAATGTTGACGGTGAAATCCGACGACGTGCAGGGCCGCAACCAGATGTACAAGAGCATCGTCGATGGCAATCACGAGATGACCGCCAGTACGCCAGAATCCTTCAACGTGCTGGTCAAGGAAATCCGTTCGCTGGTCATCAACATCGAGTTGGAAGAGGGTTGACGGATCGGGAGTAGAGAGTCGGGAATGGGGAATCGCAGGAGCAACGGCTTTTGCGCGATTCCCAACCACACCGGCTCTTGGCTTCTCACGATTCTCGATTCCCGATTCCCAATTCCCGGAGTAAAGACATGAAAGATCTGCTCAACCTCTTCAACCCTCAGCGTCCTGCCGCCGAGTTCGACCGCATCCGAATTGGCCTGGCTTCGCCGGACTTGGTGCGCTCCTGGTCCTACGGTGAGGTCAAGAAGCCGGAAACGATCAACTACCGCACCTTCAAGCCCGAGCGCGATGGCCTGTTCTGTGCCGCCATCTTCGGGCCGGTGAAGGACTACGAGTGCCTGTGCGGCAAGTACAAGCGCATGAAGCACCGTGGCGTGGTCTGCGAAAAGTGCGGCACCGAAGTGACCTTGGCCAAGGTGCGCCGCGAGCGCATGGGCCATATCGATCTGGCGACGCCGGTCGCGCACATCTGGTTCCTGAAATCCTTGCCCTCGCGTATCGGCCTGATGCTGGACATGACCCTGCGCGACATCGAGCGCATCCTCTATTTCGAAGCCTATGTGGTGATCGACCCGGGTCTGACGATCCTCGAACGCGGCCAGTTGCTGAGCGAAGAACAGTACCTGCAGGCGGTACAGGATCACGGTGACGAGTTCGATGCGCGCATGGGCGCCGAAGCGGTGTTCGAGCTGCTCAAGAGCATCGATCTGCACGCTGAGATGATCAAGCTCAAGGAAGAAATCGGCTCCACCAATTCCGAGACCAAGCTCAAGCGCTTGACCAAGCGCACCAAGCTGGTCGAAGCCTTCTTGGAGTCCGGCAACCGCCCCGAGCACATGGTGCTGACCGTGTTGCCGGTGCTGCCGCCGGATCTGCGCCCACTGGTGCCCTTGGATGGTGGCCGTTTCGCGACCTCCGATCTGAACGATCTGTATCGTCGCGTCATCAACCGCAACAACCGCCTGCGCCGCCTGCTGGAGCTTTCGGCGCCGGACATCATCGTGCGCAATGAGAAGCGCATGCTGCAGGAATCGGTGGATGCCTTGCTCGACAATGGTCGTCGTGGTCGCGCCATCACCGGCACCAACAAGCGCCCGCTGAAGTCCTTGGCCGACATGATCAAAGGCAAGCAGGGTCGCTTCCGCCAGAACCTTCTCGGCAAGCGCGTGGACTACTCCGGCCGTTCGGTGATCGTGGTCGGTCCGACCTTGCGCCTGCACGAGTGTGGCCTGCCGAAGAAGATGGCGCTGGAACTGTTCAAGCCCTTCATCTTCTCCAAGCTGCAACGCCGTGGTTTGGCCACCACGATCAAGGCGGCCAAGAAGCTGGTCGAGCGCGAAGAAGCCGAAGTCTGGGACATCCTGGAAGAAGTGATTCGCGAGCATCCGGTGCTGCTAAACCGTGCCCCGACCTTGCATCGCTTGGGTATCCAGGCGTTCGAGCCGGTGCTGGTGGAAGGCAAAGCCATCCAGTTGCATCCCTTGGTATGTACCGCCTTCAACGCCGACTTCGACGGTGACCAGATGGCCGTGCACGTGCCCTTGAGTCTGGAAGCCCAGCTCGAAGCACGCGCCTTGATGATGTCCACCAACAACATCCTGTCGCCCGCCAACGGTGATCCGATCATCGTGCCCTCGCAGGACGTGGTGCTGGGCCTGTATTACATGACCCGCCAGCTCATCAACAAGAAGGGCGAAGGCATGGTTTTCGCCAATCTGGCCGAGGTCAAGCGCGCCTACGACAATCGCGCGGTGGAACTGCATGCCGCCATCAAGGTGCGCATTCCGCACACCGAGGTCGAGGCCAATGGCGAACTGGTCAAGAAGAACTCAATCGTGGAAACCACGGTTGGCCGTACCCTCTTGGCCGAGATCCTGCCCGATGGCCTGCCGTTCGAGCTGATCAACACCGAGCTCAAGAAGAAGGCCATCGGCGGCTTGATCAACGAGTGCTACCGTCGCTTGGGCGTCAAGGAAACGGTGATCTTCGCCGACAAGTTGATGTACACCGGCTTCCGCTATGCCACCCGCGCAGGCGTGTCGATCGGCATCGACGACATGCTGATTCCGGACGAGAAGAAGAACATTCTGGCCGACGCCGAAAAGGAAGTGCTGGAGATCCAGCAGCAGTTCCAGAGCGGCTTGGTCACCGCCGGCGAGCGTTACAACAAAGTGGTGGACATCTGGTCGCGCACCAATGAACTGGTGGCGGCGGCAATGATGAAAGGCATCGGTACCGAGCAGGTGATCGATGCCAAGGGTGAGTCGGTGCCACAGAAGTCGATGAACTCGCTGTACATCATGGCCGATTCCGGCGCTCGTGGTTCCGCCGCGCAGATCCGCCAGTTGGCCGGTATGCGTGGCCTGATGGCCAAGCCGGACGGCTCGATCATCGAAACCCCGATCATCGCGAACTTCCGCGAAGGTCTGGACGTCCAGCAGTACTTCAACTCAACCCACGGCGCACGCAAGGGCTTGGCCGACACGGCTTTGAAGACCGCGAACTCCGGTTACCTCACCCGCCGTCTGGTGGACGTGGCGCAGGACGTGGTCATCACGCTGGACGACTGCGGTACGCAGGAAGGCATCACCATGACCCCGATCGTGGAGGGCAGCGAAATCGTCGAGCCCCTGCGCGATCGCGTGTTGGGCCGTGTTGTGGCCGAAGACGTGTTTGCGCCCGGCAATGACGAAGATCCGATCGTGACCCGCGACACCCTGTTGGACGAGCGTTTGGTCATGAAGCTGGAAAACAGTGGCGTGCAATCCGTCAAGGTGCGCTCCACCATCACCTGCTCGGCCGAGTTCGGCGTCTGCGCGCTGTGCTATGGCCGTGATCTGGCGCGCGGCAACCTGGTCAACAAGGGCGAGGCGGTCGGCGTGATCGCGGCCCAGTCGATCGGTGAGCCGGGCACCCAGCTGACCATGCGTACCTTCCACATCGGTGGTGCGGCATCGCGTGCAGTGGCGGTGGACAACGTCACCGTCAAGACCAATGGTTTGGTGCGTTTCAAGAACCTCAAGACGGTGCAGCACGAGAGTGGCCACTTGGTTGCCGTTTCGCGCTCGGGCGAATTGACCGTGCAAGACAACCAAGGCCGTGAGCGTGAGCGCTACAAGCTCAAGTACGGCGCGGTGCTGGCGGTGAAGGATGGTTCGGAGGTCAAGAGCGGCCAGACGGTTGCGAACTGGGATCCGCACAACCATCCGATCATTTCCGAGGTCAGTGGTTTCGTGCGATTCGTCGACTTCGTCGAAGGCGTGACCTTGGTTGAAAAGGTCGATGAACTGACCGGCTTGGCCAGTGTTGAAATCATCGATCCCAAGCGTCGCGGCGCGGCCGGCAAGGACTTGCGCCCGCTGGTTCGCATCGTGGATGCGAAAGGCAATGACCTCAACATCCCGGGTACCGATCTGCCGGCGCAGTACCTGCTGCCGCCGCGTGCCGTGATCACCCTGCAGAACGGCGCCGCCGTCGGCGTGGGCGACGTGGTCGCGCGTATCCCGCAGGAAGCCTCGAAGACGCGCGACATCACCGGTGGTCTGCCACGCGTGGCTGACTTGTTTGAGGCGCGCAAGCCGAAAGATCCGGCCATCCTGGCCGAGTTCTCCGGCATGATCAGCTTCGGCAAGGACACCAAGGGCAAGCAGCGCCTCATCATCAAGGATGTGGACGGCAACGAGCACGAGGAGCTGATTCCCAAGTACCGCAAGATCGAAGTGTTCGAAGGTGAGCACGTCAGCCGCGGCGACATGATCGTGGACGGCGAACCCAATCCGCAGGACATCCTGCGATTGCTGGGCGTCGAGCGTCTGGCCTCGTACCTGAGCAAGGAAATTCAGGACGTCTACCGCTTGCAGGGTGTGCGTATCAACGACAAGCACATCGAAACGATCGTGCGACAGATGTTGCGCAAGGTCGAGATCGATCAGCCTGGTGACACCACCTTCCTGCACGGCGAACAGGTCGAACGCCAACTCGCGCTCGATGTCAACGCCAAGGTCCTGGCGCGCAATGAGATGCCGGCCAGTTACCAGCCTGTGCTCTTGGGCATCACCAAGGCGTCGCTGGCGACCGAGTCGTTCATTTCCGCGGCATCGTTCCAGGAAACCACGCGCGTTCTGACCGAGGCGGCCGTGCGCGGTACCCACGACAGTCTGCGCGGCCTGAAGGAAAACGTCATCGTTGGCCGTCTGATTCCGGCGGGTACCGGCTTGGCCTATCACCGTCGCCGTCGCGGTGACCTGGGAGCCTTGGCAGATGCACCGTCCGATGCCGGTTCCTTGTTGCAGGAAGCACCGGCGCAGCCGGCGGCCGAAAGCTGAATGTCTGATGACCGGACGCGCGTTAACGGAGTGCTTCAAGTTCCGTTGCGCGCTTCCCCTCAGGCCAGGCTTGCATTCAAGAGCGCAGGCTTGTTGTTTGGGGTAGTTGCGGAATGAACAAAGCTGCCCTATAATTCCGCTTCTTGATTCATCGTTTTTGATCGAATCAGGGTTTTGGCGACAAGCGAAAAGAGGAACAGGACGTTCTTCGTGTTCGCCACAGGGAAGTGAGGCGCATCCGGTCCAAAGGCCGCGCGTGCGACGACGCCACGAGATGCCACGATGAAACAGGTCGACCTATGTCGGGCCTGTTTTTTGTTCACATTAGTATTCGTAGCTGGAAAATTGCATGTCCACCATCAATCAGCTGGTCCGCAAGCCGCGTAGCCCAAAAACCTACAAAAGCGCCTCGCCGGCCCTGGAAAATTGCCCACAGCGCCGCGGTGTTTGCACCCGTGTTTACACCACGACGCCGAAGAAGCCGAACTCCGCGCTTCGCAAGGTTGCCAAGGTTCGCCTGACCAATGGCTTTGAAGTCATCAGTTACATCGGTGGTGAAGGTCACAATTTGCAGGAGCACTCGGTCGTGCTGGTGCGTGGCGGCCGCGTCAAGGACTTGCCGGGTGTGCGTTATCACACCGTGCGCGGCTCTCTGGATGCCTCGGGTGTGGCCAAGCGCCGCCAGAGCCGCTCCAAGTACGGCGCCAAGCGTCCCAAGTAAGTCGAGTTTGAAGCCCTGCCACAGGTGGCGGGGTTCGCAATATCGTCATTTGTTAGTTCTTTCCAAATTCAGGTGCGCACATGTCCCGTAAAGGTTCGCCCGGTACTCGCTCGATTCTTTCCGACCCCAAGCACGACAGCCAGGTTGTCGCGCGTTTCATCAACATGGTGATGAAGAGCGGCAAGAAGTCGATTGCGGAAAAGATCGTCTACGGCGCGATGGACGTCATTGGCGAAAAGAATGCCAACCCCTTGGAGCTGGTCGAGAAAGCACTCGGCAACGTGGCTCCGGCCGTTGAGGTCAAGTCCCGTCGCGTGGGCGGTGCCACCTATCAGGTTCCTGTCGAAGTGCGTGCCTCTCGCCGCGTTGCCTTGGCGATGCGTTGGGTGATCGAGTCTGCGCGCAAGCGCGGTGAGAACTCGATGCCGCGCAAGCTTGCCGGTGAGTTGCTCGATGCGGCCGAAAGCCGCGGTGGTGCGATCAAGAAGCGCGAAGAAACCCACCGTATGGCGGAAGCGAACAAGGCGTTCGCGCACTACCGCTGGTAAGTCGAGGAGCAGCACCGTGTCACGTCATACCCCCATCGAGCGTTACCGCAACTTCGGCATCATGGCTCACATCGATGCCGGCAAGACCACCACGTCCGAGCGCATCCTGTTCTACACCGGCAAGAACCACAAGCTGGGTGAAGTGCATGACGGTGCCGCCACCATGGACTGGATGGAGCAGGAGCAGGAGCGCGGCATCACGATCCAGTCCGCCGCCACAACGGCGTTCTGGAAAGGCATGGACAAGACCATGCCTGAGCATCGCTTCAACATCATCGACACCCCTGGCCACGTCGATTTCACCATCGAAGTGGAGCGCTCCTTGCGCGTGCTCGACGGCGCCGTGTTCGTGTTGTGTGCGGTCGGTGGCGTGCAGCCTCAGTCCGAGACGGTGTGGCGTCAGGCCAACAAGTACCACGTGCCGCGTATCGCCTTCGTCAACAAGATGGACCGCACTGGTGCGAACTTCTTCAAGGTGCGCGACCAGCTGAAGTCGCGTCTGGGCGCGTCGCCGGTCCCGATGCAGGTGCCGGTGGGTGCTGAAGACGGCTTCGAGGGTGTGATCGATCTGCTCAAGATGCGCGCGATCCATTGGGATGTCGCATCTCAGGGGTTGTCGTTCGAATACCGCGACATCCCAGCTGATTTGAAGGCCAAGGCTGACGAAGCGCGCGCCTTCATGATCGAGTCCGCTGCCGAGGCCAGTGAAGAACTGATGGACAAGTATCTCTCGGGTGGAGATTTGTCCGAAGACGAGATCGTCGAGGGTTTGCGCGAGCGCACCCTGCGCACCGAGATCGTGCCGATGTTCTGTGGCAGCGCGTTCAAGAACAAGGGCGTGCAGGCGATGCTGGATGGTGTGATCAAGCTCCTGCCTTCGCCGGTCGACGTGCCGCCGGTGAAGGGGCAGGACGTGGACGATGAGACCAAGGTCTTGTCGCGTGAGTCGAGCGACAAGGAGCCGTTCTCGGCCTTGGCGTTCAAGATCATCACCGACCCGTTCGTGGGTTCCTTGACCTTCTTCCGCGTCTACTCGGGCGTGCTCAATGCCGGCGATCAAGTACTGAACTCGGTCAAGGGCAAGAAGGAGCGCATTGGTCGTGTGCTGCAGATGCACTCGAACAATCGCGAAGAGATCAAGGAAGTGCTGGCGGGTGATATCGCCGCTGCCGTGGGTCTCAAGGATGTTGTCACGGGCGATACCCTGTGCTCCATCGATGCGCCGATCGTTTTGGAGCGCATGAGCTTCCCGGAGCCGGTGATCGCCATGGCGGTCGAGCCCAAGACAAAGTCCGACCAGGAAAAGATGGGCATGGCCTTGGGTCGCCTGGCGCAGGAGGATCCGTCCTTCCGCGTGCGTACCGACGAGGAGTCTGGTCAGACCATCATTGCCGGCATGGGCGAGTTGCACCTGGACATCATCGTTGACCGCATGAAGCGCGAATTCAACGTCGAGGCCAATGTCGGCAAGCCGCAGGTGGCCTACCGCGAGACCATCCGCAAGGCAGTCAAGCAGGAAGGCAAGTTCGTACGTCAGTCCGGTGGTCGCGGCCAGTACGGCCATATCGTGATCGAAATGGAGCCGCAGGAGCGTGGCGCAGGCTACAGCTTCGAGAGTGCCATCGTCGGCGGTGTGGTTCCCAAGGAATACGTGGCCGCGTCCGACAAGGGTATTCGTGAAGCCATGGTCAACGGTCCGATGGCGGGCTTTCCGGTCGTCGACTTCAAGGTGCGCGCCGTCGATGGCTCCTACCATGACGTCGACTCGAACGAAATGGCCTTCAAGGTGGCCGGTTCGATGGCCTTCAAGGAGGCTTTCGCCAAGGCCGATCCGGTGCTGTTGGAGCCGATCATGAAGGTCGAGATCGTCACGCCGGAAGACTACATGGGTGACGTGATGGGCGACATCAGTCGTCGTCGCGGCATCCTGCAGGGTTCGGACGATTCCCCGTCCGGCAAGATCATCAACGCGATGGTCCCGCTGGGTGAGATGTTCGGCTACGCCACGAGCCTGCGTTCGATGACGCAGGGGCGCGCGACCTTCACGATGGAGTTCGATCGCTACTCGGAAGCGCCGGCGAACATCGCCGAACAAGTCATCAAGAAGAGCTGAGTCGATTTCGATCGACTGCAAGAACACACTTTCGATTTAGTCTAAATTCAAGAGGTTGAGCAATCATGGCCAAGGGTAAGTTCGAGCGCACCAAGCCGCACGTGAACGTGGGAACGATCGGTCACGTGGATCATGGCAAGACGACGTTGACGGCGGCGTTGACGAAGGTGGGTGCAGAACGTTTTGGTGGCGAATTCCGCGCCTACGACCAGATCGACATGGCGCCGGAAGAGAAGGCGCGCGGCATCACGATCTCTACCTCGCACGTCGAATACGAATCGCCGGTGCGCCACTACGCCCACGTCGATTGCCCGGGCCACGCCGACTATGTGAAGAACATGATCACCGGCGCGGCGCAGATGGACGGCGCGATCTTGGTGTGCTCGGCCGCTGACGGCCCGATGCCACAGACGCGCGAGCACATCTTGCTGAGCCGTCAGGTGGGCGTGCCCTACATCGTGGTCTACCTGAACAAGGCTGACATGGTGGACGACGCCGAGTTGCTGGAACTGGTCGAGATGGAAGTGCGTGAGCTTCTGTCGAAGTACGACTTCCCTGGCGACGACACCCCGATCATTGCCGGTTCGGCGCTGAGGGCGCTGGAAGGCGACCAGAGCGACATCGGCGTACCCTCGATCATCAAGCTGGTGGATGCACTGGATTCGTGGATTCCAGAGCCGCAGCGTGAAATCGACAAGGCCTTCCTGATGCCGGTGGAAGATGTGTTCTCGATCTCCGGCCGTGGCACGGTGGTGACCGGCCGTATCGAGCGCGGCGTCATCAAGGTGGGCGACGAAGTGGAAATCGTGGGCATTCGCACCACGCAGAAGACCACGGTGACGGGCGTGGAAATGTTCCGCAAGCTGCTGGATCAGGGCCAGGCGGGCGACAATGCCGGTCTCTTGCTGCGCGGCACCAAGCGTGATGACGTGGAGCGCGGTCAGGTGTTGGCCAAGCCGGGCGCGATCACCCCGCACACCGAGTTCGAAAGCGAAGTGTACGTGTTGAGCAAGGACGAGGGCGGTCGTCACACCCCGTTCCTGCGTGGCTACCGTCCGCAGTTCTACTTCCGTACGACCGACGTGACCGGTGCGGTGCAGTTGCCGGAAGGCGTCGAGATGGTGATGCCGGGTGACAACATCAAGATGACGGTGACGCTGATTGCACCGATCGCGATGGAAGAGGGTCTGCGTTTTGCAATCCGCGAAGGTGGCCGCACCGTCGGCGCCGGCGTGGTGGCGAAGATCATCAAGTAATACAGCCGGGATTGGGGAATAGGGATTCGGGATTTGCAAAAGCGAGCGGCGATTGACAGCCCGACGCTGAGTACGAATCCCCAATCCCGAATCTCCAATCCC